>QEVM01000374.1 GCA_003576805.1 Pseudomonadota bacterium | reverse complement strand
GACGAGCGCCTGCGCCTGCGCGGGCCGCGCCTCGAGCGCGGCGGCCGCGTCGATCGCCTCCTCGAAGTGCGCCGCCGCCTCGTCGGCGAGGCCGCGCAGCTCGGCGAGGCGCGCCAGCGCGCGCGCCGCCGGCCCGCCGTACGAGATCGCCATCGGCAACACCGCGTGGTGATGGGCGACCGGCCGCAGCAGCGCCGCCAGCTCGCCGGCGCGCTCGGCGTCGCCGAGATCGGCGCACAGGTTGGCGGTCTCGACGACCGTGTTGCACCAGCGGATGTTGCGCGGGATCGCGCGGAAGCCGTCCTTGGCGAGGTCGTCGAAGAGGGCGCGCGCCTCCTCGCGGCGGCCGAGCGCGACCAGCGCGCGCGCCGCGAACGCCTGCACCCACTGCGTGGGTCCGATCCGGATCGGCAGCCGCGGGTCGAAGATGCGCAGCACCTCGGCCTCGTCGCCGCGCACGCGCGCGACGATCGCCCGCAGCGCGCGCTGCACGCCGCGCGCGTACGGGTGCTGGATGCGCGCGCCGAGCGCGCCCGCCTCCGCGCCGAGCCGCTCGGCGTCCGCGAGCCGGCCCTCGAGCGCGGCGACGCCGCCGTCGTACACGAGCGCGTGCCAGCGCTGGCGCGGGTTCGGCACGCTGCCCGCGATCTCGTCGGCGAGCGCGCGCTGGCGGCGCGCGCCCTCGGCGTCGCCGAGCAGCAGGCGGTCGCACGCGACGTCGAGCAGCGTGATGTGCGTCGCGTCCCGCACCTCCGCGCTGCGCGCGACCTCGACGATCTCGCGCCCGAGCGCGTCGCGCTCGTCGAGATGGTCGGGGCCCGCCAGCAGGAAGTGCAGCGCGTAGATCGCGTCCTGCCGCACGCCGGCGTCGCCGCAGCGGCGCGCGAGCGCGACCGCCTCGCGCGCCACCCGCTCGGCGTGCGCCGGGTCGCGGCGCGCCGAGAGATACGCGACGCGCGTCAACAGGTGCGCGCGCTCGTCGTCGGTGTCGGGGGCCGCGGGTAGCGTGTCGAGAGCCTGGTGGAGCCGCGCGAGCGCCTCGTCGTCCTCGGGCGCCCACTCGGCGATGTCGCAGAAGCCGATCGCCGCGAGCGCGGCGTCCACCGGGCGGCCGAGCGCGATCGCCGACTCCCACGCCTCCGTGAAGACGCGGCGCCGGCGCTCGCGGTCGCCGGCGTGGCCGAGCGCCTCGCCGAGCGCGAGCAGCGTCGCGAGGCGGCGCTCGGCGTCGACCGGCGTCGCGTGGTCGATCGCGTCGAGCGCCTGCGCGTGGTGCGTCGCCGCCTGCTCGAAGGCGAAGAGCTGCGCCGCGCGCGCCGCGGCGGCGACGGCGCACGCGTACGCGCGCTCGGGATCGCCGACCGCGAGCGATTGGTGCCGGTGGTGCGCGAGCTCGGCGACGACGCGCAGCGGCTCGCCCGCGTGGCGGCGCTCGAGCTCGTCGGCTGCGCGCGCGTGCAGCCGGGCGCGCCGCCCCGCCGGCAGCGCCGCGTACACCGCTTCCTGGAAGAGCGCGTGCGAGAAGCGCCAGTGCGCGGTCGCCTCCGCCTGCTCGACGACGCCCGCCGCCTGCGCCTCGTCGAGCAGGTCGAGCGCGGAGGCGCGCTCCGCGCCGGCCACCGCGGCGGCGAGCGCGAGCGGCCACTCGCGGCCGAGCACCGCGCCTGCGGCGAGCAGGTCGGCGCAGGGCGCGGACAGCCGCTCGAGCGGGCGCCGGATCAGGTCGAAGGCGCGCGCCGGCAGTGACACCGCCCAGCGACGCACGCCCTCCGGCTGGCGCAGGTCGCCGCGCTCGGCGAGCAGTCGCAGCGCTTCGCGCAGCAGCAGCGGCACGCCTTCGGTGCGCGCGACCAGCTCGGACGTGAGGTCGGGCGGCGGCGGCCGGCCGATCGTGCGCTCGAGGAGCTGCGCGACCTCGCGCCGCGAGAAGCCGCGCAGCGTCACCTCGGTGCAGCGCGGCTGCTGGCGCAGCGCCGCGAGCGTGCGCTCGAGCGCCGCGGGCGGCGGCGCGGCCTCGGTTCGCACCGACGCGACGATCAGCAGCGCGGCCTCCGCCACTTCGAACGCGAGGTGCTCGAGCAGGCGCAGCGACTCGCCGCCCGCCCACTGGAGGTCCTCGAGCACGACGACCACCGGCCGCGTGCGGCTCGCGGCGACCAGTGCGCGCGCCACGCCGTCGAAGAGCAGGAAGCGGCTGTGCTGCGGCGTGCGCGCGCCGCCGTCCTGCGCGGCGTCCGGGTCGAGCAGCGCGCTGCCCGCGGTGAGCGCCGCCGCCTCGTCGCCGCCGGGCGTCGCGGCGAGGCGGCGCATCACCTCGGCCCAGATCCAGAGCGCGGGAACGCCCTCGCCCTCGCGCGCGCGGCCCGTCAGCACGCGCGCGCCGGCGCGCTGCAGCTCGGCGGAGAACACCTCGGCGAGCCGCGTCTTGCCGATGCCCGGCGGCCCGCACACGATCGCGATGCCGCCGCGCCCGGACGCCGCGTCGTTCCACGCCGCGCGCAGCTGGCCGAGCGCGTCGTCGCGGCCGACGAACGGCCCGCGCGCCGCGTCGGCCGCG
>QEVM01000373.1 GCA_003576805.1 Pseudomonadota bacterium | reverse complement strand
GGCCGGGCCGGCCCGGCTCGGCCGCCGCGCCGCCCGCCAGCGCGAGGCCCGCCGCGACCGCGGCGATCGACATCCAACGAATGGCTCGCATCGGCTCCTCCTATTCGCCGTCGATCATTCCGGCGATCGCGCGGTACTCGACCGGGAGCGCCGCCTCGAACTCGTCGGCGCCGCCGGCGAGCGCCAGCACGTACTCCTCCTCGGGCGTCGTCTCGTCCGCGACCTCGGGCGGGGTCGCCAGCGGACCGAGCCGCGAGAGCACGAGCAGCGCAGCCGCGCCGCCCGCGAGCGCGGCGGCGGCCCACGGCGCGAAGCGCCAGCGCTCGCGCGCGATGCGTTCCTCGAGCGCGGCGTCGAAGCGCGTGCGCTGCGCTGCGCTCAACGGGGGCGGGGCGTAGGCGTCGCGCACGCGGCGCACGAACGCGTCGTCGTCGGGGCGATTGGTCATCGGGGAGAGTCCTCGCGTTCGGGGTCGAGATCGGCGAGCTCGGCGCGCAGCGCGGCGAGCGCGCGGTGCAGCTGCGACTTGATCGTACCTTCGGCGCGCCCGGTCACGGCCGCCGCGTCGGTGATGCGCATGCCTTCGAGGTGCACCAGCACGAAGGCTTCGCGCTGTCCGCGCGAGAGTCCGGCGAGCGCCCGCGCGATGCGTCCGCGCAGCAGCGGGTCGCCCGCTCCGGGGCCGCGCGCGTCGGGCGGCTCGTCGGGCATCTCGCCGCCGAAGCGCTGGCGCACCCAGCGCCAGCGCAAAAAGCGGTTCGCTTCGTTCACGAGCACGCGGTAGAACCAAGTCGAGAGCTGGGCTTGCTCGCGGAAGCGGTCGAGCCCGCGCCAGGCGCGCGCGAACGCCTCCTGCGCGACGTCTTCCGCCGCGGCGCGGTCGCCGCCGACGAGCCGCCACGCGAGCCCGACCGCGCGCTCGCGGTGCGCAGTCACGAACTCTGCGAAGCGCTGCTCGCGTCCGAGATCCACGCGCGCGAATCCCCCGGCGACGGAATCCAGGCCGACGTCGTCGACTCCGGGGCGGGCGACCGGCTCCACGTCGCGATCCTCGTTCGTCATTGCGCGCGCCGCCGCCGGGTGGAACCCCGCGCATCGCGCGCGGGGTTCGCTCCCTTCGGCACAGCTTGACGCAGCGCGCGTCAGGAGTCGCGCCGGCGTTCGCCGCGGCCGAAGCGGGCCTTGCGTTCGTCGAGCTGCTTCCACTTCTCCGGCCCGACCAGGTTGCGCACCTCGACCAGCGCGCGCAGCTCGATCTTGCGCAGCTCGGTCGTGAGCGCGCCGATCGTCTCGGCCTGCGCGGTGACCGCGTCCACCGACGGCGCGTCCTGCTCGAGCAGCTCGCGCATGCGCTGGTGCGCGTCGGCCATCTGGCCGTCGAAGCCGCGGCGCTGCGCGCGCGCGCGGTCGAGCACCGCGTACACCGCGTCGGCCTGGTCCTTGGGCAGGTCGAGCTTCGCGACGCCGCGCTCGATCCGCTCGAGCGCGATCGGTCCGCCCTTGCCGCCGCACTGGCCGCCGTGCGGACGCGCCGCCGCGACGCCTCCGCTGCCGAGCGCGAGCACCGCGCCGAGCGCCGCCACGACGAGCGCGCGCCTGCCGCGTTGCACCTTGCCGTTGGTTCCGTTGCCTGCGTCCTGCGGTTCCTGCGATTGCTGCATCTCGCCGATTCTCCTGCTGGGTTCGGCGGGGTAGACCCGCAGCCGGCGGATCCGGTTCAAGCGGGCCCGAGCACCTCCTCGGCGCTGCACGATTCCGGCCCGCGTCCTGCCGCGACGACGCGCCGCAGCGCCGCGAGCGCGCGCTCGTTGGTCGGCGCCGCGACACCCGCGCGCCCCGCGACCGCGAGGATGGCTTCGTGGTGCGCGTCGGCCTCGATCGGATCGCCGCGCGTCAGCGCCTGCCACAGACTGTTGTAGATCGGCAGCGGCCGCGCCGCCTCGCCGCGCGCGAGCGCCGTGCGCTGGTGCTCGATCTCGGCTGCGAGCGAGCGATCGCGGCCGTCGCACGAGCGCGCCGCGATGCCCGCCGCGGCGAGCGCGCGCTGCGCCTCCTCGAGCAGGCGCGCCTTGCCCTCGGTGAAGGCGGCCGTCGCGTGCTCGGCGCGGCGCACCAATGCGTTCGGCGTGGACATCAGATTGATGCACAGCTTCAGCCAGCGATCCTCGGCGATCCGCGGGGAGACGCCGACGTCGTAGCCGGCGTCGCGCAGCAGCGCCGCGACCGCGTGCACGTCGTCGCCCGCGCCTTCCTCTCCGGGATGCGCGCCGACCGCGAGGCGGCCGCCCGCGAACGCGCGCACGCGATCGGGCGCGATGCGCGTCGCGCCCTGGCGGATCACCGCGCCGACCACGCGCGGGAAGTGGGCCGCGAACACCGCGTCGCCGTCGACGCCGTTCTGCACGTTCACGACGAGCGCGTGCGGCGATGCCGCCGCCAGCGCCGCAGCCGCTTCCCCCGTCTGCGGCCCGCGCACGCACGCGAAGAGCGGTCCGCGCGCGCCGGCCGGCGGCCCGGCCATCGCGCCGACGCCGGCGCGCCACTGTGCGCCGCTCGC
>QEVM01000085.1 GCA_003576805.1 Pseudomonadota bacterium | reverse complement strand
CGGGCTGCGCCGGCGCGGTGTGGGCACGGCGCGCGGAGCCGCTGCGCGCGCACGCGTCGCTCGCGGTCGGCGGCGCCGCCGTCCTCGCGCTCGTCTTCCACGCCGTCGCGCCCGCGCTGCCGACGCTGCGCGAGCCGGCGCGGCTCGTCGCGAGCGTCCCGGGCGCGCGCGTGATCGAGCTCTCGTTCAAGCCGAGCCTGTTCTTCTACGCGGACGGCGCCGCCGACGTGCGCGTGGCGGGCGTGCGCCGGCACGCCCTGCCCTTCGCCGATCCGGCGGGAGCGGAGCGGCCGACGCTCTCGCGCGAGGACGCCGCCGCGTGGCTGCGCGAGGACGCGCCGACCTTCGTGCTCGCCGACCATCGCGCGGCCGAGTCGCTCGCGCGCGACGAGCCGCTCGCGCTCGTGCACCGCACGCGCCGCTACCAGCTCCTGGCCAACGCCGCCGGCGCGCGCGCGCTCGCGGACGCGGCGGCCCGCTGAGTCAGCCGGCGCCGAGCACCTCGCGCAGCATGCGCAGGTCCGCGGGCTTCACGAGGTGGAAGTCGAAGCCCGCCTCGAGCGCGCGCTCGCGCGCCTCGGCCTGGCCCCAGCCCGTCAGCGCGACGATCCGCATCGGCGCGCCGGGCATGCGCTCGCGCAGCGTGCGCGCGACCTCGTAGCCGCTGAGGTCGGGCAGCCCGATGTCGAGCAACACCACGTCGGGACGCATCGCCTCCGCGGCTTCGATCGCGCTGCGGCCGTCGTGCGCGGTGCGCACCTCGAAGCCGAGCCGCTCGACCAGCATCGCGAGGCTCTCCGCGCTGTCGACGTTGTCGTCGACCACGAGGACGCGCCTTCCGGAGCCCCCGCGCGGCGACGCTTCGCGCGGCGTCTCGTCGCTCGCGGCCGCGCCCTGCGCGGGAGTGCGCGGCAGGCGGATCGCGAACTCGCTGCCCTGGCCGGGCCCGTTGCTGCGCGCGGCGACCGAGCCGCCGTGCAGCTCGACGAACGAGCGCACCAGCGAGAGGCCGATGCCGAGGCCGCCGCTCGCGGCGCGCGTCGGGCGCGCGCCGCGCACGAAGGGCTGGAACAGCGCCGGCAGCACGTCGTCCGCGATGCCCGGTCCCTGATCGCGCACGGCGATCACGACCTGCTCCGCGTCGCAGCCGACGTCGACCACGACCAGCCCGGGGCGCTCGGCGTGCTTCGCGGCGTTGTCGAGCAGGTTCGCCACGCACTGGGTGACGCGCACGGGATCGACGTGGAGCTCGAGCGGCTCGGGAGGGAGCTGCAGCTCGAGCCGCTGCCCGGCCGCGTCGAGCGCCGGGCGCGCGGTCTCGATCGCCGCCTCGAGGAGCGCGGGCAGCGCGACGCGCGCGCGCCGCAGCTCGATCTGGCCGCGCGTGATGCGCGAGACGTCGAGCAAATCGTCCACGAGCCGCGTCAGCAGCGAGAGCTGGCGCTCGATCACGCGGCGGCACCATTCGGCGTCGGAGGCGCCTGCGTCGCGCAGCAGCTCGACGGCGTTGCGGATCGGCGCGAGCGGGTTGCGCAGCTCGTGGGCGAGCGTCGCGAGGAACTCGTCCTTGCGCCGGTCGGCTTCGAGCAGCGCGGCCTCGGCCTCCTTGAGGCGCGCGACGTCGAGGTTGATGCCGGCCCAGAACTGCACCTCGCCGCGCTCGTCGCGGATCGGCACGCCGCGCGCGAGCACCGGGTGGTAGCGGCCGTCGACGCCGAGGATGCGGTGCTCGCGGTCCCACACGGCGCCGCTGCGCACGCACTCCTGCCAGGCCGCGAGCGTCGCGTCGCGGTCGTCGGGGTGCAGCCGCTCGACCCAACCGAAGTGGCTGCACTGCTCCTGCGTGAGTCCGACGAGGTTCAGGAACGACTCGCTCGCGTAGGTGTTGCGGCCCTGCGCGTCGCACGCCCAGATGCCGAAGGCGATCGACTCGCCGACGCCGCGGTAGAGCAGCTCGCTGCGGCGCAGCGACTCCTCGACGCGCTTGCGGTCGGTGATGTCGCGCGCGATGCCGACGAGGCCGACGACGCGGCCCTGCGCGTCGCGGTACGGCGACTTGGTCCCGAGCCAGATGCGCTCCTCGCCCGGCGGGCCGATCGGCTCCTCGAAGACGTGCGTCTCGCCGCTCTCGCACACGAGGCGGTCGTTGGCGGCGATGGCGGCGGCCTGCTCCGGCGTCGCGAGCCGCTCCACGCCGCGGCCGGCGCCGTGCGTCTCGTCGCCGAGCGCGCGGAAGAACGCGTCGTTGCCGAGCAGCAGCCGGCCCTCGACGTCCTTCACGAAGATCACGTCGGTGGTGGCGCTCGCGATCGCGCCGAGCAGCTCGGTGCGCGCGCGCAGCAGCTGCTCCGCCTCGCGCCGCTCCGTGATGTCGAGGCACGAGCCGACGTAGCCGGCGAAGCTGCCGTCCTCCCAGATCGGCGCCCCCGTATCGAGCAGCCACCGGTACACGCCGTCGCGACGGCGCAGCCGGTACTCGATGCTGAAGCGCTCGCGGCGGTCGAAGGCTTCCTCGTAGCTTGCGAGGCAGCGCGCGAAATCCTCGGGATGGACGTTCTCCGTCCAGCCGTGGCCGACTTCTCGCTCCAGCGGGCGGCCCACGAACTCGAGCCAGGGGCGGTTCACGAAGAAGCGGCGCTTGTCGGTGCCCGCCATCCAGATCAGCACCGGCGCCTCGTTCGCCATGCGCCGGAAGAGGTCGTGCCCGCTGCTCGAACCGTGCGCGAGCAGCGTGCGCACCATCGCGCGCGCCTCGCCGCTCTCGCGCGCGCGGCCCTCCGCCTCGCCGCGCAAGGCGCGCTCGCGCCGGCTCGCCGCCAGCCGCGCGTGCCGCAGCTGCAGCGCCGCGCGCGCCCAGCTGCGCAGCGCTCCGGCGGAGATCGGCTCGGCGATGCAGTCGTCGGCGCCTGCCGCGAGCGCGGCGGCGCAGCCGTCGGCGTCGCCGTCCTGGAGCAACACGACGGGCGTGTCGCGCAGCAACGCGTCGCCGCGCACGCGCGCCAGCAGGGCGAGCCCGTCGAGCCGTTCGGTGCGGATCGGGGCGAACACGAGGTCCGGCGCGAGCTCGCACGCGGACGACCACGCCGCGGCGGCCGAGGGCGCGACGGTCACGTCGCAGGCGTCCTCGAGGAGCCCGACCAGCGCGCCGCGCACGTCGGCGTCGTCGTGCACGACGAGCACGCGCGGTCGCCGGTCCGTCGCCTGCGCAGCGGGATGCGCGCCGGACGTCGCGCGACGTGCGGGGCCGTCTGCGACCGTCATCGGACCGATCCGCTCATGGACGCCCGGGTGCCTCGTGGAGACGGTCGCATCGTATCAGCGTGCCCGAAGCCCAACAATCGGGGAGACTCGCGGCCCGCGGAGGATCCGTTGCAGATCTTGCACCCGCATCCCGCGGACGCGGCGATCCCGGTGACGTTCGCCGAGGCGCTCCGCACCTGGCTGCGGATCGGCCTCGAGAGCTTCGGCGGACCGGCGGGGCAGATCGCGGTGATGCACCGCGTGCTCGTCGAGGAGAAGCGCTGGATCGGCGAGACGCGCTTCCTGCACGCGCTCTCGTACTGCATGCTGCTGCCGGGGCCCGAGGCGCAGCAGCTCGCCACCTACGTCGGCTGGCTGCTGCACGGCACCGCGGGCGGACTCGCGGCGGGCCTCCTCTTCGTGCTGCCGGGCGCCCTCTTCATGCTGGCGCTCGCGTCGTTCTACGCGGCGTGGGGCGACGCGCCGGCGATCGCCGCGATCTTCTTCGGCGTCAAGCCCGCCGTGCTCGCGCTCGTGCTCGAGGCGGTGCTGCGCATCGGTCGGCGCGCGCTGCAAGGGCGCGTGCAGGTCGCGATCGCGGCCGCCGCGTTCGTCGCGATCTTCGCCTTCGCCGTTCCGTTCCCGTGGATCGTCGCGGGCGCCGCCGCGCTCGGGCTCGCCTGGGCGCGCGTCGCGCCGCCCGCGCCTGCGCCGCCGCCCGCGCACGCCGCCGGATCCGCACCGCTCGTCGACGCGCTGTTGCAGGGCGAGGGGCCCGCGCACGCACGGCCTTCGCTGCGGCGCAGCGCGCGGACCGCGGCGCTCTGGCTCGCGATCTGGCTGGCGCCTGTCGCCGCGCTGCTCGCTCTGCTCGGGCCCGCGCACGTGATGAGCCGCCTCGCGCTCTTCTTCAGCCAGATGGCGGTCGTCACCTTCGGCGGCGCGTACGCGGTGCTCGCGTACGTCGCGCAGCGCGCGGTCGGCGACTACGGCTGGCTCGCGCCCGGCGAGATGCTCGACGGCCTCGGGCTCGCCGAGACCACGCCCGGCCCGCTGATCCTCGTCACGCAGTTCGTCGGCCACCTCGCCGCGTACCGCGACCCGGGCGCGCTCGCGCCCTGGCTCGCCGGCGCGCTCGGCGCGGGGCTCGTGCTGTGGGTGACGTTCGCGCCGTGCTTCCTGTGGATCTTCGTCGGCGCGCCCTGGATCGAGCGCCTGCGCGGCAGCGCCGCGCTGACCGGCGCGCT
The DNA here is from genome assembly GCA_003576805.1 of Pseudomonadota bacterium. Lineage (GTDB taxonomy): Bacteria > Myxococcota_A > UBA9160 > UBA9160 > PR03 > PR03. The sequence goes on along the minus strand of QEVM01000085.1, from coordinate 14,121 downwards.
CGCCGCCATCACGGCGGCGGTGGTCGGCGTCGTGCTGAACCTCGCGCTGTGGTTCTCGCTGCACGTGCTGTTCGGGCGCGTGGACGAGGTCCGCGTGGGGCCGCTGCGGCTGCACTGGCCGGATGCGTCCACGCTCTCGGCGCCCGCGCTCGCGATCGCGCTCGTCGCGGCGGTCGCCGCGCTGCGCTGGCACGCCGGCATGTTCTGGCTGCTCGGCGGGAGCGCGGCGGCCGGCGTCCTGCTGCACCTCGCCGGACTCGCGTGAGCCGCGCGCGCGTCACGGCGTGACGATCGCGAACTCCCCGGTCGGCCGGTCGAGCAGGGAGAAGAACGCGAGCAGCTCCATGCGGCTGCCCTCGACGCGCACGTCGTCGGAGAAGAGGAGATCGCGCAGACCCGCTTGCTGCGTGGAGAGCCGCACCAGCAGCTCGCGCGTCAGGTGCAGCGTCGCGACCGCGTTCGGGTCCGGGTCGCCGCGGCGGTGGTGGAGCACCGCGTTCTCGATCGACACGACGTGCGTCTCGCCGGCGTCGTCGAAGGTGAAGTTGACGGCGAGCTGCTTGCCCGCGGCCTTCTCGCCGTCGAGGCGCGTCGCCATGGCGTCGAAGAAGCGCGCGAGCGGGAGCCGCCGCAGCAGGCCCGCGGCGCTGCGCGCGAGCGGCGAGCCCTGCGGACCCTCGCGCAGCTCGAGCGCGCCGGAGAGATACACGTCGCGCCACGGGCCCGACTCGGCGCGATAGCCGAGCTGCTCGTACGTGCGCGCCAACAGCTCGCGCGCTTCGCGGTCGCCGGGCTCGGCGAACACGAGATGGTTCAGCGCCATCGCGACGAAGCGGTGCTCGCCGCGCTCCAGCGCGGCGCGCGCCTTGCGCTTCACCTCCTCGGCGCCGCCCATGAACGCGACGTAGTGCCGGCCCGCCTCCTCGGGCGGCAGCGGGTCGAGGTTCGCGGGGTTGGCGTCGTACCAGCCGAAGTACCACTGGTAGACGGCCTTGGCGTTGTGGCGCAGCGTGCCGTAGTAGCCGCGGCTCGCGAAGCTCGTGCGCAGCGACTCGGGCAGCTCGAGCCGTTCCGCGATCTCCTGCGGGCCGAAGCCCTGGTTGGCGAGCCGCAGCGTCTGGTCGTGGACGAACTTGTAGGTGTCGCGCTGCTTCTTCAGGTAGTCGACCGCGCGCGCGTGGCCCCACACCGGCCAGTGATGGCTCGCGAACACGACCTCGACGTCCGCGAACAGCCGGATCGCCTCGTCGACGTAGCCGCTCCAGGCGAGCGCGTCGCGCACCTTGGCGCCGCGCAGCGTGTAGAGGTTGTGCATCGTGTGCGAGACGATCTCGGCGCCGCACCACGCCTTGGCGTCGGGCAGGTAGAAGGTGAGCTCCGCCGGCGCCTCCGAGTTGGGCGCGTGCTGGAACACGAAGCGCACGCCGTCGAGCGTGATCTCCTGCGGCGTGCGGTCGACGAGCAGCGTCGGCGGCCAGATCGAGTTGGTCCCGACCGGGATGCCCTTGCCGAGGCCGGTGTCGACGTGGCCGCGCGCGTCGCGCGCGAGGCCCATCCCGTACATGAAGCTCGCGCGCCGCCCCATCGCGACGCCCGCCAGCACGTTCTCGCTCGTCGCCTCCTCGAGAAAGGCGGCCGGCGCCACGATCGGCACCGCGCGCGCCGCGGCGTCGCCCTGCGAGAGCAGCGCGTTCATGCCGCCGAAGTGATCGCCGTGGCTGTGCGTGAAGATGACGGCGGTGATCGGATCGGCGCCGAGGTGCTCGCGGGCGAGCGCGAGCGCGGCGGCCGCCGTCTGCTCGGTGGTGAGCGGGTCCACCGCGATCCAGCCCGTCGCGCCGCGGATCAGCGTCAGGTTCGAGACGTCGTAGCCGCGCACCTGGTAGATGCCCTCGGCCACCTGGAAGAGGCCGTGGATGCCGTTGAGCTGCGCCTGCCGCCACAGGCTCGGATTGACGGTGGGCGGCGCCTCGCCCGTGACGAAGTCGTAGGCGGTCGTGTCCCAGGCGCGCGCGCCGTCCGGGCCGTCGGGACCTTCGATCACGAGGCCCGGCACGCTCGCGACCAGTCCGCGGCGCGCGTCCTCGAAGTCCTGGGCGTCGGCGAGCGGCAGCGCCGCGGCGAGCGCCGCGTTGACCGCGCGCGTCGACGCGCTCGCCTCGCCCGCCGCGACCGGCTCGGCCGCGCGCTCCGTCTCGCCGCAGCCGAGCGCGAGCGCCGCGATCCCGCACGCGAGCGCCGTCGCGCCCGCCCGCCGCCGCACCGAACGAAGCCCCATCGCGCCGCCCCTCCCGACGCCGTACGGCGTCGCCGCTATTTCTTGCCGCGCGCTGCGACCGGCCGCGCCGCGCGCAGCAGCTCCGCGAGCGCGTCGCGCGTGTCCTGCACGAACTCGTCGAGGTCGGGCACGAGGTCGTAGTCGGCGTTGAAGCCCCAGTGGATGCGGCCGTCGTAGGACAGCAGCGCGATGCCGAGCCCCAGGTTGTCGGCGAGCGGCACGTGCGGATACGACTCGGTCATGCGCGCGCCCGCCATGTACATCGGGAGCTGCGGGCCGGGCACGTTGGTCACGACCAGGTTGAAGGGCAGCAGGCGCGTCGCGTTGCGCGCGCCGAGCGCGAGGAGCTGCGACGGCGTCCACTCGGCGACCTGCGTCAGCATCTGCGCCGACGTCGCGCTGCGGCTCTCCTTCAGCTCCTCGGTGCGCGCGGCGATCGCGGCGAGCCGCTCGCGCGGCTCGTCCTCGCCGAGCGGCAGCGGCACGATCCACGCCGACACGCGGTTGCCGAGCGCGCCCGACTCGTCCTGCGTGCGCACCGACACGGGCGCCATCACGCGGAAGTCGAGGCCCTGCGTGCGCACGCCGCGCCGCTCGAGGAAGCGGCGCACCGCGCCGGTCACGACCGTCAACACGACGTCGTTGAGCGAGCCGCCGAAGGCGCCCCGCACCGCCTTCACGTCGGCGAGCTCCATCGTCATCCAGTCGAAGCGGCGGTGCGGGCCGATCGGGCGGTTGAGCGGCGTCGGCGACGCCGCGCGCAGCGTCGCGCCGAGCGTCTCGGCCGCGGCGCGCAGCCGCACGAAGATCTCGCGGCGCGTGTCGTCGGCCTCGCGCAGCAGCGCGCCGAGGTCGCGCAGCGCGACGAGCGGGAAGCCGGCGCGGCGCATCCACTCGTGGCGCGCGAGCTCGACGCCCGACGGCGCCGGGCGCGGCACGAAGCGCGGCGGCTCGTCCTCCGGCAGCGGCTCGGGCGAGAGGCTCATCAGGACCTTCAGCAGGTCCACGCCCGAGACGCCGTCCACCATGCAGTGGTGGACCTTCGTCACGAGCGCGAAGCGGTCCTTGTCGAGCCCCTCGACGATCCACATCTCCCAGAGCGGCCGCTCGCGGTCGAGGTGCTGCTGCATGATGCGCGCGGAGAGGCGCTTGAGCTGCTCCTCGCTGCCCGGCCGCGGCAGGCTCGTGTGGCGCACGTGGTACTCGAGCTGGAAGCGGTCGTCGTCCACCCAGACGGCGTGGCTCTCGAACGGGATCCACGCGAGCCTCTGCCGGTAGCGCGGGATCTTGTGCAGCGACGCGCCGATGCGCTCGCGGATCGCCTCGGCGTCGATGCCGCCGTCGGGCTTGCGCAGCGCGCCCGACTCGAAGACGAGCGTCGAGGCGACGTGCATGTACGCGTTCGGCTTCTCGAGCACGAGGAACGAGTTGTCGAGCGCGCTCAGGCGCTCGTAGGCGTAGCGGGGCATCGCGACCTCTCTCGGCGGGGACGCCGCGAGGCTACGCCGTCCGGCGCTCGGGCGCCCGGCGCGGGCGCCGGACGGTCAGGCGCCGCGCGCGATGCGGTAGCGGATCGGCAGCCGCTTCAGGCCCACGACGAAGCTGGACTGAATCCACTCCGGCTCGCCCGCGAGCTCGACGTGCTCGAGCCGGCGCCCCAGCTCGGCGAAGAGCGCGCGCTGCGAGCGGCGCGCGAGGTGCGAGCCGAGACAGAAGTGCTCGCCGTAGCCGAAGCCGACGTGGGGGTTGGGATCGCGGTCGATGCGGAAGCGGAACGGATCCTCGAAGACGTCCTCGTCCCGGTTCGCCGAGGCGTAGAAGAGGATCAGCCAGTCGTCCTTGCGGATCTTCCGGCCGCCGACCTCGGTGTCGCAGGCCGCGCGGCGCCGCATGTAGTTGACGGGCGTCGTCCAGCGCACGACCTCCTCGACGGCGGCCTTCACGAGCCCGGGATCGCGGCGCAGCTTCGCGAGCTCGTCCGGGTGCTGGATCAGCGCGTGCATGCCGCCGGCGAGCGCGTTCTTGGTGGTGTCGTGGCCGGCGGTGAAGGTGATCAGGTAGTAGCCGAAGGTCTCGAGCGGGCCCATCGGCTCGCCGTCCACCTTCCCGTTCGCGAGCACCGTGGCGAGGTCGTCGCGCGGGCTCCTGCGGCGATCCTCGATGATGCCGGCGAAGAGCTGGTAGAGCTCGAGGCCGAGCTCGCGGATCGCCTGCTCGCGCGTCTCGCCCGGACGCTGCAGCTCCGCGTCCTCGTTGGCGAAGAGCTGGTTGGTGAGCCGCAGGATGCGCGGCTCCTCCTCGCGCGGCACGCCGAGGATCGACGCCAGGATGCGCAGCGGGTGCGCGGTCGCGACGTCGCGCGCGAAGTCGCACTCGCCTTCGCCGGTCCGGCCCGCGAGCCCGTCGACCAGCTCGCGCGCGCTCTGCTGCACGGCGGCGTCGACGCGGTCCATCGCGCGCGGCGTGAACCACGGCGACGCCACCTTGCGGAAGCTGCGGTGCTCGGGCGGATCCATCTCGATGATGGTGCGCATCGCGCCGATGCCCTCGCTGCGGTCGATGATCTGGCTGCTGCGCGGATGCGTGATGCCCGGCTGGCTCAGGAACAGGTCGGGCCGCTTCGAGATCTCGCAGAGGTCGGCGTGGCGCGTGATCGCCCAGAACGGCGGGTAGTCGCGCGGCTCGCAGCGGTGCACCGGCGAGTGGCGCCGCAGCGCGCTGAAGGACGCGTGCGGCGTGCCGCCGGCCGCGTACGAGGCCGGGTCGATCAGGTCGAAGCCGTCGGTCAGCGTCATCGCGAGGAGCTCCTTCCGGAAGGGGCGAGGCCGAGCGCCGGCACGAGCCGGCGCATCAGGAACGCGCGCAGCGCGGCGCCGCTGCGGCGCGGCGCGGGCGCCGCGAGCAGCGAGAGCAGCATGCGCAGCATCAGCTCGACGGCTTCGTCCGCCGACTCGCGCGACCAGCCCGCGGCGCGCACGAGATCCTGGAGCGCGTCGCGGCTCCAGTCGAGCGCCGGGCGGCGCGTCATGCTGGCCACCGCGTCCGCGTCGAGCAGCGCCTCGCTCCACATCGCGGCGAGCACCGGCTCGCGCGGGATCTCCTGGAGCGCGAAGCAGATCGCCTCGACCGCCATCTCCGCCGGCGCGCCGAGGCGCGCGAGCCGCGCGCGCAGGCGCGCGACGAGATCCCGGCCGGCGTGCATCAGCGTCGCCTCGACGAGCGCCTGGCGGTCGGCGAAGTAGCGATAGACGGTGGGCCGGCTGACGCCCGCCTCCGCCGCGACCGCCGCGACGTTCGCGCCCGCCATGCCGCCCCGCGCGACGCAGCGCGCCGCGCACTCCAGCAGCCGCTCGCGCGCGGCGTCGTGCTGCGCCGGCGGATCGCCCGCCCACGCGCGCGTGCGGCGCGCGCGGGGCGGCTGGCGGCGCAGGGGGCGGGCGGACATCGCGGCCGGCACGGTAGCACCGATTTTACACCGTCGAGCCGTGTGTAATGACGGCCGCGCGGTGAAGCGCGTCGCGCGTTCGCGCGGCAGGCGAAGCGCTGACGTCAGCCGACCGTGCGCCCGTTCGCGCGCTACGGCGATCGGCGCGGACGGCGTTGTGTGTCGCGCGCGACCGAGCGACGGAGCTCCACGTCCGACGATCGTGTGGATCGGCGCGTGCGCAGCAGCACGAGCGCGGCCGCCGCCGCCAGACCGGCGCCGAGCGGCTCCGGCACCGCGACCGCGTCGACGTCGCCGGCGGCCAGAGCCGCGTGTCGCGCCGAGCCGTCGTAGCGCTTCGACCAGCCGCCGTTCGCCGGCGCGAACGCGAGGACGTCCTCGTCCGCGAATGGGATGCCGCCGATCGAGCCCGAGACGTCGAAGGAGAGCGCCAGCGGGCCGCCCGGGATCGCGTCGGCGGCGTCGAGGTCGGCGCCGCGAGCGATGCCGTGCGCCGAGCCGTCGAAGGCGAGCGACCAGACGTCCGGCTGCGTGCCGTCGAGGCGCAGCAGGTCCTCGTCGGCGGCCGTGACTCCCCCGAGTGTCACGGTGACGTCGAAGGAGAGCAGCAGGTCTCCTTCGGAGACGGCGATCGCGTCGATGCGCGCGCCGACCGGGATGCCGCGGTCCGCGCCGCGCAGCTCGATCGCGTGGACGGCGCCGTCCCAGCGCACCACGTCGCGCGGCGTCGCGAAGGCGCCGCCGGGCAGCGCGACCGCGGTATCGAGCGTGAAGAGCGCGTCGCCGTTCGCCGCGCGCGCGAAGGCGATCAGGTCGGCGCCGCGCGGCAGCGCGCCGAGGTCGACTCGCACGGCCGTTCCACCGATGTCGGCCACGACCGCTTCGTCCGCCGCGACGACTCCGCCGACGTTCACCGTGACGTCGGTCGAGAGCTCGACCGCGCCGGCCGGGCCGGCGCCGAGGAGCGCGAGCGCGCACCCGAGCAGGCTGCTGCGCCGGCTTCCGGCGCCGGATGCGTGCGTCAGGGCGTGGGACAATGCAGGTCCCCATCGATGACGTTGCAGGCGTTGGGCGTACCGAGGAAGCTGCCGGCTCCGTCCACGTTGCCGTCGATCGTGTTCAGCGCTGCACCGCTCGTCGTGCTCAGCGCGATGCCTGCGCTGCCGTTCTGATTCGCGACGCTGCCGATCACGTTGGACGCGTCGTGCACGCGAATGCCGAACCCGCCGTTCAGCGAGCTCGCGCTGTGCACGACGAGCGAGCCCGGCTGCGACTCGATGCCCTTGGTCTGGTTGTCCGCGGCGATGCTGCCCGTGACGATCGAGTCCGTGCCCGTCAGGATGCCGTCGCCGTTCCGGTACGAGATGCTGTTCGAGACCCGACAGAAGTGACCGCAGGCGATTCCCGGTAGGGTCGGGTTGTCCCGAGCCTGGACGGCGTCGACGATGGCGTGCGTCCCGAGCGTGATCCCGCCGCCGCAGTTCTCGTCGACCTGTAGCCGCTCCACGCGTGCGCCGGACCCTGGAAGCGCGATGCCCCCGTACATGCGCCGGATGCGTCCGTTGCGGATCGTGACGTCGTTCGCGCCCTGGAATCCGACGATGCCCGTCTCCTGCTCGCACGCGTTCCCCGCGCCGCGGATCGAGAAGCCGCCGAGATCGATGGTGACGTCGCCGACCTCCACCCAGATCGCCCCCGAGAGGTCGCCCGTGAACCGGTAGCTGCCGGGCGCGGTGATCTGGACGGGATAGCCCGGCGGATCCGCGACCAGGTCTCCGCCGAGGCCGCCCGCGAGCGCGTCGGCGTGGCTGATCTCGATCTCGCCGTCGGCGGCGGCGGCCGTCGCCGCGAGCGTGGCCGCGAGCAGGACGAACCAGACGCGAGCTCGCATGCGAGCCTCCTATGGTTTCGCCGGAGCGGGCGGCGGCGATGGACAGTCCACGAAGCCGCCCGTGAACGCGTTGCAGGCGTGCGCGACGCCCTCGTACTCGCCTTGGAAGTTGGAGGTGAACGCGCCGAGGCCCACCGCGTTCGATCCGCTGATCCCGTACCGGGTGTTGCGCTGGACCACGTTGCCGATCGCATTGCCGGTCCGGAAGATCAGGATTCCGTCACCCTGGTTCCGCGCCGCGATGCTGTGTACGACCACCTCGCCTTCGTAGCCGCGGAGGCCCGTCGCGGCGTTGTCCGCCGCAACGCTCTCGGAGACGACCGAGAAGAGGTCGACCTGGAGCCCGCCCGCGGAGGCGCCGTTGGACCACGCGCTGGCGTCCGCGAGTCGGCACCAGGCGTAGCAGTCGATCCCGGCGGCGCCGTTGCGCAACGCCGTGACGCGCGCGACGAGCGCGCCGCTGCCGACCTGGACGCCGGCCCCGCAGTTGTCCTCGACGCGCACGTCCTCGACGCGCGCCGTCTCGCCGGAGAGGTCGATCCCGGCGACCCGCATCTTCCGAATCGTGCCGTTGCGAACGGTCGCGTTCTCTCGCGTCCCGACGATCCCGATCGCGAGACCGAAGCCGCTGCACCCCGTTTCGCCTGCGCCGCCGGTGATCGCGAAGCCGCCCAGGTCGATGCTCGCGTCGGCCGCCTCGATCTGGATGGCGTGCAGGTCGTTGGCGGGGTTCGAGAGATCGCTCGTCAGCACGTAGCTGCCGGGCTGCGTGATCAGGACCGGAAAGCCCGGCGGGTCCGCGACCGTGCTGCCGTTCACGCCGCCGGCCAGCGCGATCGCCTGATTGATCTCGATTCGGCCCGACTCGGCGCGGGCGCCGCTCGCGAGGAGGAAGAGCACCAGCTCGAAGACGGCGATCTGCGCGCGCTTCCTCGCCAAGCGTGGCCCTCCGGGCGGTTGCCCGAAGCGACCCTAGTGCTGGAACCAGGCTTCCCACATCCCCCTTCCGGGTGATGCGCGTCAGTTGATCCGTTTGCCGTGTCGGTCGAGGAGCGGCGGCACGATGCTGCACGCGCGGCGCACCAGCTCGCGCCGATTTCGCGTGCGGGTCTTGGCGTAGATCGAACGCGCTTGCGACTTCACGGTCTCGACGCTGACGCCGCGGCCGGTCGCGATCTCCCGCAGCGTCATCCCCTGCGCCAGCATGCGACAGACCAGCGTCTCGGTCGGGCTCAGCGCATAGCTCCGCGCCAGACCTTCGATCCCGAGCAGCTCGCGGTGCTCGGGGTCGATCATCAGGACCAGCACGCCCCGGAACGCGCCGCCGACCTCGCCTGCGTCGTCGCGCAGCGGCGCGACGTCGACGAGATACGGCTCCGCACGCGTCCGGCGCGGGATCTCGAGCCTCGCGCTCGCCTCGCGCGTTTCGAGCCGCGCCGCGCGCGAGGCCCGGTCCACCGCCGCGCGCAGCCGCACGGCGGGCTCGCCGTTCGCCTCGACGCGTCCATGCGGACTGCGCGCCAGCCCGTCCTTCGCGTCCAGGATGCGCTGCGCCTCGTGGTTGGACAGGAGGATCTCGCCGCCCTCGTGGAGAAGCAGCACGCCGATCCCGAGATGGTCGAGCGCCCCCAAGACCGCGCCGAAGCGCTGGTGGAGCAGGCGGAACGGACGCTGCACCTCGATCGCGCGGGCGACGTGGGGAACGAGCAGGGCGAGGCGCCGCGACTCGGAGGGCCGGATTCCGCCGCGGCGGTCGTCGTACAGCACGGTGAGCGAGTCCTTCCAGCCGCCGTGCGCGCACGGCCGGACCGCGACGCGGTGATACAGGTGCAGCGCGCGCAGGAACGCGACCGAAGGCATCGCGTCGTACGCGCTCCGGTCGGGCCAGATGTCCTCGTCGTCGACGATCGTTCGAGGAGGCGCCGCGTCCAGCACGCTCACCCAGCGGATCTCGTCGTCCCTGGCGAGGGTCGTCAGGTAGTGCTCGGCGTCGACGGCGAGATAGCGCGACGAGCGCGCCGCGATCTGCAGCTCGGCGACGGTCTCGTCGCGAACGAACAGGAGCGCGCCGTTGCCCCCGATCAGAGCGGCGATGGCGTCGAGCGCGCGCGCCCACTGCTCGACACCGAGCCGCGTGCCGTACAGCAGGCCCAGCGTCTCCAGCGTCTCGGTGGCCAAGTCGCGCATCTGCCTCCCCGGCCGCTCAGCCCACCGTGCGCGGGACCTGCATCACCCAGTTGAAGAAGCGCACCGCCACGGGGTTCACGAACACGTGGCGCAGCTTCCAGAACGGCGAGTGCCACTGCTCGGGCGGCAGCGTGCCGTCGAGGATCTCGGCGAGCGCCTCGGCGCTCTTGCCGGCGAGCGTGTCGAGGATCTGCTCGCCGATCTCCGCCGACGCGCCGGCCGGCGCGCCGGCGTAGGTCTCCGCTGCGAAGTAGTGGATGCCCGCCTTGAAGCCCTGGAGCATCGCCGGAATCGAGGCCAGCTTGCCGCGGCCCTCGGGCGGCTTCGGGCGGCCGGTCTCCTCGATCCACAGCTCGACGGTGCGGCGCGGCAGCTCCTTGTAGTCGGGATCGACCCAGTCGGGATGCAGCGCGAGGAGCTGCGACGTCTCGACGAGTCCGCCGTGCGTGTCGCCGTCGAGGTCGGCCTTCGCGACGCCCGGGATGTGGCCGAGCACCTCGCCGAGCTCGGAGCCGCCGTCGCGGTTCAGGCGCGAGAGCATCAGCGAGAAGATCGACACCATGCGGATGCCGGCCTGCTTCGACACGCGCTCGCACGCCGTCTCGATCGCGAGGAAGTGGCGCGGGCTGCCGTGGAAGTTCGAGACCATCACGTTGCGGAAGCCCTGCGCGGCGAGCGAGCGGCCGAGATCGGTCAGCACCGCGATCGTCGTCGAGGGGCGGAACGCGATCGTGCCGGGCTGCGGAACGCCGTCGGTCGCGGCGTACACGAAGGGCAGCTTGAGGAAGGTGCGTCCGGCGTGGCGCTCGGGCAGGAAGCGCAGCGTGCGCTCGGCGAGCCCTTCGCCTTCGAGCGCGTCGGCGCCGAGCGGCAGGTGCGGACCGTGTACCTCGAGCGGAGAGCAGGTCACGAAGACGACCGCGCTCTCGCGGTCGATCGCGTCGAACTGCTTCTTGGTCAGCGTCTCCCAGCGGATCCACGTCGGTGCACCGGTCATCACGGCCTCCTCGCTGACCGGCCAGTCTAGGACAGCGGGCGTCGCGAGCGGCGCGGGCGCGGCGCCGCCCGCACGAGCGAGGTAGCTTCCCGCCGTTCCTCCTCCAGAGCGCGTGCGACGGGCCCGCCTCCCCTCCCGAGCCGTCGTGACCGCATCCGTCACGCGGCGGCCCGATGCTCCGGGTCGTCGGGAGGAGCCCCATGTTCGATCCGTCCAGCGACCGCCCCGTCGATCTCGCCGTCGATCTTCCCGTCGACCTCGCCGTCGATCCGGCCGCCGGCGCCGGCTACGAGCTCTCGCTCCGGCTGCGCGATCCCGAGGTGATCGCCGAGCTGCGCGCGATCGCCGATCCGCGCGAGCGCGCCGAGCACGCCGTCACGGCGCTGCGCATCGGCCTGCTCGCGATGCGCTCGGCGCGCGGCCAGGTCGACGCCGACGCCGTGCGCGGCCAGGTCGACCGCATGCTGATCGAGCTGCGCAAGGGCCTCGAGCAGCACCGCGATCACCTCTCGCTCGAGCTCGGCAGCGCGCTGCGCAGCTACTTCGATCCCAAGGACGGCCGCTTCGAGGAACGCGTGCGCGCGCTGGTCAAGGACGACGGCGAGCTTGCCACCGTGATCCGCCAGCAGGTCGAGGGCTCGGACTCCGCGCTCGCGCGCACGCTCGCAATGCACGTCGGAGCCGAGAGCCCGCTGCTGCGCCAGCTCGATCCCTGCAACGTGCAGGGCCTCGTCGGCAACGTGCAGCGCCTCGTCGAGGACGCGCTCGGCGCGCAGCGCAAGGTCATCCTCGGCGAGTTCTCGCTCGACAACGGCGAGGGCGCGCTCGCGCGGCTCGTCGGCGAGCTCACCAAGAGCCACGGTCAGCTCGGCGAAGCGCTCGAGCAGCGCATCGCGCTCGTCGTGCGCGAGTTCTCGCTCGACGACGACGCGTCGGCGCTCTCGCGCCTCGTGCGCCGCGTCGAGCGCGCGCAGCAGCAGATCACCGACGAGCTGACGCTCGACTCCGAGACCTCGGCGCTCGCGCGCATGCGGCGCGAGCTGATCGGCATCGCCGAGAAGCAGGGTCAGGCGCTCGCCGAGATCCAGGAGCGCGTGAAGGTCGAGCTGGCCAAGCTGACCGAGCGGCGCGACGAGCGCGCGAAGACGACCGCGCACGGCGGCGACTTCGAGAGCGCGCTGCTGCGCTGGCTCGAGCGGCGCGCGCACGAGTCCGGCGACGTCTTCGAGGCAACCGGCGCCGCGCCCGGCGCGATCAAGAACTCGAAGGTCGGCGACGCCGTCGTCGAGCTCGGGCCGGACGCGCGCGCCGCCGGCGCCCGCATCGTGTTCGAGGCGAAAGAATCGGCGTCGACCCGCCTCGCCGCCGCGCGCGAGGAGATCGAGACGGCGCGCAAGAACCGCAGCGCCGAGGTCGGCGTCTTCGTGCTCTCGGTGCGCAGCGCCCCGCCCGGCTGGGAGCGCTTCCGCGCGATCGGCAGCGACCTCTTCGTCGTCTGGGACGCCGAGGACGAGCGGACCGACGTCTTCCTCGAGGCCGCGCTCGCCGTCGCGCGCGCGCTGTGCGCCCGCGCGCGCGCCGACGCCGGCTGCGACGTCGACTTCGACGCCTTCGAGCGCGCGATCCGCGACGTCGAGAAGCAGATCGAGGGCCTCGACGAGATCAAGACCAGCGCCGGCACGATCGAGAGCAGCGTCGCCCGCATCAAGCGCCGCGCCGACATCCTCGAGACCAACCTGCGGCGCGCCGTCGGCAAGCTCGACGAGTCGCGCGAGGCGGTGGCGCGCGAGCTGGCGGGCGGCTCGGAGAGCTGACCGCCGAGTCACCTCACTGGGGAAGCGTGGCGTGAGCGCGGCGCGGTGCAGCGCGGCCGTCATGCGCGCCGCGCGCGAGGGGCGTATGGTGGAGACGTGCGGGGACGGCTGGAGGCCCCGATGAGACGCGAGGAGATCCTCGACTGGCTCCGCTCGCATCGCGAAGCGGTGCGCGGCGATCCCGACGAGGTGCTGGGCCGCGCCGAGCACGACGCGCGGCGCCACGCGGCCGAGCAGGCGTGGCTGCACGCCAAGCGCATCGCGGAGCGCGAGCTCGCGGGCTGGAAGCAGCGCTCGCTCGGCTCGCACGCCGCCGAGAACACCGTGGCGCTCGAGTTCTGCCACGACCTCGCGCGCGAGCTGCGCCAGCTCGAGCCGCAGGTGGACGGCGACGCGGAGTCGCTCGTCGAGCCCGCCACGCTCGGCGCGTTCGCGCAGGAGGCGCGCGACCTGCTGCGCGGCTGGGTGCGCGAGGTCGCGGGCGAGGAGGAGCACCGCGTCTGGGAAGAGGTGGTGCGCTTCACGCACGCGCGCGGCAAGTCGCTGATCCGCGAAGGCGCGATGTCCACGGCGAGCGGCTGGGAGGAGACGCACTGGTACACCGAGACCGCCGTGCGGCTCGCCGCCATCCTCGCCCACGACTACGAAGAGCGCGCGCGCAGCGTGTCGTGAGCCCCGGCGCGGCGCCGGCTACGCCACCAACATCGACACCGCGGCGGGTCGCACCGTGATCTCGACCGGCGTGGCGCCCCAGGCGTCGCCGTCGAGCTGCACGGGAACGGAAGCGGGTCCTTCGGCGTCGATCGTGACGTGCGTCGCGCTCGCGACGTGGCAGTCGGCGCGGCGCGCGAGGGTGCCGCGCCAGGCGGGCCAGACGATGCGGACCAGGCCGGGGAACGAGGCGTCGCGGAAGAGGCAGACGTCGAGGCGGCCCGAGTCGGGACGCGCCTCGGGCGTGACGGCGAACAGGCCGCCGTAGTTCGGCAGGTTCGCGACGATCGCGAAGCCGCAGGCGATCGGCGCGCCGCCGTCGAGCCGCACGCGCAGGCGCGGCGCGCGGTAGCCGCGCAGCGTGCGCAGGATCGGCGCGGCGTAGCCGCGGTAGCCGAGCGCGCCGCGCCGCGTGCGGCGCACCGCTTCGGTCACCATCGCGTCGAAGCCGGCGCCCGCGACGCCGAGAAAGCGCGTCGCGCCGGCGAGGCCCATGTCGACGCGGCGTACGCGGCCGCGCTCCACGAGCTCGGCGAGCCGCGCGGGATCGCGCGGGATGCCGAGCGCGCCGGCCATCATGTTGGCGGTGCCGAGCGGCAGCAGCGCGAGCGGCGTCGAGCCGGGATCGGCGAGGCCGTTCACGACTTCGTTCAGCGTGCCGTCGCCGCCCGCGGCCACGATGCGGTCCACCGCGCCCTCCGCCTCGGCGACGCAGCGGCGCGCGTCGCCGGGCGCGCGCGTCGCGAAGCGCTCGACGGCGTGGCCGCGCGCGGCCAGCGCGCGCACCAGCCGCTCGGC
>QEVM01000002.1 GCA_003576805.1 Pseudomonadota bacterium | reverse complement strand
TCGAGCACGCGGCGGCGCTGCTGGCGCACGCGAACCGGCGCGACGAGGCGCGCGCCGCGCTCGCGCGCGCCTGGCAGGTGCGGCCGAGCCCGGCGTCGCGCGATCTCGCGGCGGCGCTCGGCGTCGGCGCTACGCCGCCAGTGGACGCGGAAAGCGCACGTACTCCTCGATGAGGAGGCGCGCGAACGCCTCGTCGTCGGGGCGCTCGCCGTCGAGGCGGCCGCGCGCGCGCAGATCGTCGACGAGCGTCGCGAGGATGCGGTCGAGCGACAGGTCGTCCGCGTGCGTCTCCGCGCGGCGGCGGTCGGCCTCGTCCTCGTAGCAGTACGCCTTCCACGACACCGAAAAGCGCAGCTCCTCCCACGCGTAGTGCGCGAGCTCGCGCTCGTCGTCGAACAGGCACCAGGTGCCGCCGCGCGCCGGGCGCAGCCGCATGCCGCGCGAGAACGGCGGCACGGGGTCGTCGGAGGCGACGCGGTCCACGCCGTGGAAGACCGTGTCGGTGTCGAGCACGATGCCGGTGTTGTGGCGCGCCGGGATCGTGCGCGGCGCGCGCTCGGGCCCGTCGGCGTAGAAGGCGAGATCGCCGCCCGCACAGTCGCTGAAGTACGCGATGCCGGTCGCGATCGGCCGGCGCCAGCGCTCGAACAGCCGCGAGTGCTGCATCACGACGCACAGCCACTGGGGGACGACGGTGCGGTTGGCGCCGCGGAACTCGGGCACGTCGGTGTGCACCGCGAGCTCCTGCCCGGGCAGCAGCAGGTTGGCGTAGACGATCGCCGGCACCACGACGGGACGCCCGTGGACGCGGCGCGCCGCGTCGGCCAGGCCCTCGTGGCGCAGGAACGGCTCGACGCCCGCCAGCGCCTCGCCGCGGCCCTCGTAGTAGTACGTGCCGCGGAAGTAATTGGTGCGCGCCGCCAGCATCGCCGGGTCGTCGCGGCGCGCGAAGCGGCCGCCCGTGCGGATGAAGTTGAGCGCCGCGTCGTAGCGCTGCGGCACGCCGGGCGCGAAGCGCTGCTGGCCGCGCTCCTCGGGCGCCGCGCCGGCGCCGTAGGTGGAGTAGGTCCCGAAGCGGCGGCAGATGCGGACCATCGTCTCGGCTTCGGCGGGCGAGAGCAGCGGGTCGAAGTGGACGTAGGGGCTCGGCACGGGGAACCTCCTCGCGCGGCGCAGCATACTGCTCCGCGCGCCGCGCGGCTCAGCGCAGCGCGCGGGCCGTGCTGGCGACGCGTCGGGCGACGATGCGGTTCAGGTTGCGGTAGACCTTCGCGGCGATGCGCGGATAGCGCCGCCCGAGCCGCGCGAGGTCCGCGTCGGCGATGCGCAGCAGGCGCGCGTCGCGCGCCACGTCGACGTCGGCGGTGCGCGCGCCCGAGAAGAGCGCGATCTCGCCGACCGTGTCGCCGCGCTGCATGCGCGAGAGCGGGATGCGCTTGCCGTCGCGCTCGAGCGAGGCCTCGAGCTCGCCGTCGATCACGACGTACATCGACTCGCCCTGCTCGCCCTCGCGCATCAGCCGCTCGCCGGCGCGCACCGGGACGACCTTCGCCATCAGCGCGAAGATGCGCGCCTGGCGCGCCGAGAGGCCGTCGAAGAGCGGGATCTGGCGGTGCGGGTCCGGGCCGAGGTCGAGCGCCAGCAGGTCCCAGAGCGTGACGAGCCGGATGCCCGACGAGAGCGCCGGCGAGAGCGTCAGCTCGAGCGCCCACGCGACCGCCATCGTGAACGCCGCGAGCACGCCGAACTGCTGCTGGCTCTTCGTGTCGCTCATCAGGAACGCGAGGAAGCCGAGCACGAGGCCCACGGTCGTGATCGTGACGGGCCGGATCACCGAGCGCAGCGTCGCGGCGGTCGCCTCCGTCTCGTCGCCGAGCCGGCGCGCCTCGAGGTTGAAGCGCGCCAGGTAGTGGACGGTGTCGTCGACCGCGATGCCGAGCGCGATCGAGCCGATCAGGCTCGTCGAGAGGTTCAGCGGGATGCCGAGCGCGCCGAGCGTGCCGAAGTAGATCGCGACCGGGAGCAGGTTCGGCAGCAGCGCGACGAGGCCGATGCGGAACGACGTCAGCATCGCGGCGAGCACCAGGTAGATGGTGAGGAACGCGGTGCCCAGACTCTGGAGCTCGCCGACCGCGATCGCGTCGACGGTGCGGTTGAGCAGCACCAGATCGCCGGTGGCGCGCGCGCCGAGCCGGCGCGGCAGCTCGGCGAGCCGCGCGTCGAGCCGCTCCAGGAAGGTGCGCACGGGCGCGGAGTCCGAGACGTTGCTGCGCACCACGACGCTCGCGGTGCGCTGCGCGCGGTCGAGGAAGCCGCGCGCGACGTCGTCGCCGCCGAACAGCAGGAGCTGCTTCACGAGCTTCGGCTCGTCCGGGATCGGCGTCGCGGCGGCCTCGCCGCGCAGCGCGCGGTGCAGCAGCGCGACGCCGTCGGCGATCGACGCCGTCGTCGCGACCTCGGGCTGCGCCTCGATCCAGTCCTGGAGCTCGCGCAGCGCGCGCAGGTTCTCGGGCCGCGTGAAGCCGCCCGGCTCGTCCGACTCGACCACGATCGTGAACGCGGTCGTGCCGCCGATCCGGCGCGTGATCTCCTCGTAGCCCCGGCGCACGGGCGAGTCCTCGGGGAAGTCGCCGATGTAGGTGGTGGCGACCTCGATGCGCGTCATCGCGAGCGCGGCGAGCACGAGCAGGACCAGTGCGCCCGCGAGGATCGGGCGGCGGTGGCGGACGTCGAAGCGCGCGATGCGCGCGGCGAGGCGGTCGACCGCGCCGCCGCCGGACTCCGCGCCGGGCACGCGCCGCGGCGGTCCGAGCGCCGCGAGCACGGCGGGGAGGAAGGTGACGGCGAGGATCGTCGTCGCGACGACGCCGACCACCGCCCACGCGCCGAACAGGCGCACCGCCACGACCGCGCTCGTGCACAGCGACGCGAAGCCGAGCACGGTGGTCAGGCCGTTCACCGCGACCGCGGTGCCCATCTCGTCGAGCACGCGCGCGACGCGCGCGCGGTGCTCGGCGCGATCCGCCGCCGGGTGTCTGCGCAGGACCTCGTAGTACTCGGACACGACGTGCATCGCGGCCGCGAAGCCGAGCGTGATCAGCAGGCCCGGAATCAGGTTCGAGACGAGGTTCAGCGGGCTGCCGCTCCAGCCCATCGCGCCGAGCGTCCAGACGAGCGCGAGCGCGATCGTCGAGACGGGCAGCAGCGTGCCGCGCAGCGTGCGGAACGCGGCCGCCGTGAGCGCCACGGCGAGCAGCAGCAGCACCGGCAGGATGCGCCCGAGCTCGCCGACGAGCGACTCGCTGATCGCGAGCTTCGCGTGCGGCGATCCGGTGATCCACGCGCGTGCCGGCCCGCGCTCGGCTTCCGCGATCTCGGCGACCTGCGCCGGCAGCCGCCGCTCCAGCAGCTCGCGCTCCGGCATGCGCTCGAAGCCGACCACCAGCGCCGCGCCGCGCCCGTCGCCGGTGACGAGCGTCTTGCCGTAGAGCGGGTGTGCGCGGATCGCGTCGCGCAGCCGCGCGAGCGCGGCCGGATCGGACGGCGGCTCGTCGAAGTACGGGCCGACGAAGAGGTCGCCCTCGCGCGACTCGATCTGCGTGGCGTTCGCGACGGAGAGCACGCGCGCGACGCCGTCGTGCGCCTCGAGCCGGCGCGTGAGACGCGCCACGCGCGCCAGGCTCTCCGCCTCGAACACGTCGCCGTCGAAGTCGAGCAGCACGACGACGAACTCGTCCGCGCCGAAGAGCTGGCGTGCGCGGTCGTAGAAGCGGCGTTCGTCGTCGCCCTCGGGCAGCAGGCGCTCGATCGAGGGGTCCACCGAGAGGCGCAGCCGCCCCGTGCGGAGGTCGACGATGCCGTGGACCGCGGCGAGCGTCGCGAGCGCGATCGCCGCGAGGACGAGCGCGGGCCGGTGCGCGACGAAGCGCCCGAAGCGGCCCATTCCGGTTCAGTGGCCCTTGGCGAGCGCGGCTTCGCTGAAGAGGCTCGGCGAGAGCGGGACGTCGAAGTCGACCTTGCGCACCGCGAGCGTCGTCCGCGTGTCCTGGCCGGCATCCGAGAGCACGAGCGCGTGCGGCACGTAGCGGCCGGCGACGGCGCGCACCTCCGCCGGATCGGCCAGGAGCTGCTTCGCGAGTCGGCCCGGCTCGCTCTCGAAGTCGATGCGCAGCGCCACGCAGGTCTCGCGGTCGACGAAGCTGACGACGCGCTGGTACGCGCTGCCCGCGTCCGCCGGCGGCGTCACCGCCACCACCCACACCGGGCGCCCCGCGACGTCCGCGTCGGGCAGCCGCTCGGCGCCGCTGCCGGCGACGCCGCTCTGCACGCGCTCGAAGTCCTCGTAGCTGAAGTCGGTGCCGAAGAGCGAGCCCGAGATCGCGCGGCCGGTGAGGCGCCGCACCTTCTGCAGCTCGGGCAGGTAGCTGAACAGGTCGTAGCCGCCTTCGCGCTCGAGCAGCAGGAACGCCGAGCCGCGCAGGTCGGCCGGCTGCTCGACGCGCACGAGCACCTGCTGGCGCCCGTTCTTCTCCGCCGCGCGCCGCCAGAACAGCTCGGCTTCGAGCTTCTGCGAGCCGCTCGCGTCGCTGCTCTCGAGCACGATCTCCTGCTTCGCCGACGTCGCGGGCAGGTTCTTCTCCATGCACGCGCGCACCGGCTCGACGCCGGAGTCGGCGGCGTCGGCGCCCGCCGCGGCGAAGGCCAGCAGCAGGAGCGCATGCGCGGCGCGCTGCGCGGCGCGCCTCGTCCGCTGTCGCTTCATGGTGTCTCCTGCGCGCCGGGCGCGGCCTGTGATTGCGGTGTGACTCCTTCGGCGAGTAGCACACCCGCGGCGACGAGCGCTTCGATGCGCGCGTCGTCGAGCCCGAGCACGTCGCGCAGCACCTCGGCGTTGTGCTCGCCGCGCAGCGGCGCCGGGCGCGCGGGCTGCACCCGGCTGGCGGAGAAGCGGTACGGAAGCCGCGCCACCGGGCGCGTGCCGCCGCGGCGGTCGTCGACGCCGCGCAGGATCTCGCGCTCTTGCGCGAACGCGCCGGTCAGCGCCTCGCGCAGCGTGACGACCGGCGCGCACGCGATGCGCGCCGCCTCGAGCGCCGCGACGAGCGCGTCGCGGCTCGGCTGGGCCGCCATCCAGCGCTCGATCGCGTCGTGGCGCAGCCGCGCCTTGGCCGGCACGTCGGCGCCCGGCGGCGCGGGATCGGCGAGGCCGAACGCCTGCACCATCGCCGCCCACACGAACTGCGGCGGGCCCGCGACCGCGACGAAGCCGTTCGCGCCCGCGTCGTAGGGCGGCGGCTCCTCGCGGATCTCGGGCGGATCGAGCAGCTCGAAGGGAGTCTCGGGATGCGTGCCGAGCACGGCGTCGTACATCGCGATCTCGACGCGCTGGCCGGCGCCCGTGCGCTCGGCGTGGCGCAGCGCGGCGAGCAGGCCGACCGCCGCCTGGAGCGCGGTCGTCAGATCGGCGCGCGCGTCGGGCAGGTTCACCATCGGCGGCCGCACGCCCGACGCGGCCTCGGCGTCCTGGAGACTTCGCTCGCCTGCGGCTCGCTGCGCGGCGATCTGCGCCTTGCGCGCCTGGTACTCGATCAAGCCCGTCACCGCGTGCATGCTCGGCGCGAAGGCGCCCTTGGCCGCCCACGACGAGTCGCCGCCGTAGCCGTTCACGGAGACCATCACGGCGCGCGGGTTCGCGGCGTGCACGGCGGGCCAGCCGATGCCGAGCCGCTCGGCGACGCCGGGCCGGAAGTTCTCGAGCACGACGTCGCTCCGGCGCACGAGGTCGAGCGCGAGCGCGCGGCCGTCCGGCTTCTGGAGGTCGATGCACACGTTGCGCTTGCCGAGGTTCGCCCAGGTGTAGAGCCCCGACTGCCCGCGATCGTGCTTGGGCGCGATCACGCGCGTCAGATCGCCGGCGGGCGCCTCGACCTTGATCACGTCGGCGCCCATCTCGGCGAGGATGCGCGCGGTGTAGGGCCCCGCGAGCACCTGCGAGAAGTCGAGCACGCGAACGCCGGCGAGGAGCGCCTCGGTCATGGAGGCGCGCAGCTTAGCGGCGGCGGCTCCGCAGCGCGGCGAGCGCGACGGCTGCGGCCGCGCCCGCGAGCGCCGCGTCCGCCTCGGGCGCCGGGAAGGCGGTGTTCGGGCCCGTGTAGTGATGCGGCGTGTCCGGAGAGACGGACACCGAGACCACGCCGGCGGAGCTGGCGTTCGCTTCGATCCCGTTCGCGACCTCCTCGACGTTCGCTTCGACCTGCGCGTCCACGTCCACGACGTAGCCCGCGTCCGCGAGCTGCTGCGGCGTCAGCGTGATCTGCGCGAACCCGCCGCCCGCGCCGTCGCCGAAGTTGCAGCCCGCGAGCACTTCTTCGCCGTCGATCGAGACGTAGGTCGTGCCCGTGCACGAGCTCGTCGGCGTGCTGTGGAGCCGCACCGTCGCCCACGCGCGCGCGCCGGCGCCCGCGATCTCGGGCGCCGCGGACAGCTCGGCGCGGATCGTGACGGGACCGGCCGGGATCGCGTCGAAGTGGATGCGCTCCTCGATGCGCGCGACCGAGCGGCGCTGGTTCGCCGTGAAGCCGAGCTCGCCGCTGCGCGACGCGACGGCCGAGAGCGCACCGCTCGACGCGTCGGCCGACGCGTCGTAGGTCGCGGCGCCGAACTCGAAGGCCTCGCTCGCGTGCGCGACCGCGTCGGGATCGGAGTTGTCCCCCTGGTGCGAGTCGCCGTCGGAGAGCGCCGTCGCCCCCACGTTGTAACGGGGCGGTCCCGCGTGCGACGGCGACGCCGCGCCGACGACCAGGAGCGAGGCAGTCATCGTTGCGCGCAGCGACGCTCGCACGTTCAGTTCCTCCGGGCGCGGCGCGCGCGGCCCGCGAGCGCCGCGAGCGCGCAGGCGCCCGACGCGGCGCCCGGCTCGGGCGCCGGGATGTTCGTCTCCGTGCCGGTCCACGTGTACGCGACGTCGCCCGCGGCGCTGCTCACCGCCACCCACAGACCGCCGTCGGCTTGCGCCAATCCCTGGCCGCCCGTCACGGCGAGCTCGCAGCGCGCCTCCACCTGCGCCGCGACGTCGATCTCCCAGCCCAGGTTCGCCAGGAGCTGGGGCGTGAACGTGCGCGTCACCGAGCCGGCCCCGACGACGCCGGCCGGGCAGTAGCCGGTGTTTCCGCTCTGGCTGCTCTCGGTCGCGTAGCACTGGAACTCGAGATCGACGCGCGCGTTGGCGTTGGCGGTGCTCCCGCCGGATGCGTCGCCGCCGACGCCGGCCGCGATCCCCGCGCTCACCACCACGTCGCCCGCCGGGTACGGCGGCGTCAGCTGGAGCGTCTCCTCGATGCGCGCGGCGGCGCGGTGATTGATCGACGCGAACGGCGGATCGCCGAACGTCTCGCACCGAGCGTCGAGCGCGCCCCCGGCGCTCGCGCTCGCGGAGTAGCTCTCGAACGCCTCGTCGCCGACGGGCTCGACGGGATTGAGATAGGACGCGGAGACGCCGGACGCCGTGTCGTCGAGCGAGACCTCGCTGTCGCCGCCGGCGTGCGCTTGGAGCTGGAACGAGGCGGCGCGCGCGTCGGAGGCCCACAGCAACATCGCGCCGGCGACGGCGATGCGAACGGCGTGGGCTGGGCGGGTCGAGTTCGGCATCGGTCGCTCCTCGGCAAGGTGCTTCGCGAAGTCGCCGCTCAGTGTTGCGGCGAAGCCGCGCGGGGGCCAGGCGCGCGCCGCGCGGACGCGCCGAGCAAAAGGCCGAGGGCGAGCGCGCCGGCGGCGAACGACGAGGGCTCGGGCACGGTCAGGAAGGTCGGCGACGTGAACGCGTAACCGTCGGGCGCCGCGACCGTCATCGAGAAGCCGCCGCTCCCGAATGCCGACACGACGGGCTCGACGCCCGAGTAGATCTGGAGGTGGTTCGAGACCTGCACGAGGAAGTCGACGCCGCTCGGCACGTGGCCCGCGTGCCAGGTCGCCGTGATCGACATCGCGCCCGCGCCCGCGCTCGACACGATGTCCACGTACGGGAACTGCTCGATCTCGCAGTCGTTCACGACGTCGGGATCCGCACCGAAGCTGACCTCGACCAGGACGCCGCACAGCGGGCCGACGTCGATGCGCCCTTCGACCTGCGCGAGCGCGACGCCGCCCGCCACTTGCGTCGACGCATCGAAATGCAGGTGCCAGCTCACCGTCACCGGGCCGCTCGTCGGTGCGAAGTCGAGGTACTGCTCGAGCTGCGCGACGGCGTCGTTCGTGGAGGCGCTGCCGCCCGCGCCCGAGTCGATCAGGTTTTCGGCGAGCAGGACGCCGCTGTCGCTGTCGACCATCGCGCGGGCGAAGAAGACGTAGTCGTCGACGCCCGCCACGCCGGTCTGGTTCAGCTTCTCCACCGACGTCTCGCTCGGCGTGCTCGTCGACTCGACCTGGAAGCTGTTGCCCGCCTGCGCGCGCAGATAGTGAGACTGCCACGCCAGCGCGTCGCTGGCGCAGAGCGACGCGGTCGTGACGAGAACGGCGCAGGCGGCGATAACGCGCGGGATCGGCGTCACGGGGACCTCCGGTGCAGCGCGGCCGATCCTGCCACGGATCCCCGGACCGAATCCAGCTAGTTCGCCTTCCAGGGCGACGGGTGGCGCAGCCCGAGCAGCAGGATGCGCTGGAGCAGCGACGGGTAGTCGAGCCCCGCGTCGGCGGCCGAGCGCGCGAAGTCCTCGTCGCGCGTCAAGTCCGGGTTGGGGTTGGCCTCGATCACGTAGAGGCGGCCGTCCTCGGTGAGGCGCAGGTCGATGCGCGCGTAGCCCGAGAGGCCGAGCGCGCGCACGGTGCGCTTGGCGATGCGCGCGATCTCCGCCGCCTTCTCGGGCGCGACCTTCTCGGCCGGGCCGGTCTCGATCCCGACGCGCTTCTGATAGTCGGGGTCCCACTTGACGCGCGCCGTCGCGATCGGCTCCGCGCCCTCGGGCAGGTTCTCGAAGAACATCTCCCAGACGGGGAACGTCGTCAGGCGGTCGTTGCCGAGCACGCCGATCGTGAGCTCGCGGCCCGCGACGTACTGCTCGGCGATCGCGTCGGTGCCGACGCGCCGGTGCACGAAGGCGACGCGCTCGCGCAGCTTCTCCTCGTCGTAGACGATCGACGCCTGCGCGATGCCGAGCGAGGCCTCCTCGTCCACCGACTTCACGATGCGCGGGTAGTCGAGCTTCTTGGGCACGCGGATCTTGCGTTCGCGCGGGAACACCACGAAGCCCGGCGTCGGGATGCGGTGCACGCGGAAGAGCAGCTTGGAGAGCGCCTTGTCGCGCGCGAGCAGCAGGCCGCGCGGGTTGCAGCCGGCGTACGGGACGCGCAGCAGCTCGAGGTAGCCGGTCACGTGCGCCTGGTAGACCGCGACGTCCTGGAACTCCATCAGGAGCTGGAACACCACGTCCGGCTGGAAGCCCTCGACGTGCTGGCGGATCGGCGCGAGGTCGTGCGACACGCCGAGCACCTGCACCTCATGGCCCAGCTCGCGCAGCCCGGCGCAGACGTCGTACTCCTTGCGCCAGAGCGCGATCTCGCGTTCGCTGCGTCCTTCGAGCGAGTCCGGTGGCACCAGGTCGGCGTGCGTCAGGACCAGGACTCGCAGCTGCTTCATCGCAGGAACTCCCCTCGCAGGCGGGCACGTCCGAGCTTGGTGCCCTTGCGCGCGTAGTACTCCCGAAGAGTCGCGCGCTGCTCGGCGAGGGGATCGACGCGCTCCCGGACGTGCACCACGGGGGGAAGGTCTCGAATCTCGTGCACCAGCTCGTTGACGTAGCAGAGCTTGCGCAGCGCCGGCAATCCCGCGTAGCGCGTGCGCCAGCGCGAGCCGGGCGCGAGCCACACCGCGAACGTCTCCGCCCAGTCCTCGCACGGATGGCTGGTCGCGTAGCCGTGTCCGATGTTCTCGACGAACTGCGCGCGGTCGCCGCGCGGGCGATAGGTCGAGCGATACGGCTCGCCGAACGGACCGAAGTGCGAACGCCAGCTCGCGCGGCGGTGCAGGCGATACGCGTTGTCGATCGCGTGCCCCGCCTCGTGGCGCAGGATGCGCATGCAGCCCATCGCGTCGCCGCCTTCCGCGTAGCCGATCATGCGCCGCTCGAGCACGACGAGGCGCGGGTGCGCCGCGTAGAACGGGATCGCGAAGCCGGTCATGCCGTGCGGCGTGAACCAGCCGGTCGAGAGCCACGCGTGCGGGCGGAAGCGGCGGATGCCGGCGCGCTCGAGCTCGCGGCCGAGGCGCGCGAGCAGCGGCTCGAGTCGCGAGCCGGCGATCGTGAGCCCGAGCTTCGCGAGCGGCACGTCGAGCAGCGCCTCGTCGGACAGCGACGTCCACCACGGGCGGCGGCGTCCCGCGCGGGCGCGGGCGATGTTGCGAGAGGGGGTCAAGGGGGGTCGACCTCCAGCGGGCGAGCCAATGTACCCGAGCCGCGCGGCAGCGTCCGCCGCGATGTCCGGGGCCCGGCGCATCGGTTAGGCTGGGCGCCCCCGAAGAGCCAGGAGGGACCCGATGGCCGGCCGTGAGGAGGAGGTGACCCCGTCGTTCGCGGTGCTGCAGCCGCAGATCGCGGAGCGGCTGCTGAAGGCCCGCACCGTGCTGATCCACGGCGAGATCACCTCGAAGGTCGCCCAGGCCGTGACCGCGCAGCTGCTGGCGCTCGCCTCGGATTCGAACGACCCGATCACGATCTTCCTGCACTCCGAGGGCGGGCACGTCGAGGCCGGCGACTCGATCCACGACATGATCCGCTACGTCGAGGCGCCGGTGCGCATCGTCGGCACCGGCTGGGTCGCGAGCGCGGGCGTGCACATCTACATCGCGGCGCCGCGCGAGCGCCGCTTCGCGCTGCCGAACACGCGCTTCATGATCCACCAGCCGATGGGCGGCGCGCACGGCCGCGCCTCCGACATCCACATCGAGGCCGAGGAGCTGCTGCGCGCGCGCGCGCGGCTCAACCAGGCGATCGCCGACGCCACCGGCCAGCCGCTCGAGAAGGTCGCGGAGGACACCGACCGCAACTTCTGGATGGGCCCGGAGGAGGCGCGCGCGTACGGCCTCGTCGGCAGCATCATCCAGAGCGCGGCCGAGCTGAAGTAGCTGGCTGCGCGCTCCGCGCGCAAGCTAGGATCGCCGCGAGCCCGACCTGCGAGGCGCCGTTGCACCGAAAGGCCCTGCTCGATCTGCTCGCGCGCTACCGCGCCGCGCATCCGGAGGAAGCGGCGTGCGCCGACCGCGTGCGCGCGCTCGTCGAGACGCACGCCGACTGCTTCCTGCGCACGTGCGCGCCGGGACACGTGACGGCGTCGGCCTGGGTGCTCTCGCCCGACGGGCGCCGCTTCCTGCTGACGCACCACCGCAAGCTCGGCCGCTGGCTGCAGCTCGGCGGACACGCCGACGGCGACCCGGACGTCGCCGCGGTCGCGCTGCGCGAGGCGCGCGAGGAGTCGGGCCTCGCGCGGCTGCACTTCGGCTACGCCGCCGACGCGCCGGTGCCGGTGGACGTCGACGTGCACGCGATCCCCGCGCGCGGCGCCGAGCCGCGCCACGAGCACCACGACGTCCGCTTCGTGCTGGTCGCTGCGCCGGGGCAGACCGTCGCGGCGAGCGACGAGTCGCACGCGCTCGACTGGTTCGAGATGGACGCGCTCGAAGACGTCGCCGACGACGACAGCGTGCTGCGCCTCGGTCTCAAGGTGCGGCGCCTGCTCGCGGCCGGCGCGATCCGGCTCGCGGCATGACGGACGCCGGCTACCTGCACGAAGCCTGGTGCCCGGCGTGCCACGTTTCGCACCCGCCCGGCACGAAGCAATGCCTGCACTGCGGCGGGCGCGTGATGCCCGTCCGGCCGGGCGGCGCGACGAGCCTCTCCGCGCGCGAGATCGCGGCGGCGCAGGAAGAAGAGATGGTGCGCTCCTTCCCCGAGAACGCGCCCGAAGAGGCGCAGGAGACGCCGCGCGCGACGAACCCGCTGCGGCTCGGCGTCGCGGCGCTGTGGCTGATCCTCGCGGTGTTCGGCGCGATCGCGCGCACCTGCGCGGAACGCGGATGAGCGGGCCGCGGCGCCGGACGCTCCGCATCGTCACCTGGAACGTGAACGGCCTGCGCGCGTGCGCGCGCAAGGGCTTCGCCGACTGGCTGGCGGGCTCGCGCGCGGACGTCGTCGGCCTCCAGGAGGTGCGCGCGCTGCCGGACGAGCTGCCGCCCGACGTGCGCGCGCCGCGCGGCTGGCACGCCGAGTTCGCGCCCGCGGAGCGGCGCGGCTACAGCGGCGTCGCGCTCTACGCGCGCCGCAAGCCGGACGCGAGCTTCCGCGCGCTCGGCGACGCGCGCTTCGACGTCGAGGGCCGGCTCCTCGTCGGCCGCTGGGGCCGGCTGGCCGTCGCGAACGCCTACTTCCCGAAGGGCAGCGGGCGCGACCGCGACAACAGCCGGGTGCCGTACAAGCTCGGCTTCTACCGCGCGCTCTTCGAGCGCGCCGAGCGCCTGCGGCGCGCGGGCCTGCGCGTGCTCGTGCTGGGCGACTTCAACACCGCGCACCGCGAGATCGACCTCGCCAACCCGCGCAGCAACCAGACGACGAGCGGCTTCCTGCCCGAGGAGCGCGCCGAGATCGACCGCTGGCTCGCGGCGGGCTGGGTCGACGTGTTCCGCAGCTTCGTGTCGGAGCCGGGCCACTACACGTGGTGGAGCCAGCGCATCGGCGCGCGCGAGCGCAACGTCGGCTGGCGCATCGACTACGTGCTCGCCTCGCCCGCCGCGATGAAGTTCGCGACCGGCGCCTGGATCGAGCCGCACGTGCGCGGCTCCGACCACTGCCCGGCCGGCGTCGAGCTCGACGCCGCGGTCGTCGCGTGAACGACGCCGGCCGCCACCCGCCGCTCACGCCGGCGCGCAAGAGCGTCTACGCGCTCGGCGACGTCACCATCAACACCTCGCTCGCGGCGCTCTCGCTGATCTACGCCTCGTACTTCCTGCCCCAGGTGGTGGACCTGCGCGCGGCGCTCGCGGGCCTGGTGCCGCTGATCGCGCGCGCGCTCGACGCCTTCGCCGATCCGCTGATGGGCCGCATCAGCGACCGCACGCCGTGGCGCGGCGGGCGGCGCCGGCCGTGGTTCCTGATCGGCGCGATCCCCTACGGCGTCTCGTTCTGGCTGCTCTGGGTGGACGCGCCGTTCGCGTCCACCGAGGGCCGCTTCGCCTACTACACCGCGATCTACCTGGTGCACGCGCTCTCGATGACGGTCCTCACGGTGCCGTACATGGCGATCCTGCCGGAGATGGCGACCGACTACGACGCGCGCACGTCGCTCAACACCTATCGCACGCTGGGCTCGCTCGTCGGCGTGTTCGCGGCGGTCGCGGTGCGGCCGGTCGCGGAGGCGCTCGGCGGCGGCAAGGAGGGCTTCGCGACGGCGGGCGCGATCTTCGGCGTGGCGATGGCGCTGCCCTGGATCGCCGTGCACCGCGTCACCTTCGAGCGCCCCGAGTTCCGCACGCGCCCGTCCGAGCAGGGTCACTTCGAGAGCCTGAAGGTCGTCTTCTTCCACCGCACCTTCCTGCAGCTCACGCTCGTCTACATCATGGGCCGCATCGCGATGGACCTCGCCGGCGCGCTGCTGATCCTCTACACGACCTTCTGGCTGCTGCGCCCCGACGACTTCGAGCTCGTGATGATCCTGTTCCTGTCCTCGGTGGTGCTCGCCCTGCCCTTCTGGCTGCGCCTCTCGCAGGGCCGCGACAAGGCCGAGGTGTTCACGATCGGCTCGCTGTGGTGGGCGGTGACGTCGCTCGGCCTGGTGTGGATCACGCCCGAGTGGCCGCGCTGGGTGATCTTCGCCTACGTGCCGGTCGTCGGCGTCGGCTACGCGGTCGTCGATCTGATGCCGTGGTCGATGCTCGGCGAGGTGATCGACCAGGACGACCTCGAGACCGGCGAGCGCCGCGAGGGGCTCTACAACGGCGTCTTCACCTTCCTGCGCAAGCTCGGCGGCGCGCTCGGAGTGTTCCTGGTGATGTCGATCCTCGACTTGGTCGGCTACCGCAAGGGCGCCGAGCAGAGCGAGACCGCGCGCGAGGCGATCCGCTGGATGACGGGCGCCGCGCCCGCGTTCTTCCTGGTGGCCGGCGTGCTGCTGCTGCGCGCCTATCCGCTGACGCGGCGGCGGCACGAGCAGATCCGCGACCAGCTCGCGCTGCGCGACGGCGCGGCGCAGCGCGTTCCGGCGCAGTAGCGCGGGCGCGCGCGGCCGCGCGCCGCGCTCACTCTCCGGGGCGCGTGGCCGCGATCGGCAGCGCCGCGGCCGCGAGCGCGCGCTGCATCAGCCACTCCTGCGCGCGGACGCCCGTCGACGCCGGCACGCGGCGGTACACGCCGTCGGGGCCGAGCTCGCGCGCCTTCACGTCGTCGTGCCGGTAGACGTCGAGGATCTCCTCGAGACGCTGCACGACCGCTTCGGAGCGGATCCGGCACATCACCTCGACGCGGCCGCGCAGGTTGCGCGGCATCCAGTCGGCGCTGCCGATCCACAGCTCGCGCGCGCCGGCGTTCTCGAAGCGCACGACGCGCGTGTGCTCGAGGAAGCGGTCCACGATGGAGCGCACGCGGATGCGCTCGGAGAGCCCCGGCACGCCGGGCCGCAGCGTGCAGATGCCGCGCACCACGAGGTCGATCTCGACGCCCGCCTGCGACGCGCTGTAGAGCGCCTCGATGATCTCCTCGTCCTGGATCGCGTTGAGCTTCGCGACGATCGAGGCCGGCCGGCCGGCGCGCGCGTTCTCGGCCTCGCGCCCGATGCGGTCGAGCAGGCCCGTGCGCAGCGTGAAGGGCGCCACCATGAGGTGCGTCCAGCGCTCGCGCGACGAGAGGCTCGTCAGCAAATTGAAGACGCTCGCCACCTCGGCGGTGACGTCCGGGTCGGCGGTGAACAGGCCGAAGTCGGTGTACTGGCGCGCGGTCGTGTGGTTGTAGTTGCCCGTGCCGATGTGCGCGTAGCGGCGGATGCCGTCCTCTTCGCGCCGCACCGCGAGCATCAGCTTGCAGTGCGTCTTCAGGCCGACCAGGCCGTACACGATCTGGACGCCCGCCTCCTCCATGCGGCGCGCCCAGCGGATGTTCTTCTCCTCGTCGAAGCGCGCCTTGATCTCGACCAGCGCGGTCACCTGCTTGCCGCGCTCGGCGGCCTCGAGCAGCGCGCGCGCGATCGGCGAGTCCTCGGTCGTGCGGTAGAGCGTCTGCTTGATCGCGAGCACGCGCGGGTCCTGCGCCGCCTGCTCGAGGAAGTCCACCACGCTCTCGAACGAGTCGAACGGGTGGTGCAGCAGCAGGTCGCCGGCGCGGATCGTCGGGAACAGCTTGGTCGGCTCGCGCAGCGCGGGGTGCAGCGGCGCGACGAAGCGCGGCGCGGCGAGCCGCGCGTCCGACTCGTAGTCGAGGAGCTGGGAGAGGCGCGAGATGTTGACCGGGCCCGCGCACTCGTACAGATCGCGCGCCTCGAGGTCGAGCACCTCGAGCAGCTCCTGGCGCAGCCGCTCGCCGACGGGTGCGCGCACCTCGAGCCGCACCGGATCGCCGCGGCGGCGGCGCCGCAGCTCCTGCTCGATCGCGGTGAGCAGGTTCTCGACCTCCTCCTCGTCGACGTACAGGTTCGAGTTGCGCGTCACGCGGAAGGCGGTGTGGTCGAGGATCTTCGCGCCGGCGAACAGCTCGGGGAGCTGCCAGCGGATCACGTCGGCGAGGAACACGTAGGTGCGCCGGCCGGCCTCGCCGCCCGGCACGCGGAACACGCGCGCCATCACGCGCGGCACCTGCACGACCGCGAGCCGCACCGGCTCCTCCGGGTCGTCGGTGTCGAGCAGCGCGGCGATGTTGAGGCTGCCGCTCGCGACGAACGGGAACGGGTGCGCGGGGTCGAGCGCGATCGGCGTCAGGACCGGGAAGATCTCGCGGTGGAAGTGCTCGCGCAGCCAGGTTTGCTGCGCGGCGGGCAGGCGCTCCGGGTGCGGGAAGTCGACGCCCTCCTTCTCGAGCGCGGGCTTGAGCCCGTCGTTCCAGCAGGCGTACAGCTCGCGCACCTGCTCGCGCGCGACGCGGCCGATCGCCTCGAGCGCCTGCGCGGGCGTCATGCCGTCCGGCTCGCGCACGGTGATGCCGGCCTCCGCCTGCTGGCGCAGACCGGCGACGCGGATCTCGAAGAACTCCGAGAGGTTGGAGTCCACGATCGAAAGGAACTTCACGCGTTCGAGCAGCGGGTTGCCGGCGTCCTGCGCCTCGTCGAGCACCCGGCGGTTGAAGGCGAGCCACGAGAGCTCGCGATTGAGGAACCAGTCGGGGCGGGGCGTCGGGCGCGCTTGCTCGGGAGCCATGCCGCTAGGATCGGACACTCGTTCGCCAGAGCCAAGCGCGGGCCCGCGCCATGGCGCCCGCGCGGAGTCCCTTTCCGGTTAGAATGCGCGGACCTGGACGGCGAAGCTCGAACGCGGGAGAAGTGCAGTGACGATTCGGCGGCGATTGCTCGAACGATGCTCCGGCCGAGCCGGCGCGCGGCGCTCGCGCGTGCTCGGCGGCCTGCTGCTGGCGCTCGTCGCCGCTCCCGCCTGCGACCAGCTCCCGCCCGGCGGGCTGGTCGGCCCGGGCACGCTGGACGAGGCGGAGTTCGCGCCGCGGCGCCAGGCGTTCCTCGAGCACGCGACCGGCGCGCTCGCGACCGGCAGCCCGCTCAGCGCGATCGCGCACATGGAGCGCGAGCTCCGCGACCCCGGCTACCAGGCGCCCGAAGGCGCGTTCGGCGCCGACGCCTGGGACGCGATCTTCACCAAGATCTCGACCTTCGAGGACACCAGCGACTTCGACGTCCTCTACCTGATCAACGCGCTGCTCGGCTATCGCGACCACCCGCGCGCCGTCGTCGTTCCCGAGCTGTGGCAGAAGACCGAGGACGCGATCCTCGCCTTCAAGTTCTGGTACACGCAGCCGACGCCGCCCGGGATCGTCGACGACATGTGGTACTGGAGCGAGAACCACCAGATCATCTTCCACACGCTCGAGTACCTGGCCGGCCAGACCTGGCCCGACCGCACCTTCACCACCACCGGCATGACCGGCGAGGAGCACCGCGCGCACGCGCGCGAGCGGATCCTCTGGTGGCTCGACCACAAGGCGCGCTTCGGCTTCGACGAGTGGCACAGCAACGTCTACTACCAGAAGGACGTGACGCCGCTGCTGACGCTCGTCGAGCACGCCGACGAGCCGGAGATCGCGACGCGCGCGGCGATGCTGCTCGACCGCGTGCTGCTCGACCTCGCGCTCCACAACTTCCGCGGCGCCTTCGCCGCGACGCGCGGGCGCACCTACAAGAAGGACAAGATGACGTCGCTGCACGACGACACCTACGGGCTGCAGAAGCTGCTCTTCGACGAGTCGCCCTACCCGTACGAGTCGCGCACCGACGCCGGCGCGGTGCTGTTCGCGCGCGCGAAGAAGTACGCGTTGCCGAAGCTGATCGAGAACGCCGGCCGCAGCGAGACGCCCTTCGTGGACCGCGAGCGCATGGGCATCCCGATCGACGAGTTCGCGGAGCTGCCGCGCGACGAGGACGGCAACGTCGTGATCGACGAGACCGGCGCGATCCCGCCGCCGCCCGCCCCGTACGGCTTCGACTACCGCGACGAGGCGAACCTGCCCATCTACTGGGCGATGAGCGCGCTGACGACGTGGCCGGTGCTGCCGATGGTCTTCGAGGTGGCGGACAAGTACTCGCTCTGGGACTCCGAGCTGTTCCAGCCGTACGTCGAGATCCGCGACGCGGTCGGCTCGCTCGCCTTCGCGCAGATCGCCGCGCAGGCGCTGCCGCACGCCGCGTCGTCGCCGCTGAACGAAGAGGTGAACACCTACACCTACCGCACGGCGGACTACCTGATGTCCACCGCGCAGGACCACCGGAAGGGCTCGCGCGGCAACCAGTACCACTCGTGGCAGGCGACCTTCGACCCGAACGCGCTGGTCTTCACCACGCACCCGGGCACCGCGCCGCGCCAGACGCTCGACTGGAGCGACGACGGCGAGCCGGGGAGCTGGACCGGCACCGCGTCGCAGCCGCGCAGCGCGCAGCACGAGAACGTCGGCATCCACCTCTACGCGCCGCAGTACACCGTCGCGCCGGGCGTGTTCCGCCCGCTCACGCGCTACGAGCCGTACACGCACGCCTACTTCCCGCAGGACCACTTCGACGAGGTCGTGCGCGACGGCCACTGGACCTTCGGCCGCTTCGGCGACGGCTACATCGCGCTCTACTCGTGGCGCCTCGCCGAGTTCGTGGACCACGGCCCGAACGTCGCGACGAACGGCATGCTGCAGCCCTTCGACCTCGTCGCGCCCGGCGGACCCGACAACGTGTGGATCGTCGAGCTGGGCAGCCTGTCCGAGTCGGGCTCGTTCGCCGCCTTCCAGGTGGCGGTGCGCAACGCGGCGGTCAGCGTGACGCCGGTCACCACCGACATCCCGCGCGGCTCGCGCGGGCCGTTCTTCGAGGTGCGCTACGAGTCGCCGAGCCAGGGCGCGCTCGAGTTCTCGTGGACGGGCCCGTTCCTGGTGGACGGCGCGCCGGTCGCGCTCACGGACTACCCGCGCATGGACAATCCGTGGACGCGCATCGAGCACCTCGACCTGGACCTCACCGCCCAGGATCCCGAGACCGGCGCCGCGCTCTACCACCGCTTCGAGAAGGGCCAGCGCGTCGTCTTCGACGTGCGCTGAGCGCTCAGCGCCAGCCGCGCGGGTTCGCGACGAACGCCGCCTCCCAGGCGGCGGCGAGCGCTTCGAGGCGCGCGGCTTCGTCGGGCCGGCGCTCGGCGACGTCGTACGCCTCGCCGGGATCGCGCGCGAGGTCGTAGAGCATCGGGCCCGCGTCGAGCAGGTTCGCGCTGCGGCCCGTCTTCGCGTCGGCGTGCACGTAGCCGGCGGTCTGCTCGCCGGGCAGCGTGCCGGGCTTGTCGTACGGCAGCGGCCAGCACAGGCGGTTCACGTGCCGGTAGTACTTCCAGGCGCCGGCGCGCACGCCGTCGAGCTGCTTGTCGTGGAAGAAGAAGAGCGCCTCGTGCGGCGACGCCGACGCAGCGCCCGTGAGCAGCGGCCAGAGGTCGCGGCCGTCGATCGCGCGGTCGCGCGGCGCGGCCAGGCCGGCGCGCGCGAGCAGCGTCGGGAAGACGTCGATGTTCATCGCCGGCGCGCCGACGACGCGGCCCGCCGGCAGCGCGCCGGGCCACGACGCGAGGAGCGGCACGCGCACTCCTCCCTCGAACGGCATTCCCTTGCGCCCGCGCAGCCCGCCGGCGCTGCCCTGGAACCAGGGCCCGTTGTCGCTCGTGAACAGCACGAGCGTGTCGTCGCGCAGGCCGAGCCGCGCGAGCGCCGCCACGATCTCGCCGACGCTCGCGTCGAGCTCCGCGACCGAGTCGCCGTACGCGCCGGCCGGCGACGCGCCGCGGAAGCGCTCCGCGGGGTAGAGCGGCAGGTGCACGTTCTTGTGCGCGAAGTAGAGGAAGAACGGGCGGTCGCGGTTCGCCTCGACGAACTCGATCGCCGCGCGCGTCAGGTCCGCGGTGATCCCCTCTTGGGCGAGGCCGATGTCGGGCGTCTGCTCCTGCTCGCCGCGCCAGTACGCGACCGGGAACTCGTCGTTCGAGTGCGGCAGCCCCTCGAAGAAGTCGAAGCCGTGGCGCGTGGGCAGGTACTGGCGGTCGTGCGAGAAGTCGCCGAGGTGCCACTTGCCGACCATGCCGGTCGCGTAGCCCGCGACGCGCAGCGCCTCGGCGATCGTGATTTCGGAAGCGGGCAGCCCGGCGACGAACGAGTCGTGGAAGTCGCTGGCGCCGAGCCGCGTGCCGAGCTTCGCGGCCAGCAGCGAGAGCCGCTGCCGGAACGACGCCTCGGCCGCGAACACGATGTAGCTGATGCCGGTGCGCAGCGGATAGCGGCCGGTGAGCAGGCCCGCGCGCGACGGCGAGCAGACCGGCGCGCTCGCGTAGAAGTCGGTGAAGCGCACGCCCTCCGCGGCGAGCCGGTCGATCGACGGCGTCGCGAGCGCGCCGCCGTACGACCCGAGGTCGCCCCAGCCGAGGTCGTCGGCCACGATCAGCACCACGTTCGGCTTGCGCGCGGGCGCGGCGTCCGCCGCGAGCGGCGCGATCACCGACGCCGGCGCCGCGGCGCCCTGCGCGGCGTCGGCGAACGCGGCGGGATCGACGCCCGCGAGATCGCCCTCGCCCGCGCCGCACGCGAGCGCGGCGCCTGCCGCCGCGAGCAGCGCGGCGAGTCGCGCGAAGCAGACGAGTCGGGCGCGAGCGCGCATCGCGCCGCGCAGCATCTCGCCGAACGCGCGCGCGCGCAAGCGAGCGACGCGCAGCGCGCGCTGCGAGCGAACTGCGCACTCGATTCCGTGCGCCGCGCTGGACGCTAGGTTCAGCCCCCGCTTCGGACACGGAGGCCGATCCATGAACTCGCCGCTCCGCTCCGACGCACCGAGCCGGTGGATCGTCTTCGGCGTGGGCGCCGCGCTGCTGGCGCTGGCGGTCGCCACCGGCCTCGAGAAGATCCTCAGCACCGACTACTGGTGGCACCTGCGCACCGGCTACTGGATCGCCGAGACGGGCGCGGTGCCGCGCGCCGACGTCTTCACCTACAGCGTGCCCGACGCGCGCTGGATCGACGTGCACTGGCTGTTCCAGCTCGCGCTCGCGGGCGTCCACTCCGTCGCCGATCACGCGGGCGTCGTCGTCGTGAAGGCCGCGCTGGTGGCGCTGCTCGTCGCGATCCTCGCCACCGTGGGCTGGCGGCGCGAGCGCCCTTTCGTCGCCGGGCTGGGGCTCGGCGCGATGCTGCTCGTCGCGAGCGAGCGCTTCCGCGACCGACCGGAGCTGCTCTCGTTCGTGCTCCTCGCGGGCGTCGTGGCGCTCCTCGCACGCGACCGGCGCCGCAACGACGCGCTGGTGTACGCGATCGTGCCGCTCCAGCTGCTCTGGGCGAACGTCCACGGACTGTTCGCGCTCGGCATCGCGCTCTGTGCGATCGAGCTCGTCTCGGAGCAGCTCCGCGCCGCGCGCGAGCCCGCGCGCAGCGGCCGCGCGCAGCGGCTGCTGCGCGTCGTCGTGCTCGCGTGCCTGGCGTCGTTCGCGAATCCGAACTTCGCCGACGGAGCGCTCTACCCGCTGCGCCAGCTCGGCATGATCGGGCCGGGCGGCGACGACGGCATGGGACGGGGATACAACCTCGAGCTCGTGCCGCTCTGGCACCCGGCCGTGCCGCGCGCGATGGCGGTCGCGCCGGCGGCGCTCGCGCTCGCCTGCGCCGCGGCGATCGCGGCCAACTGGCGCCGCAACCGCGACCGCAGCGCCGACCTGCTCGCCTTCGCGGCCTTCCTGGCGTTGGGGCTGATGGCGAACCGCAACCTCGCGCTGTTCGCGATCGTGGCCGCGCCGCTGTTCGTCCGCAACGCGAACGAGTGGCTCGACGGGCGCATGCGCTCCGCGTGGGCGCGTCACGCGGCGAACGCGGCGGTCGCGGCCGCGTTGCTGATCGCGGCGGTCGACGTCGCGCGAGGCAGCTACCACGCGCGCATCGGCACCGTCCACGAGCGCGGCGTCGGCGTGGTCGGCCTCTACGTGCCCGCGCTCGCCACGGACTGGATCGAGCGCGAGCGCCCGCCGGGCCCCATCGCGCACCACATGTGGGACGGCGGCTATCTGAGCTGGCGGCTCCACCCGCGCTACGAGGTGCTCGTGGACGGCCGCCTCGAGATCTACGGACCGAAGAAGCTCGCCGCGCTGCGCTTCGTCACGCCGCGCGAGTTCCTGCGGCTCGACGCCAAGTACCGGTTCGGAACGGTGCTGCTGAACCCGACGTTCCACGCGCGGCAGCTGATCGCGTGGTTCTACGCGAGGCCCGACTGGCGGCTCGTGCAGGGAGACGAGTCCGGGCTCGTGTTCGTGCGCGCGGAGCCGGACGGCAGCTTCCGCTGGCCGCCGCTCGACGTCGACTCGCCCGCCTTCCTGCGCGACCTCGCGGGCGAGCGCGGCAGCATGCAGAGCGCGCGGCGCAGGGTGCGCATCCAGCTCCTGCGCGCGCTCGATCGCAAGGAGCGCGCGCGGGCGGAGTCGCTGAAGCTGGCGGCGCGTCGGGGCGCGTAGAGGGACGCGCTCGCGTGCGCGCCGCTATCCCGGCACGCGGAAGTGGAACTCCTCGCGCACGATCTTGCCGTTCTTCACCGTGTACACCGCGATCTCTTCCATCTGCGAGCGCTGCCCGGTCGACTTCTGCGTGACGTCGATCGCGTAGCGCAGCGCGAAGCCGGTCGCGCCGACCCACGGGCCGTCGACTTGCATCGAGTGGATCTCGTGGTCGGCCTCCCACGCGCGGTACTTCGCGAGCACGGCGGGCTTGCCGGACCACGCGAGCGCGACGCCGGCGCCCTCGACCGACTCGACGCCCGGCGCGAGCCACGCGCTCTCGACCTCGTGCGCCGCGCCCGAGCGGAGCAGCGGGACGACGGCCTGCGCGACCTCGAGCGGCGTCGCGCCCTTGCCCGTCTTCACCGGCTCCGGGCCTTGCGCCCGCGCGGTCTTCCGGGCCTGCTTCTCCTGCTTCTTCGCCTGCTTGGCCTGCTTCTTCTCCGTCTTCTTCCGAGCCTTCTTCTCGCGCTTCTTGGCCGACATGCCGCCTCCTTCGAGGCCGTCTCCTAGCACGCCTCTGTGACGGGCCCGTGCAGCGCGCGGACGCCGCGCGGCCAGTCGAGCGCGAGCCCGTGCCCGCCGGCGCGCACCTCGATGCGCTCCGACGGGTAGTCCGCGCGCACCCACGGCGCGTCGTAGCGGGGGAAGTCGCGCAGCGGGACCGCGCGGCCGCGCTGGCGCAGCGGGCCGCGCCACGCGAACTCGAGCCGGCCCTGGGACGGCGACTCGTACGCGACCGCGAGCCCGCGGACCGCGAGCGGCGCCGCCGCGATCCGGCTCGCGAAGTCGTCGAAGGGTCCGTCGCTAGCCCGGCGTCCCAGCTCGCAAATCCAGACCGTCTCGCGGCCGTGCGCGACGAGCTCGCGGCCGCGGTCCTCGCCCGCGTCGGGCGACTCGTTCCAGTGCGCCGCCGGGCTCGCGAAGAGCGCGAGGTAGCCGTCGCCGCGGCGCGCGAAGCGCCAGCCGCCCTGCTCGCGCAGCTCGTCGAAGCGGTCGCGCGGCAGCCAGGCGTGCGTGAAGAGAGGGCGGCTCGCGACGTGCAGCGCGGGACGCCGGTGGATGCGGTAGAGCGCGATCGCGACGTTCTCCACCTGCGCGACGCGCGGCAGCACGGCGCTCCCCGTCCACCAGCCCGGCGAGCGCGCGGAGATGGGCCCCGGATGCGTCGTGAAGCAGACCGCGTCGCCGCCGAGCGACGCGTGCCACACGTGCTGCTGGTCGCCGCCGAAGCCGGGCCGCCAGTCGAGCGCGCTCGAGAGCTGGGTGTCGGGCGTGCGGTGCGTGACGAGGTCGACCGCCGGCCGCGCGTTGCGCGCGAGATCCCACTCGAACGCCTTCGCGACGAGCGGCAGCGCGCGCACGCGCGCGAGCCCGCGCAGCAGCGCGCGGCTCGCCGCGAACGGCGCGAAGAAGGCGTTGTCCCACCAGCGCCAGCGCTCGAGCAGGCGCACGAACGCCGCGATCGTGCGCGGGTCCGTGTACGCCTCCATCGCGAGCAGCGCGAAGGCGTCCTCGTCGCGGCGCGGATCGAGCCCGAAGCGCGCGAGGTCGCCGAGCGCGATGCCCATGCGCTGGCGGACGGTGACGGCTGCTCGCTCGCCGTCGGCGGCGATCGCGAGGATCGCGGGCGGCGGCCGGTAGCGCGGCGAGAGCGCCAGCGACACGGCGCACTGGTTCTCGCTGCGCGCGAACGAGCCGGCGCCGAAGAGCAGCTTCGCCGCGTCGGTGGTGTTCTCCTCGCGCGTCCACTTCTTGGCGCGCTCGTAGGAGCGGCCGTGCGTGGACGCGAACGCGCCGCGGAAGTGATGGAGCGCCATGTCGAGCAGGACGACGTCCGCGACCATCGCCGCGCGCGTGCGGATCTCCGCGTCCAGCGAGAAGTCGACGAGCGTCAGCAGCGCGACGAGGTCCTCGTCGTAGTAGACGTGCGAGAGCCACTCGGAG
Source organism: Pseudomonadota bacterium (assembly GCA_003576805.1). Classification (GTDB taxonomy): domain Bacteria; phylum Myxococcota_A; class UBA9160; order UBA9160; family PR03; genus PR03. The sequence goes on along the minus strand of QEVM01000002.1, from coordinate 53,820 downwards.
AAGCCGGTGCGGAAACGCAGGTCGAGCCAGCGCAGCACGCGGCCGCGCGCGCGCGCGCGGCGCTCGCGGCCGCGCTCGCCGGTGTTCGCGAAGACCTCGTCCGGGAAGCGCTCCGACGCGACGAGATCCGCCGCCGCGAACAAAATCTGGTGGTTTTCGGTCCAGGTGCAGAGCGAGTCCGCGCCGGGCTCGGACGGGTGGTACTTGAAGCCGAGCGTCGTGCGCTTCGCGCGCGCGAGCAGCGCGCGCGGCAGGCGCGGCTCGCCGGCGAGCTGGAGCAGCAGCCGCAGCAGGCCGTGCTGGACGAAGTCGGCGCAGTCGAGGCGCGCGTCCACGTAGTCGAGCGCCGCCTCGAAGAGCGGCGCGTGCACGGGCCCGCCCGCGGCGACGCGCGCCACCTCGTGGAAGACCGCGGCGAGGTGCGACGGCGTCGGGCTGCGCCGCACGAAGTCGAGGAAGGCGGCGCGCCGCGCGTCGTAGTCGCCGGGCGCGGCGCGCTCGGCGTGCGGATCGACGAGGGGCTCGGCCGGGATGCCGGCGGGCGCCGGGCCGCGCGGGCGCAGCTCGTAGGCGAGGATCGGATGCCCGACCGGGTCGTGCGCCGTCATCCGTCCAGCCGGACGAACAGCGCGCCGTCGGCCGCGAGGCGCGCGAAGCGCACCGCGCCCGCGACGCGCACGCCGCCGAGCGCGACGTCGATCGCATCCGCCGCGACGAGCTGCACGAGGCAGCGCTCGCCGTCGGCGAAGGCGAGCTCGACGAGGCGGCCGCGGACCCGCAGCGCGCGCACCTCGGCGCGCAGCGCGTCCGGCTCGAACGGCTGCGCGCCGAACGCGTGCAGCGACACGTAGACCGCTTCGGGCCCCACGAGATCGGCGCCGAGCAGGAACGGCGCCGCCGCGAGGCGGCCGAACGCGTTCGCGTCCTCGAAGCGGACGGCGTCCGCCGCGCCGAAGCCGTGCAGCCCGACGACGGCGGACACGAGCCCGTCGGCGCGCCGCACCGCGCACCAGCCCGGCCCGCGCTCGACGGCGGGCGCGGCGTCGCCGGCGAGCGCGTAGCCGCCGTCGCGCAGCCGGCGCGGGCGGTACGCCATCGCGTGGTGGATGCGCACCTCGAGCGCGCCGCGCGCGATCGACACCGTCTCGACGCGCTCCAGCCAGAGCGGGAACGGCTGCGTCCCGATCACGTGGCGCTCGCCCGGAAAGAAGCACGACGCCGCGAAGCGGTCGGCGCACGCGATCGGGTGGATGCGCGCGCGTCGCGACGCGACGCCCGCCTCGTCGAGCAGCGACACCTGCGCGTCGCAGTCCGCGGCGTCGGCCTCGGCGCCGAGACACGGGCCCGCGTGCGTGGCGTAGCCGAGCTTGCGGTAGAAGGGATCGTCGCCGTGCGCGGCGCTCGCGCCGAGCGGAATCGCGGGGAAGTGATCGCTGCCGTGGTTCGCGACGCGCACGACGCCGTCGGCTCGCGTGCCGCGCACCAGCCAGCCGGGCTCGGAGAGCGCGCGGCAGAAGTCGCCGCGCTCGACCGCCAGCGGCGCCTCGACGTCCGTCCACACCGGGTGCGCGCTCGGCAGCACGAGCCCCGCGAAGCCCTTGCTCGCCCAGTACGGCGACGCCGGCCCCGAGTAGCGCTGCGCCATCGCGGGGAACGCGCGGTGCCAGCCCATCGTGAGGAGGCCGTCCTCGATCGCGCCGTGCGCGAGGAAGTGGCGGAGCGCGCCGCTCGCGATGCGGCGCGTCGCGCCGGGAGCGAGCGGCGTCGCGCCGGCGATCGCGCCCGCCCACAGCGGCGCGGCGGCGGCGAAGCGGTAGATCAGCGAGCGGCCCTGGTGGAGCGGCGCGCCGTCGGCGGCGAAGAGGTGCTCGAAGTCTTCGAGGAAGCGCCGGATGCGCGCGCGGGTGCGGGCGGCGCGCGCCGGATCGCGCGCGGCGCCGCCCATCCGCAGCCACCAGACGGTGTAGAAGTGGATGGCCCAGCCGACGTAGTGGTCGTAGTGGCGGCCCGGGCCGTCGCTGTACCAGCCGTCGCGCCGGTACATCGCGTCGACGAGCGCGAGGTTGCGCTCCGCGAGATCGGGCCGGTGCGGCGCGCCGACGGAAGCGAGGAACGCGTCCACCACGACGGGGAACAGCAGCCAGTTGTTCGGGTGCGCCGGCCCCGTGAACGACGTCGAGAGCCACGCGACGGTGCGCTGCCTGACCGCGTCGGGCAGCGCGTCCCAGATCCACGGCCGCGTCTCGAAGAGCGCGAGCGCGATCGACGCCGCCTCGACCATCGGCTGCGAGGTCGGCGTGATCGCCGGCCAGCTCTCGTCGTGGCCGGGCTCGGTGCCCGCGGCGAGCCCGTCGGCGCAGCGCGCGGCGAGATCGCCGGGCGCGCGCCCGTCCGCGCCGCGCAGCCGGAACGCCGCGAGCAGGAACGTGCGCGCGAAGCCTTCGAGTCCGTCGGAGCGCGCGCCGTTCATGCTCGTCGGGCCGCCGGGCAGCGCGAGCAGCGCGCCGCGCGGCGACGCGAAGCGCCGCACGCCGGCGAGCAGCGCGTCCGCGACGTGCTCCCAGTGCGCGCGCGCGAAGCCGGTGTACGGCGCGCGCTCGCGATCGTCGGGCGGGAGCGAAGCGGGCCAGGCGAGCGCGCGATCCACGTCGGCTACTGTACGCGGCTCCGCGCAACCCGGGGAGATCGAGCGTGGCGCAGCGCCCGACGGTCGTGCTGGCGATGGCGCCGGCGCTGACGACCGAGCTCATGACCGACGCGCACCGCGCGCGCCTCGCCGCGATCGCCGACGTGCCCGACGCCGCGCCGCTCGCCCGCTTCGACGACGCGCGCGCCGGCGCGCTGCTGCCGCAGGCGGAGATCCTGCTCACGGGCTGGGGCTCGCCGCGCATCGACGCGGCGCTGCTCGCCCGCGCGCCGAAGCTGCGCGCCGTCGTGCACGCCGCCGGCACGGTGAAGGGCCACGTCGATCCCGACGTGCTGGCGCGCGGCGTGCGCGTGTCGTCGGCGGCGGCCGCCAACGCGGTGCCGGTCGCGGAGTTCACCGTCGCGGCGATCCTGCTCGCCGGCAAGCGCGCGTTCCGGCTGCAGCGGCTCTATCGCGAGGTGCGCGGCTTCCGGATGTGGCCGCGCGAGGTGCCCGCGATCGGGAACTACGGGAAGACGGTCGGCGTCGTCGGCGCCTCGCGCATCGGCCGGCTCGTGCTCGAGCGCCTGCGCGCCTTCGACTTCGCGCTGCTCCTCCACGACCCGTTCGTGTCCGCCGCCGAGGCGGCGTCGCTCGGCGCGGAGTGGGTGGAGATCGACGACCTGCTGCGCCGCTCCGACGTGGTCTCGCTGCACGCGCCGTCGCTGCCCGCGACGCGCCATCTGATCGACGCGCGCCGCCTCGCGCTGCTGCGCGACGGCGCCGTCTTCGTCAACACCGCGCGCGGCGCGCTGGTGGACGGCGACGCGCTCGCGGCGGAGCTCGCGAGCGGGCGCATCGACGCGGTGATCGACACCACCGATCCGGAGATCCTGCCCGCCGAGTCGCCGCTCTACGATCTGCCCAACGTGTTCCTGACGCCGCACGTCGCGGGCGCGATGGGCGCCGAGACGCAGCGCCTCGCGACGCTCGCGATCGACGAGATCGAGCGGCTCGCGCAGGGCGCGCCGCTCGCGCACGAGGTGCGGCTCGCGGACTGGGAGCGGATCGCGTGAAACATCTGCTGGGACTGTGCTCGATCTCCGCCATGGATCGCCCGCTCGCCGCGGTCGCCGAGCTCGCCGTCGCGAGCGGGCTCGACGGCATCGAGGCGACCGCGCGCGCGCCGCACGTCGATCCCGCGGCGCCGTTGGACGTGCACCGCGCCACGGCGCGCGCGGTCCGCGACGCCGGCGCGCGCGTGATCGCGTACGGCTCGTACCTCGGCCGCGCCGAAGTCGGCGGTGCGTCGGCGGTGGACGCGCGCGCGGCCGAGCAGGCGGTGCGCATCGCCGAGGCGCTCGGCGCCCCGCTGCTGCGCGTGTGGGCCGAGCCGATCGCCGGCGCGCCCGAAGAGGGCTTCGCGGAGGTCGCCGCGCTGCTGCGCGCCGCCTGCGACGCGGCCGCGCCCGCCGGCATCGACGTCGTCGTCGAGCGCCACGCCGGTTCGTTTGCCGACACGCCCGCGCGTATCGACCGCCTGTTCGCCGCCGTCGCTCGCCCGAACTTCGCGCTCAACTACCAGGTGCTCGACCTGCTGCCGCAGCGCGAGGCCGCGGCGCAGCCCGACGACGCGCGCCGGCTCGTTCCGCTCGCGCGCTACTACCACCTGAAGAACGTGCAGCCGGCCAAGGACGGCAGCGGGCCGATGCCGCCCGGCGCGTCGCTCGCGCGCGGCGTGCTCGACTACCGCGCGATCCTCGCCGCCGCGTTCGCGGCGGGCTACGCCGGCCCGCTCACGATCGAGTTCCTCTCCTGGGAGCCGAAGCCGGTGGAGGCGAAGCTCGCGGAGGACGCGGCGTGGCTGCGCGCGCTGCTCCAGGAGCTGGAGGCGCCGTGAGCGAGCGTTGGCCGCGCGTCGCGTCGCTGCGCACGCCCGCCGCGCTGCGCGCGCGGCTCGCCGCGATCGGTGCGGAGCTGCCGTGCGACGACGCCGTCGAGACCGGCGCGGACGCGCCGCTCGCGCGGCCGCTCGCGCTCGGCGACGGCCCGCGCGGCGCGCTCGGCGCGTCGAACCTCGTCGCGCCCAACCGTTTCGCGGTCCAGCCGATGGAGGGCTGGGACGGCAGCGAGGACGGCAATCCCGGCGAGCTGACGCTGCGCCGCTGGCGACGCTTCGGTGCGTCGGGCGCGGGCTGGATCTGGGGCGGCGAGGCGGTCGCGGTGCGCGCCGACGGCCGCGCCAACCCGCACCAGCTCGTCGCCGCCGCGCACACCGAGCGCGGGCTCGCGGCGCTGCGCGAGGCGCTGCTGGGCGAGGCGCGGCGCAGCGGGCATCCCGCGCCGGTCGTCGGCCTCCAGCTGACGCACAGCGGGCGCTGGTCGGTGCCGGAGCCGGGACGCCGCCGGCCGCGCGTCGCGTACCGGCACCCGATCCTCGACGCGCGCGTCGGCATCGCCGACGACGCCGCCGTGCTCGCCGACGGCGAGGTGGACGCGCTGATCGACGACTTCGCGCGCGCCGCCGCGCTGGCCGAGCGCTGCGGCTACGACTTCGTCGACGTGAAGCACTGCCACGGCTACCTGCTGCACGAGTTCCTCTCGGCGCGCACGCGCACGGGCCGCTGGGGCGGCCCGTCGCTCGCCGACCGCACGCGGCTCGCCTTCGCGACGATCGACGCCGTGCGCGCCGCGGCGCCGCGGCTCGCGATCGGCGTGCGGCTCTCGCTCTTCGACGTCGTGCCGCACCGGCGCGGCGCGCACGGCCGCGGCGAGCCCGAGCCGCACCCGACGCCGTACGGCGTCGGCTTCGGCATCGACGCGGAGGATCCGAGCCGCATCGACCTCGCCGAGCCGATCGCGTTCGTGCAGGGGCTCGCCGCGCGCGGCGTGCGCTGGGTGAACGTCACGTCGGCGAGCCCGTACTACGCGCCGCACGCGCAGCGCCCCGCCCTCTTCCCGCCGAGCGACGGCTATCCGCCGCCGGAGGACCCGCTCGCCGGCGTCGCGCGCCTGCTCGGCGCGGCGCGCGCGCTGAAGCAGGCGGTGCCGGACGCGATCGTGCTCTCGTCGGGCTGGACGTACCTCCAGGAGTGGATCTCGCACGTCGCGCAGGCCTGCCTGCGCGACGGCTGGTTCGACGCCGTCGGCCTCGGCCGCATGGCGCTCTCGTATCCCGAGCTGCCGGCCGACGCGCTCGCCGGCCGCGCGCTCGCGCGCGGCAAGCTGTGCCGCACCTTCAGCGACTGCACGACGGCGCCGCGCAACGGGCTGGTGTCGGGCTGCTATCCGCTCGACGGCTTCTACCGCGAGCGCCCCGAGCACGCCGCGCTCGAGGCCGCCAAGCGAAAGGCGCGCGCATGAGACCGACCACGCTGACGGACACCTGGGCGCGCGCGTCGCTGCGGCGCCCGCACGGCATCGCCGCCGCGCTGCTGCCGTACCGCGCCGACGACGCGATCGACTGGGCCGCGTTCGAGGCGCACGTCGCGCGCACGCGCGAGGCCGGCCTCGACGTCGCCGTGAACATGGACACCGGCTTCGGCGACCTGCTCGCCCCCGCCGAGCGCGAGGCCGTGCTCGACGCCGCGCGCCGCGCGCTGCCGCCCGGCAGCGGCTTCTACGCCGGCGCGTACGCGCTCGGCGCGGCGGATCCGGGCGCGGCGTACCGCGAGGCGATCGCCGCGATCGAGCGCCGCGGCGGCACGCCGGTGATCGTGCAGTGCCCGCGCATGAAGCTGCTCCCCGCGCCGCAGAAGGCGGCGCTCTACGCGGAGGTCGCGGCCGCGACGGCGAACGGCGCGCTCGCCTTCGAGCTCTCGCCGCGCTTCGCGCCGCACGGCGAGATCTGGGACGACGAGACCTTCGCGCGCCTGCTCGAGATCCCCGAGCTGCACGGCGCGAAGCACTCGTCGCTCGACCGCGCCACCGAGCTGCGCCGGCTGGCGGCGCGCGACCGCGCGCGGCCGTCGTGGAGCGTCTACACCGGCAACGACCTCGCGATCGACCTGGTCGTCTACGGCAGCGACTACCTGCTCGGGCTCGCCACCTTCGCGCCCGAGCGCTTCGCCGCGCGCGACGCCGCGCTCGGCTCCGGCGACGTCGGCTTCCTCGCGCGCAACGACGACCTCCAGCACCTCGGCAACGTCGGCTTCCGCGAGCCCATCCCCGCCTACAAGCACGCCGCCGCGCAGTTCCTCCACCTCACCGGCGGGCTGCCGTCCGACTCCGTGCACCCGAAGGCGCCGCGCCGCCCCGGCTCCGACCGCGTGCTCCTCTACGACTGCGCGCGCCGGCTCGGGATGCTGGACGACCCGGAATCCGCGTGGCGCGAGCGCGTGGAGCCCTACCTCTGACCGCGCCCGCGCCGGGCGACGGGCCGGACGCACTCCCGCGCATCGTCGGCCTGCCGGGGGCAGTGCTCATGGGCCTCGGCTCGATCCTCGGAACGGGGATCTTCGTCAGCATCGGTCTCGCGGCGGGCGTCGCGGGGCCCTCCGTCATTCTCGCGGTCGCGCTCGCCGCGGCCGTCGCCACGTTCAATGGGCTCTCGAGCGCGCAGCTCGCGGCGAGCCACCCCGTGAGCGGCGGGACCTACGAGTACGGCTACCGCTACCTCGGCCCGGCGGCGGGCTTCACGGCCGGTTGGACGTTCCTGTGCGCGAAGTCGGCCTCCGCGGCGACGGCGGCCCTCGGCTTCGCCGGCTACGTGCTCGGCGCGCTGGGGCACGCGGGCGGCGCGGCGCAGGTCGCGCTCGCGCTCGCGGCGGTGGGCGTACTCACGCTCCTCGTCGCGAGCGGCATGCAGCGCTCGAGCCGCGCCAACGCGGCGATCGTCTCGCTCACGCTGCTCGCGCTGGCGGCCTTCGTCGTGGCCGGCCTGCCGTCGGCGCTGCGCGGCGCGCCCGCGCACCTCGCCGACTTCTACGGCGGGGACGGCGCCGCGTGGCGCGATCTCCTGCACGCCACCGCGCTCGCGTTCGTGGCCTACACCGGATACGGACGCATCGCGACCCTCGGCGAGGAAATCCGCGATCCCGCGCGCAGCATCCCGAAGGCGATCGTCGTGACGCTCGTCACGACGATGGCGCTCTACGTCGCCGTCGCGTTCGTGGCGGTGGCGGCGGCCGGTGCGCCGCGCCTCGCGGAGGCGACGCGCGCCGCGGCCGCGCCGCTCGAGATCGTCGCGCGCGGCTTCGGCGTGCCGGCCGTCGCGTGGCTGGTGGCCGCGGGCGCGGTGACCGCGATGCTCGGCGTGCTGCTGAATCTCCTGCTCGGCCTCTCCCGCGTGCTGCTCGCGATGTCGCGCCGCGGCGACATGCCGCGGCGCTTCGCGCGCCTCGGCGGCGAGCGGCGCTCGCCGCGCGCGGCGGTCGTCGCGGTGGGCTGCGCGATCGCCGCGCTGACGCTGACGGGCAGCGTGCGCACGACGTGGTCCCTGAGCGCCTTCACGGTGCTCGTCTACTACGCCCTCACCAATCTCGCGGCGCTGCGGCTTCCCGCGGAGCAGCGGCTCTACGGCCGCTGGGTGCCGGCCTGCGGGCTCGCCTCGTGCCTCGGGCTCGCGTTCTGGGTCGAGCCCGCGATCTGGCTCACCGGCCTCGCGGGGATCGGCGCCGGGCTCGTGTGGCACGCGGTCGCGCAGCGCCGGCTCCGCGCCGCCGCTCCGGACGCCGGCTGAGCGCCGCGCCCGCGCGTCAGCCGGCGAGCGCCGCGACGCGGTCGGGCGGCACGTAGTACATCTCGGCGCAGAACTCGCAGCGCACCTCGAGCGTCTCGTTCTTGGCGAGGATGTCGCGGATCTCGTCGTCGCCGAGGAAGACGAGCGCGCGGCGCACGCGCTCCATGCTGCACGAGCAGCGGAAGCGCGGGCGGACGCGCTGCACGGGCTGCGCGCCGAGGCCGCCGACGAGGCGGTCGAGCAGCGCGGTCGCGCCCGCGCCCTCGCGCACGAGCGCCGACGGCTGCACGAGCGCGGCGACGCGCTGCTCGAGCACGCGCAGCGCGGCGTCGTCGGCGCCCGGCAGCGACTGCACGAGGTAGCCGCCGGCGCCCTGCACCTCGCCGCCCGCGCCGACGTACACGCCGAGCGCGACCGCGCTCGGCTTCTGCTCGCTCTCGAGCAGGTAGTGCGCGAGGTCGGTCGCGATCTCGCCCGAGACGAGCGGCACGATGCCGTTGTAGGGCTGCTTCCACGACGGGTGGTTGCGCTCGACGCTGAGCAGGCCGAGCCCGACCGCGCCCGGCACGTCGAAGCGCTCGCGCCGCAATGGCAGGTCGGTGTCCGGCCGCGCGACGTAGCCGCGCACGTCGCCCGCGCTCGACGCCGTCACCGTGATCGTCCCGAGCGGGCCGTCGCCGCGGACCTGCACCTGCACGCGCTCGCCGTCCTGCGCCTCGGTCGCGAGCAGCAGCGTCCCCATCAGCGCACGCCCGAGCGCGACCGTCGCCGTCGGCGCGGTCTGGTGCCGCCGCGCCGCCTCGCGCACGAGCCGCGTCGCGACGACGACGCGCACCGACACGCTGCCGTCGGCGGAGATGGTGCGCAGCAGCTCGTCGGGTGCGGAGGCGGTGGATCGCTCGAGCATCGGAAGGGTCAGCTTAGACGCCGCACGCCCGGGGCGCCGTGCTGCGCGGCGCCGCCTCACGCGCGAATGCGGATCCGCCTCCGCGCGCGCCGCCTCGCGAGCGCGCCCAGCGCCAGCGCCGCCGCGAGCGGCGCGCCGTGCGGCTCCGGCGTCGGAAACGGCGTGCCGTCCGCCGCGCGGCCCGGCGACGAGAAGAGATGGCCGGGCGAGACGTCGTAGTGCAGCGCGAAGAACGGCGTGCTCGGCGACGCGTCGGGATCGCGGTTCCACGCGATGTCGGCGGTCTGGCCGTCGTGGCGCACGTGGCTGACGAGGTCGCCTTGCTCGTCGGCGAGGTAGAGGTCCTCGAGGCTGTTGCTGATGTTGCCCCAACTGATGCCCTGCACCGCGAGACCGGGGATGCCGGCCGGCACGCCCGCGACCACCACGATCGACGCGCCCGGCGCGAGCAACGTGCCCGGCGCGAACGTGTGATACGGCGTCGCCGCGTCGCGCAGCGTCCAGCCTTCGAGGTCGATCGTCGTGCCGTCCGCGGGGTTCACGATCTCCACGAACTCGTCGCCGAGGTCGTCTGCGACGCCGTCGCCGTTCCAGTCGTTCGCGAGCGTCAGCGGGCGCGGCAGCCACTCGTTGATGAACGGCAGCGAGAGCGGCGGCGCCTGGAACTCGGCCTGATCCGCACCGCGCCCGGGCGAGCCGTCGCCGACCGCGCCGGGGACCGCGTCGTGCAGCGCGAGCGGAGCCGACGCTTCCGCGTCGGGCGCGCGGTTCCACGAGACGCCCGCCGTGGCGGACCCGTACGCCACGCTGTCGACGACGGCCGTCCCGTCGTGGAGCTCGAGCGTGTCGCCCGCGTTGTTCAGCCCGAGCGCGCCGGTCGAAGCGGCGACCGCGAAGCCGGGGAGGCCCGCCGGGCTTCCGCCGCCGAACACCACGAGCGCGCCGCCCGGACGCAGAATCGTGAAGAACGCGATCACGTGGCGCACGCCGACCTCGTCGGAGAGCGTCCAGCCGCCGACGTCCACCTCGCGCGCGCCGCGGTTCACGATCTCGACGTACTCGTCCGCGAGCGCGTCCGCGACGCCGTCCTGGTTCCAGTCCGCCGCTCCCGGGCTGGCCATGATCTCGTTGACGAAGATCGCGGCGGCGCCGGGCGGAGCCGCGGTCGCGACGACGGCGAGAGCGAGCAACGCGGCGCTTCGCATGGCGCGCAGCATGCGTGCGGCGGTGGGGTCGGGTCAAGGGCGTTCGCGCCGGCGTTGTATGCTCGCGCTCCCCGAGCGGCCGAGGAGGGGGCGAGCGATGGATCTCTACGAGGCGATGCGCACCACGCGCGCGGTGCGGCGGCACAAGCCGGATCCCATTCCCGACGACGTGCTGCGGCGCGTGCTCGAGGCGGCGACGTGGGGCCCGACCGGCGGCAACGCACAGCCGTGGCGGATTGTCGTCGTGCGCGACGCCGCCAAGCGCCGCGCGCTGCGCGACCTCTACCTGCCGCTCTGGCAGGAGTACTCGAAGGAGTACATGGAGGCGTCGCGCGGGCTGACGGGCGAGGCCGCCGCCAAGCGCGACCGCATGCTCGGCGCGGCGAACCACCTCGCCGCACACCTCGACGTGTCGCCGGTGATCGCGGTCTTCGTGTTCGACGTGCGCCGCATGGCGATCACGGACGAGGGGCTCGGGCGCCCCTCGGTGGTGGGCGGCGCGTCGATCTATCCCGCGGTGCAGAACCTGCTCCTCGCGTGCCGCAACGAGGGGCTCGGCTGCGTGCTGACGACGCTGCTGTGCAAGGCCGAGCGCGAGGTGATCGCGCTGCTCGAGATCCCGCAGCCGTGGGCGACGGCCGCGTTCGTGCCGATCGGCTGGCCGGCGAGCAAGGGCCACGGACCGCTGACGCGCCGCGCGCTCGACGGCATGGCGTTCGGCGACCGCTTCGGAGGCGCGCTCTTCGCATGAACTTCGCGTACACGGACAAGGTGGAGGCGCTGCGCCGCACGCTGCTCGCGTTCATGGACGCGCACGTCTACCCGAGCGAGGCGCGCTTCGAGGCGTGGCTCGCGGCGAAGCCGGACCGCTGGAGCGAGGCGTGGCCGGAGCTCGCGGCGCTGAAGGCGAAGGCGCGCGCGCAGGGCTTGTGGAACCTGTTCCTGCCCGACGGAGAGTGGGGCGCGGGCCTCGGCAACCTCGAGTACGCGCCGCTCTGCGAGATCATGGGCCGCTCCTTCATCGGCCCCGAGGTCTTCAACTGCTCGGCGCCCGACACGGGCAACATGGAGCTGCTCGCGAAGTACGGCAGCGACGCGCAGAAGAAGCAATGGCTCGTCCCGCTGCTCGAGGGCAAGATCCGCTCGGCGTTCGCGATGACCGAGCCCGACGTCGCGTCGTCCGACGCGACCAACATCGAGCTGGCGATCCGCCGCGACGGCGACGCCTACGTGCTCGACGGCCGCAAATGGTGGATCACCGGCGCGCCGCACCCCGACTGCAAGATCTTCATCGTGATGGGGAAGACGAACCCCGACGCCGCGCGCCACGAGCAGCAGTCGATGATCCTGGTGCCGCGCGACACGCCCGGGCTCGCGATCGTGCGCCCGCTCACGGTGTTCGGCTACGACGACGCCCCGCACGGCCACGCCGAGCTGCGCTTCGAGAACGTGCGCGTGCCGGCGGAGAACCTGATCCTCGGCGAGGGCCGCGGCTTCGAGATCGCGCAGGGCCGCCTCGGGCCGGGCCGCATCCACCACTGCATGCGCCTGATCGGGAAGGCCGAGCGCGCGCTCGAGCTGATGTGCCGGCGCGCGAAGCAGCGCGTCGCCTTCGGCAAGCCGATCGCGGAGCAGACCGTGACGCTCGAACGGATCGCCGAGTCGCGCATCGAGATCGAGCAGGCGCGCCTGCTCGTGCTGAAGGCCGCGTGGATGATGGACGGCGTCGGCAACAAGGCCGCGCGCAAGGAGATCGCGATGATCAAGGTCGCCGCGCCCAACATGGCGCTGCGCGTCCTCGACCGCGCCATCCAGGCGTTCGGCGCCGCCGGCCTCTCGGCCGACTTCCCGCTCGCCGCGATGTACGCCGACTCGCGCACGCTGCGCTTCGCCGACGGCCCCGACGAGGTGCACCGCAACCAGATCGGCCGGCTCGAGCTGCGCTAGCACTAGGAGAACGTCGTGATCGAACCCCGGACGTGCGCGGCGCTCGCGGCGGCGCTGCTGGCGCTCGCCGCCGCCGGCGACGCGCGCGCGACGACCGCGATCTTCCTCGACCGCTGCAGCGCGGGCTGCGCGTACACGGCGGGCCCGGACGACGCGCGCACGAACGCGTCGAGCGTGGTCGATGCGACGAGCGTCGTGTCCGCCTTCGCGCACGGCGACGCGAGCTGGGACGCCGTCGTCGCCTGCGTGCAGGACGCCTTCGCGCCGTTCGACGCCGTCGTGACGGACGTCGACCCGGGCGAGGCCGGCCACCTCGAGATCGCGGTCGCGGGGACGCCGCAGCAGATCGGGCTCCCGGCGGGCGTCGGCAACGTGTCGCCGATCACGTGCGCCGGCGACCGCGTGATCGCCAACGGCGTCGCGTTCGCGTTCGCGAACCTCTTGGGCGACGCGCCGCTCGACATCTGCTGGAACGCAGCGCAGGCGGCCGGCGCGCTGCTCGGGCTCGACCGCGTGCTGCTCGCGGCGGACGTGATGACCTATCTCGACGGGCCGCTGCCCAAGCAGTTCCTCGACGAGACGGGCGACTGCGGCGAGGACACGCCGCGCACCTGTCAGTGCGGCGGCACGGCGCAGAACTCGTACCAGTGGCTGCTCGCGACGCTGCCCGAGCCGGGCGCGCTCGCGGCGGGCGGCGGCGCGCTGCTCGCGCTCGCGGCCGTCGCGCGACGCCACTAGAGCTTCGCCAGCACCGCCTCCGCGCTCGACACCTCGAACTTGCCCGGCGCCTCGACGGCGAGGTGGGTGACGACGCCGTCGTCGGCGACGAGCGCGAAGCGCTGCGAGCGCAGCCCCATGCCGAAGCGCGCGCCGTCGAAGTCGAGGCCGAGCGCCTTCGCGAAGGCGCCGTTGCCGTCCGCGGCCATGATCACGCGGTCGCCGACGTTCTGGTCCTTCGCCCAGGCGCCCATCACGAAGGCGTCGTTCACCGCCAGACACACGATCGCGTCGATTCCCTTGGCACGGATCTCGTCCGCCTTCTGCACGAAGCCCGGCAGGTGCTTCGCGGAGCAGGTGGGCGTGAACGCGCCGGGCACCGAGAACAGCACGACCTTCTTGCCCGCGAAGAGCTGCTCGGTGGTGCGGGCCTCGATGCCGCCCGCGGTCGGCACCTGGAACGTGGCGGCGGGCAGCTTCTCTCCGACCTGGATCGCCATGGCGTCTCCTCGAAAACGATGGAGGGGAAGCGGCGACCCTAGCTCACGCGCGGCGTCACTCGAAGTCGGCGGCGAGCTCGTCGAAGGCGACGACGACGCCGTCGCGCACCGCGATCGGGAACGGCTCGAGGCGGTCGCCCTGGCACGGGCCGGCGATGCACTCGCCGTCCTCGACGCGGAAGAGCGCGCCGTGCGTCGCGCACACGAGATGGCGCCGCTCGCGGTCGAAGAACTCGTCGGGCGCCCAGTCGAGCGGCGTGCCGACGTGCGGGCAACGGTTCACGTAGGCGTACAGCGCGCCGCCGCGGCGCGCGACGAAGATGCGCAGCCGGCGCGGCCCGATCGCGAAGCCGCGCGCCGCGCCGTCGGCGATCTCGTCGGCGCGGCAGAGCGCCGTTCCCTGCGCTTCGGGCAAGCGGGCGTGCCTCAGCCCAGCGCCTTCTCGATCGCGGCGACGAGCGCGGGATCGTCGGGCGCGGTCGGCGGCGCGAAGCGCGCGACCACCGCGCCGTCGCGCCCGACCACGAACTTCCCGAAGTTCCATTTGACGTCGCCCGCGCCCTCCGGCTGCGCGTCCAGCGACGTCAGCCACGCGTAGAGCGGGTGCTGCTGCGGGCCGTTGACGTCGATCTTGGAGAACAGCGGGAAGCCGACGCCGAAGCTGCGCTCGCAGAACTGCTGCACCTCGGCGTCGCTGCCGGGCTCCTGGCCCGCGAACTGGTTGCACGGGAAGCCGAGCACCTCGAAGCCGCGCGCGCGGTACGTCTCGTAGAGCTTCTGCAGCCCGGCGTACTGCGGCGTCAGGCCGCACTTCGACGCGACGTTGACGACGAGCGCCGCCTTGCCCGCGAACTCGCGCAGCGAGCGCTCCTCGCCGCCGATGGCGCGCGCCTGGAAGTCGTGCAGCGAAGGCATCGCATTCTCCTCTTCGAACGCCCGCGGCAAGCCTATCCGAGCCGAGGCTAAGATGCGCGCGATGTCGGCCCTCCCCCCGCTCACGCCCGAGCAGATCGCGCGCTATCGCGAGGAGGGCTTCCTGCCGCTCGGCCCGGTGCTCGGCGACGCCGAGCTCGCGGCGCTGCGCGCCGAGGAGGAGCGCTTCCGGCTCTCGGTCGCGTACGGCGGTCCGGCGAACCAGACGCTCTTCGTGAACGTCCAGCTCTGCCACCGCTCCGAGCCGGTGCGGCGTTTCTGCACGCAGGGGCGCCACGTGCCCGCGGTGGTGCAGCTGCTCGGCCCCGACGTCTGCCTCACGCACCAGCAGTTCGTCACCAAGCTGCCCGACCGCGCCGAGCAGCGCAGCGACATCCCGTTCCACCAGGACGACGGCTACGGGCGGCTCGATCCGCCGCACGACTTGACGCTCTGGGTCGCGCTCGTGGACGTCGACGAGACGAACGGCTGCTTGTGGGTCGTGCCGCGCTCGCACGCGCGCGGGCTGCTCGAGCACGGCCGCGCGGCGGTGAATCCGCTGTTGCGCGAAGCCGCCGCGGGCGCGGACGCGATCGCGCTGCCGATGCGCGCCGGCGAAGGCGTCGCGTTCACGGGGCTCACGCTGCACCGCTCGGGCCCCAACCACTCGGCGTCGCCGCGCCCGGGCCTCTTCGTCCGCTACTGCCATCCGCACGTGAAGATGGCGTCGGAGGGCAACCGGCCCGTCCTCGAGGATCCCCACTCCTGGATGATCGCGGGCCGGGCGTGAGCGAAGCGCCCGGGTCCGCCGCGCCTCCGCCCGCGGAGAGCGATCCGCCCGCGCGCGCGGCTTCGGCCGCCGCCGCCGTGGCGCTCGCGCCGATCGTGCCGCTCGGCATCTGGCAGCTCGCGTGGCCGGCGATCCTGACGAACCTGCTGACCTCGCTGGTGGGCTTCGTGGACACCAAGATCGTCGGCTCGCTCGGCGCACCGGCGGTCGCGGCCGTCACGACCGGCAGCCGCATCTACTTCGTGCTCCAGGCGCTGCTGATCGCGGTGACGGCCGGCACGACGGCGCTGGTCGCACGCGCGTGGGGCGGCGGCGACCGCGCCGAGGCCGAGCGCGTGACGAAGGCGTCGCTCGGCCTTTGCACCGCGATCGCGCTGGTCGTGAGCGTGCCGGCCTTCGCGCTGCCGCACGCGCTCGCCGGCGTGTTCCGCCTGGAGCCGGGCACGATCGACCTCGCCGCGGAGTTCATCCGCTGGCTCGCGCCCTTCCAGATCGCCTTCGCGGTGCACTTCGCGCTCGGCTCGGCGCTGCGCGCGGCCGGCGACACGCGCACGCCGCTCGCGATCGGCGCGTTCACCAACGTGCTCAACATCGGGCTCGTGTACGGGCTGGTGTACGGGCGCTTCGGGCTGCCGGCGCTGGGCGTGAAGGGCGCGGCGATCGCGAGCGGCATCGCCTTCACCGCCGGCGCACTCGCGCTGGTGCTGCTCTGGTGGCGCGGGCTGCTCGTGCTGCAGGTCGGCCCGCCCGACGTGTGGGAGCGGCCGCGCGTGCGGCGCATCCTCGACATCGGCTACCCCGCCGGCCTCGAGCAGCTGGTGTGGCAGGTGGGCTTCCTCGCGTTCCTCTGGATCGTGTCGCTCTACGGCACGGCGCCCTACGCTGCCTACGGCATCGGCGTCGCGATCCTCGCGTTCTCGTTCCTGGTCGGCTGGGGCTTCTCGATCGCCGCCTCGACGCTGGTCGGCCAGCACCTCGGCGCGGGCGATCCCGAGGGCGCGGTGCGCAGCGGCTGGCGCGCGCTGCGCGGCGCGCTCGCGGCGCAGGCCGCGTTCGGGCTCGCGATCGTGCTCGCCGCCGAGCCGCTCGCGCGCTTCATGATCGACGACCCGGAGGTCGTGCGGCTCACCGTCGTCTTCATCTACATCCTCGGCTCGGTGCAGCCGCTGATGGCGATCGAGTACGCGATGGGCGGCGCGCTGCGCGGCGCGGGCGACACGCGCTTCCCGCTCTTCGCGGTCGCGTGCGGGCTGCTCGGCGCGCGCGTCACGCTCGCCGCGCTCTTCGCGTGGCGCGGCCTCTCGGTCGAGTGGATCTTCGCCGCGCTGATCGGCGACTACGTCGTGAAGGCGATCCTGCTGACGTATCGCTACCGCACCGGACGCTGGAAGACGGTGCTCGCCGCGAGGACGGTGCAGACGCCGTCGTGACGAGCGCTGGACGCGCGCGCGCCGGAGTCACTAGGATGCGGCCGCTTTGGCCATCGAGACACGCTACGCGAGGAGCGGCGACCTCAGCATCGCCTACCAGGTCGTCGGCGGCGGGCCGGTGGATCTGGTCGTCGTGCCGGGCTGGGTGTCCCACGTCGAACACGCGTGGGAGGAGCCGGACGTCGCGGCCTTTCTGCGTCGACTCGCCGCGTTCAGTCGCCTGATCCTGCTCGACCGGCGCGGCACCGGTCTCTCCGATCGCGTCGCCCGACTGCCGAACCTCGAGGAGCGCATGGACGACGTGCGCGCGGTGCTCGACGCCGCCGGCGTGTCGCGCGCAGCGCTGCTCGGCATCTCCGAAGGCGGTCCGATGTGCACGCTCTTCGCGGCCAGCCACCCCGAGCGGACCTCCGCGCTGATCCTGTGCAACACCTTCGCGCGGCTCGTGAACGAGCCCGGCTACTCCGCGGGCCACCCGCGCGAGCGCTTCGACCCGTTCGTCGAGCGCGTGGTCGAGGGCTGGGGGCGCGGCAGCGCTGCGGCGCTGTTCGCTCCGTCGCAGGCCGACGACCCGACCTTCCGCGAGCGCTGGAGCCGCTACGAGCGGCTGTCCGTGAGCCCGGGCGGCATCCGCACGCTGCTGGGCGCGCTCCCCGACACCGACGTGCGCGACGTGCTGCCCTCGGTGCGCGTGCCGACGCTGGTGTTGCACCGGGCGCAGGATCGCGTCGTCCCTGCCGCCGCGGGCCGCTACCTGGCCGAGCACATCGAGGGCGCGCGCTACGTCGAGCTGCCGGGCGCCGACCACTTCGCGTGGACCGGCGATCCCGAGCCCATCCTGCGCGCCGTGCAGGAGTTCCTGACCGGCGAGACGCCGCCTGCCGTGGCGGAGCGCGATCGGGTGCTCGCGACCGTGCTGTTCACCGATCTCACCGATTCGACGGCGCTCGTGGCGCGTCTCGGCGACCGCCGCTGGAGCGAGGTCCTCGCGAGCTATCACGCGATCCTGCGCCGCGAGGTCGCGCGCTTCGGGGGCCGCGAGGTCGACACCGCGGGCGACGGGTTCCTGGCGGCGTTCGACGGCCCGGCGCGTGCGATCCGCTGCGCGTGCGCCGCGCGCGACGGGGTGAGCCGCCTGGGTGTCGCGCTCCGCGCAGGGCTCCACACCGGCGAGTGTCTGCTCGTCGGCGACAAGGTCACCGGCCTCGCCGTCCACGTGGGCGCGCGCATCGCCGCGTCGGCGCCCGGCGGCGAGGTCCGCGTGTCGCGCACCGTGAAGGAGCTGGTCGCGGGCTCCGGGCTCCGCTTCAGCGATCGCGGCGAGCACGCGCTCAAGGGCGTCCCCGAAACCTGGCAGCTGTTCGCCGTCGAGACGTGAGCGGCGCGCTCGCGGGCGCCGCCGCCTCGCTCGCGCGCGCGGGAGCCGCCGTCGAACGTTGCGCCCGCCGTTCGTCGCTGGCATGCTCCGCAGCCCTGACTCGCGAGTCAATCGCATCCCGAGCCAGAAGGAGAATCCCGCCCGATGTCCAATCCCCTGCCCGTCGTCGACTACCTGAAGATCCCCGAGTCCGGCGACCCGTACCTCGAGGGGCACAAGTGCGGCAGCTGCGGGTCCATCTTTCTGGGCGCGCGCGACGTCTGCTCGAAGTGCGGCACGCGCGGCAAGCTGGCGCCCACCAAGCTCTCGAACGAAGGCAAGCTCTACGTCTACTCGATCGTGTGCCGCTCGTTCCCCGGCATCCAGGTGCCGTACGTGTCGGCGATCGTCGACCTCGACGGCGGCGGCACGGTGAAGGGCAACCTGATCGGCGTCGACCCCGATCCCAAGAAGATCCAGTTCGGCATGCCCGTGCGCGTCGTCTACAAGGACGCGCTCGGCCGCAAGGACCGCGAGGGCAACTCGTACCTCTCGTACTTCTTCGAGCCGCGCTAGCGCACGCAGCCCCGTTTCCGCCGTAGCGAGCCGCAGGCGAGCGGGCCGACCCATCAGGCTCGCGGTCGTACACGAAGGGCAAATCAACGATCGAAGCAAAGGCGCCCGTTTCCGCCGTAGCGAGCCGCAGGCGAGCGGGCCCTTCACCAAGCTTGCACGAACGAGCAACCCCACAGGAGAAGAGCAATGAGCGACGTCTACGTCGTCGGCATCGACATGATCAAGTTCATGAAGGCGGGCACCGGCCCGGCGGTCGAGGCGCTCGGCGCGCAGGCCGCGCTGATGGCCCTCGACGACTGCGGC
The DNA here is from genome assembly GCA_003576805.1 of Pseudomonadota bacterium. GTDB lineage: Bacteria > Myxococcota_A > UBA9160 > UBA9160 > PR03 > PR03. Next base: position 34,870 of record QEVM01000002.1, on the reverse strand, counting down.
CTCGAGATCCAGGACATGGAGGCGCTCTACTGCGGCAACCTCGGGCAGGCCGGCGCGATGGTCGGCCAGCGCGTGCTGCAGCAGATCGGCCAGACCGGCATCCCGGTGGTCAACTGCGCCAACGCCTGCGCCACCGGCGCGACCGCCTTTCGCGAAGGCTGGATGGCGATCAAGGCGGGCATCTACGACGTCGTGCTCGCGGTCGGCGTCGAGAAGATGGGCAGCGGCCTGCTCGGCGGCGGCGGCGGCGGCGGCGGCATCCCGAAGGAAGGCCTGCTCGGCTCGATGACGATGCCGGCGGTGTTCGCGGAGGCCGGCCAGGAGCACGCGCGCAAGTACGGCACGACCTTCGAGCAGTTCGCCAAGGTGTCGGTGAAGAACCACCACCACTCGACCATGAACCCGAAGGCGATGTACCAGATCGAGACGCCGCTCGAGCAGGTGATGGGCGCGGAGATGATCGCGTACCCCAACACCAAGCTGATGTGCTCGGTGAACGTCGACGGCTCGGCCGCCGCGGTGCTGTGCAGCGAGCGCAAGGCGAGGGAGCTGGGCCTCCTGAAGCGCGCCGTGCGCGTGAAGGCGTCGGTGCTGACGAGCGATCCGTGGCAGGAGCGCGACCTCGTCATGCCGGACGTCAACACTTGCACCCGGCTCGCGGCCAAGAAGGCCTACGAGATGGCGGGCTGCGGCCCGGAGGACATCAACCTCGTCGAGCTGCACGACTGCTTCGCGACCGCCGAGATCCTGCACTACGAGAACCTCGGCCTGTGCGGCGACGGCGAGGCGGGCCGCATGATCGACAGCGGCGCGACCGCGCTCGGCGGCAAGGTGCCGGTCAACGTCTCGGGCGGCCTGCTCTCGAAGGGCCACCCGCTCGGCGCGACCGGCATCGCGAACGTCTACGAGGTCACCACCCACCTGCGCGGCGAAGCCGGCAAGCGCCAGGTCCCGAACGCCCGCCTCGGCATGACCCACGTGATCGGCCTCGGCTCCGCCTGCGCGATCCACGTCCTCGAGAAGGTCGCGTAACGCTCTCCGCCCACGAAGCGCGAAGCAACGACCGAAGCCAAAGCGCCCGTTTCCGCCGTAGCGAGCCACAGGCGAGCGGGCCGACCCCATCAGGCTCGCGGTCGCCCACGAAGCGCGAAGCAACGACCGAAGCCAAAGCGCCCGTTTCCGCCGTAGCGAGCCGCAGGCGAGCGGGCCGACCCCATCAGGCTCGCGGTCGCCCACGAAGCGCGCAGCAACGATCGGAGTACGAACCCCGCTTCCGCCGTAGCGAGCCGCAGGCGAGCGGGCAGACCCCATGAAGCTCGGCGTTGTCTCCGACACGCACAACCACCTCGCGAACGTCGCGCGCATCGTGGAGCTGTTCAATCGCGCCGGCGTGGATCGCGTGATCCACACCGGCGACATCACCCAGGCGGCGACGCTCGAGCTGCTCGCGCGGCTCGACGCTCCGCTCGCCGGCGTCTACGGCAACAACGACGCCGGCGAGCGCGCGTCGCTCGAGGCGGCGGCGGCGCACTGGCGGATCGAGCTGGCCGATCCGCCGCTCGTGCTCCACCTCGCCGAACGCCGCATCGTGGTCGTGCACGACCCGCGCGACCTCGGCGGCCGCGCGGACGACCACGACGTCGCGCTGCACGGCCACACGCACCGCCACGTGGAAGAGCGGCGCGGCGACGGCCGGCTCGTCTTCAATCCCGGCGAGTGCGCCGGCCACCTGCCCGGCTGGAACGCCGTCGGCATCGTCGATCTCGCGACGCTCGAAACCGAGCTGCTGCGCTTCTGAGCGGTCAACACGGCGACACCGACGCGGGAAGGTGCGCGCGCAGGTGCGCCGCCAGCGCCTGCGCGGACTCGACGCGCGCGTAGGCCTTGCGCCCGAGCAGCGCGACGCGGCGCGTGGGCTCGGGGACGAGGCCGACGATCTCGACGTCGCGCCGGCTCTGCGCGCCCGCGGCGGCGAGCTGCGGGAGGAGCGTCGCGCCGACGCCCGCCGCCACCATGTTGCGCAGCGTCTCGAGGCTCGCGCCCGACACTTCCTCGCGTGCGCGCGACGAGACGCGGCCGCACACCTCGAGCGCCTGGTCGCGCAGGCAGTGCCCTTCCTCGAGCAGCAGCAGCGGCAGCTCGGCGAGCGCGTCGGTGCGCACGCGCGCCTTCTTCGCGAGCGGGTGGCCGCGCGGCAGCGCGAGCACGAAGGGCTCGTCGTAGAGCGGCGCGCGCTCGAGGTCGTCGCCCGCGATGGGCAGCGCGAGCAGGCCGGCGTCGAGCCGCGCTGCGCGCAGCTCCGCGAGCAGCGGGTCGGTCTGCAGCTCGCGCAGCAACAGGCGCAGCGCGGGGAACGCGCTGCGCAGGCTGCGCACGACGTGCGGCAGCAGATACGGTCCGATCGTCGGGATCACGCCGAGCCGGAAGTCGCCCACCAGCGGCGCGCGGCCCTGGGTCGCGAGCTCCTCGAAGCGGCGCGCCTCGTCGAGCACGACGCGCGCCTGCTCGACCAGCACGCGGCCGACCTCGGTGATGGCGACGCGCCGCCGCGTGCGCTCGACCACCAGCACGCCGAGCTCGCTCTCGAGCTTCTTGATCGCGGCGGACAGCGTCGGCTGACTGACCGCGCAGGCGCGCGCGGCGCGTCCGAAGTGCCCGGTGTCGGCGAGCGCCACCAGATACCGCAGCTCCTGCAGCGTCATGCCGGCAGCATAGCCGTGCTCGATCAGAGCGAGCCGTACGATCCATTGGACGGATGCTGCGAGGCGCTCTAGGTTGGTTCGGGACGAGGAAAACGAACGCGGAGGGAAGTCAGATGGCGCAGCGACGCACGAGCAACGGCAATCGGACGGTGGTGGAGGCGGCTTCGAAGCTTTTGGCCGACAGCTACACGCTCTACCTGAAGACCCACAACTACCACTGGAACGTGACCGGTCCGATGTTCACGACGCTGCACACGATGTTCGAGACCCAGTACACCGAGCTCGCGCTCGCGGTGGACGAGATCGCGGAGCGCATCCGCGCGCTCGGCGCGATGGCGCCCGGCTCGTACACGGAGTTCGCGCGCCTCGCCGCGGTGAAGGAAGCGCGCCGCGTCCCGAAGGCGACCGAGATGATCCGCGACCTCGTCTCGGACAGCGAGACGGTCGCGAAGACCGCGTCCGCGCTGGTCGAAGCGGCGCAGAAGGCGGGCGACGAGGCGAGCGCCGACCTCGGCATCCGGCGCATCCAGGCGCACGAGAAGAACGCCTGGATGCTGCGCAGCCACCTCCAGTAGCCGCCACTCGCCGCGCTTCAGCGCGGCGGCGGCGCCTCGAAGGGCCGCGGATCGAGGAAGCGGCGCAGCGCGTTGCCCGTGACGCGCGCGACGTCGTTGTCGCCGCCGTTGCCGAGCAGGCCGAGCGACCACGAGATCGAGCCGGTCGAGAACACCGCCCCGCCGCGCGGCGTCTCGAAGAACACCATGTCGGCGCGCACCGCGGGATCCGGCGCCCACGCCTTCGTCTCGTGGAACTCCTCCTTGGTGCGCAGCATCGCGGGCGCGTGGTTCTCCGAGCGGGCGACGACGAGCGCGTGCAGCGGCGAGCCGAGCGCGGGATCGAAGCGGTCGATCTCGAACGACGCCGAGCCGACGAACGAGCCCGACTCGATCGTCTCGCCCGCGACGCCCTCGAACAGGAACGCCGCGCGCGGATCGCGGCTCGCCGCCGTGCGCCGGAAGCGGCCGGCGTCGACGCCCTGCGCCGCGAAGCCGACGCCGACGAGCCGGTTCGGCGGCCGCCCGAGCCGCCGCCACAGGCCGCCGTACTCACCGCCCCACATGTGGTGGTACTCGCCGGGCTCGGCGATCCAGGCGCGCGTGCCGTCCTCGGCGCGGCGCACCTCGATGACGCCGTGGCGCGTCGGATGGAACGCGATCCGCCAGTAGAAGCCGTTGCCGCCGAGGTACATCCAGCGGCCGCCCTGCTCGAGGTACGACGCGAGCGCGTCCAGCATCGCGGTGGACCAGTACTCGGGGTGCGAGCCGGTGACGACGGCGCGGTACGACGCGAGCAGCGCGGCGCCCTCGCGGTGCAGGTCCTCGTCGGTGAGGACGTCGAACGGCTGGCCGCTCGCGCGCAGCCAGGCGGAGATCAGCGTGTCGGCCGCGAAGCCCCACGGATTCGCCGCCGCCTTGAGGTTCAGGATCGGGCGGTGCAGCGACGACACGACGACGCCGCTGCCGTCGGCGTGCGAGTCGTACTGCGAGAGCCCGCACTCGGGGTGCGCGAGGAAGAAGCGGTCGTTCGCGATCGGCACCGGCGGCGGGTCGCCGAAGATCGAGCCCGGCCGCAGGTGCAGGCTCACGTTGGCGTACGAGAGATAGGACGCGCTCGGCACCAGGAACGCGAGCGGCGCCGTCGCCGCGCCGCGCGGCGGCCGCACGCAGAACGGGATCTCGTCCTGCGACGCGCCGTGCCGGAGCCGCGCCGCGTAGATGCCGCTCGGCAGATCGGCGGGCACCGTGAACGCGAAGTCCGACTCCCAGCCCGCGTCGGCGAGGTCGTCGGCGTGGAAGTGGATCGCGCCGTAGTGCGCGGGCGCGCGGCGCCAGTCGTGCTCGCTGCCGTCCCAGCGCGCGCCCGGCACGGCGCGCGTGGGCAGGTTCACGGTCGCGCCGTCGAGGCGCTGCGGGCCGGCGTCGCGGATCGCCTCGCTCTCGAGGTCGCGCGCGAAGTCCCACGCGGCGACGAGCTCCGGGTCGCGCGGGCCGCGCGCGTGCGACGCGGCGAGGCCGATCGCGACCGCGCGGCGGAACAGGCGCGGCGCCTCGATGCGGCCGTCGAAGTGCGCGGCCGTGACGAGCTTCTCCCCCGGCTCGGCGCGCCACGCCGCGAACAGCAGCGGCCCTTCGCCGAACGCGAGCCCTGCCGGCGCGACGCGCCGCTTGGCGCGGCCCGCGCGCGCGACGAGGTCCGCGATCGCGTCCACGGGCAACGGCTCCGAGACCAGCTCGAGCGCGCCGGCCGCCGCGTCGAAGCGCGCCGCGACGTACGCCCAGCGGCGCTCGAGGAGCGGAACACCCGTCGCGAACCGCTCCACGCGCCCGCTGCCGTCGCCGAAACGCAGCGCGAGCGCGCCCGCCGCGTCGAGGTGCAGGGCGACGCCGCTCTGTGTCGCCTCGCACCAGGTGCTCGCGATCGCCTGCGCGTCGCCGCGCAGCGGCCGCGTCGGCCACACCAGCGCCTCGATCGCGAAGCTCGCGAGCTGCGCGAACGCGGGCGACGCCGGAATGGTCGCGCACGAGCCGATCGCGACGCGCTGGGTGCGGCCCGGATACGCGCCGGCGAACGGCGCGTCGAGCGGCTCGAGCTCGACGCCCAGTCCGAGCGCCGCGTTCACCTCAGGTCCGCCCGCGATCTCGCCGCCGCGCACGACGCGCACGAGGTCGGCGCGGTACGGCCCGGGCGCGTAGGTGCTGACGAAGAAGCGCACGCTCTCGCCCGGCGCGACGGAGAAGCGGTCGGCGTAGCCGACCACCGTCTTCTCGCTCATCCGAGCGGCGCCATCTCGACCGGGATGCCCGTCATGAACGCCTGGCTCGAGAGCGGCTCGAAGCTGTCCGGCCCGACCGGCAGCAGCGCGTTCGGATTGACGCCGGGCGCCGCCTGCGCGACGCGCATGCCGGGCGCGCGCGCGTGGCCCCAGCCGTGCGCGAGCGCCACGACGCCGCGCACGAGCCCGTCGTCGGCGGCGACCTCGACCTCGAGCGCGCCGTGCTCGTTCCACAGGCGCGCCTTCGCGCCGTCCGCGAGACCGCGCGCGGCGAGATCGGCGGGGTGCGCCCAGAGCCGGTTGCGGTCGCGCCCGCCGCGCTTCATCGCCGGCAGGTTCGCGTACCAGGAGTTGTGCATCGACGGCTCGCGCCGCGTGATCAGCTTGAGCCGCGCGGCGCCTTCGGCTTCGAGCCCGGCGAAGATCGCGTCGCAGCGCGCGAAGGCGCCGGCGAACGCGTCGGGGCAACAGTCCACCTTGCGGTCGGGCGTCTGCAGATGCTCCGCGTAGAACGCGCCCGGCTGCTTGCCGTCCGCGAAGCGCACGCCGTGCGGCGCGGCGCGCACCGCCTCGAGCGACGTGCCGCGCGTGCGCAGCATGTGGTCGATGCGGCCCCAGAGGTCGGGCGCGGGCCCGGCGTCGAAGGGCGATCGCAGCCCGCACGCCTGCGCCAGCTTCCCGAAGATCCACCACTCCTCGCGCCGCTCGCCGCGCGGCGGCACGACGGCGTCGGTCCACTGCACCCACGGCTCGTGCTGGAGGCCGAGGCCGGTGACGTTGACGTCGGCGCGCTCGTACATGTCGGCCGCGGGCAGCAGCCAGTGCGCGTACTCGCCGGTCGCGTTGCGGTAGAGGTCCACGCACACCAGCAGCTCGAGCTGCTCGAGCGCCGCGCGCAGCTTCGCCTCGCCGCCGATCGAGAGCACCGGATTGCCCGCGACCACGAAGAGCGCGCGCACCGGCCGCTCCGCCTCGCCGATGTAGTGCGGCAGCAGATTGCCGGGCAGCGCGCCGCGGCGGACGCGGCCGAACTCCGAGTCGGCGAAGCTCTCGGCGAAGTCGCGGCGGCCCGCCTTGGCGCTCTTGTAGAAGCCGACCGAGAGCACGTTGCCGCCGCGGCGGTCGAGCTGGCCCGTCGCGAACGAGAGCATGTGCACCAGCCAGTACGCGAGCGTGCCCTGCCGGCCCATGTTCGCGCCGGTCGACATGTGCACCGACGCGCCGCCGGCGCGCGCCGCGTCGCGCCAGGCCGCCGCGAGCGCGCGCACGCGTTCGGCCGGCACGCCCGTCACGCCGGCGACGCGTTCGGGCGGGTAGCGGCGCACGACGGCGCGCAGGCCCTCGACGTGCTTGCCGTGCGCCGCGAGCGCGGCCTCGTCGAAGCCGCCGCTGCGCTCGAGCTCGCAGAGCAAGGCGGCGAGGAAGTAGGCGTCGGTGTCGGGCCGGATCGGCAGCCACTCGCCGGTGCTCGGCGCCACCGACTCCACGCGGCGCGGGTTCACGAACCAGATCTGCGCACCGCGCCGCTTCGCGGCCCGCAGCTTCTCGATCGGGTCCGCGATCGAGAGGAAGCTCGCGTGCGAGACGCGCGGGTTCGCGCCGATCACCAGCAGCAGGTCGGTGTGGTCGAGGTCGGGGATCGGGTGCACCGTGCTGGAGCCGAACACCGCCTCGCTGCCCGCGAACTTGTTGGCGCAGTCCTGCGTGCCCGACGAGAACGCGCGGCACGTCCGATGGGCTTCGCTCGCCTGCGGCTCGCTGCGCGCGCGCGTTCGCGCGCTTGCCTGGAGCTGGGCGAAGAACGCGCCGGCGGCCGGGCCCGCGAGCGTGTTGAACGCGGTCGGATTGCCCATGTACCACGCGACCGCTTCGGGGCCGTCGCGGTCCACGATCGCGCGCGCACGCGCCGCGACGTCCGCGATCGCGTCGTCCCACGACGCGCGCTCGAAGCCGCGCCCGCTGCGGCGCAGCGGATGGTCGAGGCGGTCGGGATCGCGGTGCACGTCCACGCCCGCGATGCCCTTGTCGCAGGCGAAGCCCCGCGTCACGGGATGCGCGCGGTCGGGCCGCAGCGCGACGAGCTCGCCGTGCTCGACGCGCGCCACCAGGCCGCAGGCGGGCTCGCAGACGCGGCAGAAGCTGCGGACCTCGCGCGGCTCGCTCACGGCGTCCTCCCTTCGTCCGTCCGCTGCTTGGCGCGCTCCTCGCGGCGCTCGCGCTCCTCGAGCAGCGCCTGGAAGCGCGTGCGGTCGACCGACACGAACAGGCCCTCGGCCTCGGCGGTGAGCACGCCGTTCGCGCGCACGCGGCCTTTGCAGAAGATCTTGCGGCCCTCGGTGCGCTCCAGCTCCGCCTCGAAGATCAGCTCGGTGTGGAGCGGCGTCGGGCTGCGGTAGTGCACGGTGAGGCGCGCCGTCATGCCCGGATTGCCGCCCAGCGACTGCACGTAGCCGAGCACCTCGTCGAAGGCGGCCGCGACGAAGCCGCCGTGCACGCAGCCCGGCGGCCCTTCGTAGGCGGTGCCGAACGTCACCGACGCGATCGCCGAGAGCGGGCCGGCGCGGCCGATCGTGATCGGCGGCGCGAGCGGGTTGGCGAGCCCGATCATCGGGCTCTGGTCGAAGAAGGCGCCGACGTCGCCGGCGTTGGCGCTCTCCGCGAAGCCGTGGAAGTGCTTGAGGCGGGGATGCGCGGTCAGCGCCTCGGCGTAGCGCTCGAGCGCGCCGGCGGCCCGGCGCAGCTCGTCTTCGGGCGCGTTGCTCGGGACCAGCCGCTCGATCACGAGCCGCATCGCGCGCGCGAGCCGCCGCTTCTGCTCCCAGGCGCCCTGCCCCGACAGCTTGGTCGCGTCGAAGTGCGGATAGATCGTCGGGCGCTCTTCGGCGCTCAATCGACCTTCTCCCAGGCGCTCGCCGTGAGCCGCAGGCCGGGCCGGTCCTTGCGCGACTCGTGCTCCTCGTAGGTGCGCTCGTAACCGGTCGAGCGGATCCGCCAGACGCCGTCCTGCTTCACGTACTCGTCGCGGTACCACGCCGCGCCGCGGATCGTGATCTGCGCGCGCGTCTCGATCACCACGTCCTCGAGCGCCCACACCCCGACGGCGCTGGTCGGGCTCGTGAAGTCGATCTCGGGATGGTGCACGCGGTGGCTCGAGTGGAAGCTCGGCGCGCCCATCGCCTTGCGCAGGAAGTCGACGATCGCGGCGCGCCCGGAGAACGCGTACCTGCCGCCGCTGTAGGAGCAGGTCGCGTCTTCGGTGAAGCAGGTCGCGATCTCTTCCCAGCGCTTCTGGTCGAGGCATCGCAAGTACTGGTACTTGAGCCGCTTGATCGCCTCGAGCTCTCGCAGATCCATGGTGTCGTTCCTCCGCCGGCGCGCATTCTACTCCCTTCCGGCGAGCCGCGGCGGCGAGGCGCGAGTCGCGCATCCGTGCCGGGTCGAGCCCGGCGGGGAAGTCGTTTTGCCGAACTTTCACAGTCGTTCGGCGCGCCGTTCGCGCATGCTGGTACGGAACGCGCAGGACTGCGTCGGGTCTGCGTCGGACGTCACGCAGCGCCGGAGGGCCGCATGAAGATCCATCTCGTCACGCCGAAGAACCCGCCGAGCTTCTGGACCTACGACCGCATCCTCCCGATCCTCGGCAAGCGCTGCATCTTCCCGAACCTCTCGATGCCGACGGTCGCGGGCATGACGCCGCGCGAGCACGAGATCACGCTCTGCGACGAGAACGTCGAGGAGATCGACTTCGACGTGGACGCCGACGTCGTCGGCGTCACCGGCTACATCGTCCACGAAGACCGCATGCGCGAGATCATCGCGGAGTTCCGCCGGCGCGGGCGCTTCGTCGTCGTGGGCGGCCCGCACGCGTCGCTGTGCCCCGAGGCGTGGCGCGGCCAGTGCGACGTGCTCTTCGTCGACGAGGCCGAGGAGACCTGGCCGCAGTTCCTGCGCGACTTCGCGGCGGGATCGTGGAAGCCGGAGTACCGCCCCGCCGAGAAGCCCGACCTCTCGCTCTCGCCGGTGCCGCGCTTCGACCTGCTGCACGTCGACCGCTACCACGCGATGACGATCCAGTTCGCGCGCGGCTGTCCCTTCCAGTGCGAGTTCTGCGACATCATCGTCGTGTACGGCCGCCGCCCGCGCGCCAAGCAGGTGCACCAGGTGATGGCGGAGATCGCCGAGTGCCACCGGCTCGGCGCGAAGCAGGTGTTCGTCGTCGACGACAACTTCATCGGCAACAAGAAGCTCGCCAAGGACCTGCTGCGCGAGATGGCGCGCTGGGGCCGCGAGAACGGCTTCCCGATGGACTTCAACACCGAGGTGTCGCTCAACGCGGCGCAGGACGACGAGCTGCTCGCGCTGCTGCGCGACGCCAACTTCACGACCGTCTTCATCGGCATCGAGAGCCCGCGCGTCGAGTCGCTGCAGGAGACGAAGAAGACGCAGAACACGCGCGGCGACCTGGTGGAGAGCGTCCGCAAGATCCACGGCTACGGCATCCAGGTGCAGGCGGGGATGATCGTCGGCTTCGACGCCGACGACGCGACCATCTTCGAGGAGCAGCTCCGCTTCATCCAGGACGCGCGCATCCCGGTGTCGATGACCGGCATGCTGCAGGCGATGCCGAAGACGCCGCTGCACGAGCGCGTCGCGCGCGAGGGCCGGCTCGTCGAGGAGTCGCTCGGCGACCAGTTCGTGTTCTCGAACATCGAGCCGAAGAGCATGACGCGGCGCGAGCTGTACGCGGGCTACCGCCAGCTGATCGGCGAGCTCTACGACTTCCGCAACTACCACCGCCGCACGCTCGACTTCCTGATGAGCCGGGGCGGCCAGATCACGCGCGGCCTCAACATCCGCCGGGGCGACCTCGCGCTGCTCGCGCGCATCCTGCGCGACACCGTGCTGCTCGCCGGCCCGCGGCGCGCGTGGTTCACGCTGAAGCTACTCGGCGCCGCGCTCGTGCGGCGTCCGTCCGCGTTCAAGGACGCGGTGTCGTTCGCGATCGTGCACAAGGCGCTCAGCGAGTACATGGAGGCGCTCGCGCGCCATCTCGACCGCGCCATCGAGCAGCTCGACGCGGCCGGCCAGATCGCGCGCCCGGTGCTCGGCGAGGCGCTGCTCGCGGGCGGCAATCCCGGCTTCTTCCACATGGAGGAAGGCGGCGGCGGCGGCCGCGCGCAAACGCGCTGAGCGCGCGCCCGTTCCGACACGCGGCGTGGTAGGGTGGGCGCCGTGCGCCCTTCCCTGCTCGCGCTCGTGGCCCTGCTGGCGACGGCGACGCCCGCCGGCGCGGCTTCGCTCGAGATCGCGCTCGCGTTCCGCGGCGCCGGCGGCGGATATCCGCCGGACACGATGGGCGCGGTCGGCCCCGCGCACGTGCTCGAGGTGACCAACGCGGGCATCCACGTCCATCGCAAGAGCGACGGCGAATACGTCGAAGGCGGCTCGCTCTCGGAGTTCTGGAGCGACGCGGGCGTCGCGACGTACGACACCTTCGACCCGCGCGCGATCTACGACCCCGCGAGCGGCCGCTTCTTCGTCGTCGCGCTGAACGGCCGCTACACGTCGAACGAGATCCTGCTCGCGGTCTCGCGCAGCGACGACCCGACCGAGGGCTTCGACGGCTGGGCGTTCGACAGCGACTCGACCGACGCCACCTGGGCCGACTTCCCGACGATCGGCGTCGACGGCGACACGGTGACGATCGCGTCCGACATGCACCAGGCGGGCGTCGCCGGCGGTCTCCCGATCTCGGTGGACGTGCTGGTCGTGCCGAAGGCGGACCTGCTCGCCGTCCCGCCCTCGATCGACGGCGCCACGCTCTTCGAGCGCGCCGCGCTCGCGACGACCGGCTTCGCGCCGCAGCCCGTGACGCGGCTCGAAGGCGAGGGGCGTCCCGGCTGGATGCTCTCGACCGCCGTCGCGTTCGTCGGCACGGTGCAGACGACCCGGATCGGCGGCAGCGCGAGCGCGCCGACGCTCACGGCCGGGCCGTTCCTCTCGGTCACGCCGATGCCGACGCCGCCCGACGCGCTCCAGACCGGCGCCGGCCTGCTCGACACCGGAGACGGTCACGTCGCATCGCCCGTGCAGATCGGCGACGCGATCTGGGCCGTGCACTGCGCGCAGGGCGCCACGGGACGCGCGGCGATCCGCTGGCTCGAGCTCGACGCCGTGACGCTCGCGGTGCGGCAGGAAGGCGTGCTCGAGAGCGACGCGCTCGACTACCTGTACCCGTCGATCGCCGCCAACGCGGCCGGCCACGTGGTGATCGGCTTCAGCGCGTCGGGTCCGTCGCTGCCGCCGTCCTCGTTCGCAGCGCTCGGCGAGACGCACGCCGGCACGACGCTGTTCGGCGAGCCGATCGCGGTGCTCGCGGGCACGGGCGACATCCAGATCGATTCCGTGTCGCGCTTCGGCGACTACAGCGCGACCGTCCTCGACCCGAGCGATCCGACGCGCTTCTGGTCCTTCCAGGAGATCGGCGGCGACGGCGGCGGCGCGGCGATCGCGATCGCGGCGCTGCGCGTGGTGCCGGAGCCGTCGAGCGCGGCGGCGCAGCTCGCCGCGCTGCTCGTGCTCGTGCGGCGCCGCACACGGCGGCAGCGGAGGCGGAGCCGCGCCGGGTAGCATCGGCGCGATGTCCGGCGCGACCGACCTCTGCTTCCTGCCCGCCCGCACCCTCGTCTCGCTGCTGCGGGATCGCACGATCTCGGCGCGCGAGGTGATGCGCGCTCATCTCGATCGCATCGAGCGGCTCGATCCCACGCTGAACGCGATCGTCGCGCGCGTCGACCGCGACACCGCGCTCGCGCTCGCCGGCGCGGCGGACGCGCGGCTCTCGCGCGGCGAAGACGTCGGACCGCTGCACGGACTGCCGTGGGCATTCAAGGACATGCAGCCCGCGGCGGGCTTCCCGTGCACGATGGGCTCGCGCATCCTGCGCGATCACCGGCCCGCGTCCGACTCCGTGCTCGTCGAGCGCATCCGCCGCGCCGGCGCGCTCCCGATCGGGAAGACGAACGTCCCCGAGTTCGGGCTCGGCTCGCACACCTACAACGACGTGTACGGAACGACGCGCAACCCGTGGGATCCGACCAAGAGCGCGGGCGGATCGAGCGGCGGCGCGGGCGCGGCGCTCGCGGCGGGCATGCTGCCGCTCGCGGACGGCGGGGACATGGGCGGCTCGTTGCGCAACCCGGCGCACTTCAATGGCGTCGTCGGCTTCCGGCCGTCGCCGGGCGTCGTGCCCGACGCGCCGTCGTCGCTGCCGTTCGGCAATCTGGCCGTGCACGGGCCGATGGCGCGCGACGTCGCGGACGCGGCGTTCCTGCTCTCCGTCATCGCGGGCGAGGACGCGCGCGATCCCGCGTCGCTGCCCATCGACGCCGCGCGCTTCGCCGCGCCGCTCGGCCGCGACCTCCGCGGCGTGCGCGTCGCGTGGTGCCCCGATCTCGGCGGGCTCCCGCTCGACCGCCGCGTGCGCGAGGTGCTCGCCGCGCAGCGCGCCGTGTTCGAGCAGCTCGGCTGCATCGTCGAGGACGCCGACCCCGCGCTGCACGACGCCGACGCGATCTTCCTCGCGCTGCGCGCCTTCACCGTCGCGACGCTGCTCGGCCCGCTGCTCGCGTCGCACCGCGAGCTCATGAAGCCGGAAGCGATCTGGAACGTCGAGCAGGGTCTCGCGCTCCGCGCGCAGGACGTCGGCCGCGCGATGGCGGCGCAGTCGGCGCTGCTGGCCCGCATGCGCGCCTTCTTCGCGCGCCACGACTTCCTCGTCTGCGCGGTGAACCAGGTGCCCGCGTTCGACGCGGAGCTCGACTGGCCGAAGCAGATCGACGGCGTCCCGATGGAGCACTACCTCGCGTGGATGAAGTCGGCGTACTGGATCAGCGCGACGCTGCAGCCGGCGATCTCCGTGCCCGCCGGCTTCACGCCCGAAGGCCTGCCCGTCGGCATCCAAATCGTCGGCCGCTTGCGCGACGACCGCGGCGTGCTCGAAGTCGCGCACGCGTTCGAGGAGGCGAACGACGCCGCACGCCGGAGGCCCGCGCTCGCGACGACGTGAGGCGCTACCGCGGCCTCCGCGGCCGGTCTACCGTGCCGCGCGAAGGAGGCGATCGATGCGCGACATCCTCGGCTACGCGGGCAAGACGGTGGTGGTGAGCGGCGCGGCGACCGGCATGGGCGCGGCGGCGGCGCGCGTCCTGATCGACCTCGGCGCCGAGGTGCACGCGCTCGACGTCGCGCCGATCGACGCGCCGGTGAAGCAGGCGATCGCGGTGGACCTGCGCGACGCGGCGTCGATCGACGCGGCGGTCGCGCGGCTGCCCGCGCGGGTGCACGTGCACTTCAACTGCGCCGGCCTGCCCGGCCCGCCGTGGACTGCGCTCGACACGACGCTCGTGAACTTCGTCGGCCTGCGACACCTGACGGAGTCGGTGCTACCGCGCATCCCGCAAGGCGGCGCGGTCGCGAGCATCACGTCGGTCGCGGGCATGGGCTGGCAGAAGAACCTCGACGCCGTGAAGGGGCTCTGCGGCACGCCGGGCTTCGCGGCCGGCAAGGCCTGGCTCGAGGCGAACGCCGACAAGAACAACGGCTACCTGTTCTCGAAGCAGTGCATCGTCTGGTACACGAAGGCGCGCGCCGTGGAGCTGGTCGCGCGCAAGATCCGGATGAACTGCCTCTCGCCGGCGCCGACCGACACGCCGATGCTGCCGGCCTTCCACGAGCAGGCCGGCCAGGAGTTCCTGGAGAAGCACTTCCTCGCGCCGATCGGGCGCAACGCGACGCCCGAGGAGATGGCCGAGCCGCTGGTGCTGCTCGGCTCCGACGCGGCGCGCTTCGTCTCCGGCGTGAACCTCTTCGTCGACTACGGCTACGTGGCGTCCACCGAGATCGGCGCGCGTCCGTCGCTGCTCGGTTGACTCAGCGCCGGCGGCGGGCGCGGAGCGCGGCGAGCGCGAGCGCGCCGCACGCCAGCGCGCCGGGCTCGGGCACGGCGATCGCCTCGGAGTACTCGGACGTGTTGCCGAGATCGTCGCGCGCCGCGGCCACCAGCCACTGGCCGATCGCGACGGCGGCTTGCGGCACGAAGCTCTTCGCCACCGAGCCCGCCGCGAAGTCCGTCGCCGTGTACGTGACCGTGCCCAGCAGCACCTCGCCCTCCTCCTGATCGAGGTCCGCGCCGTACACCGCCACGAGGAGCGGATAGGCCGCGTTCGCGAGCTGCGTGTCGACGAGATAGGTCACGGTCAGCGTTCCCGCGCCCTCGTCGTACGCGGCCGACGAGACCACCGGCGTGTTCTGGAGGCGGTTCGGGCCCGCGTCGGCGTCGCCCGGGTCGTTCGGGTCCTCGAGCAGCGCGCCGACGAGGTCGATGCCGACGCTGCCGTTCTTCGCGAGCGAGTTGTAGAGGAGATCGTTGCCGAACGCGCCCGCGCCCGAGACGACGATGCCGCCGCCGCCGTTGGCCTCGATGCGGTTCGGCTCGGTGGGCGAGCCGATCGACGAGAGCGACGCGCTGCCGAGCAGCTCGACGCCGGCGCCGCCGTTCGGGAGCGGCTGCGCGCCGGTCGCGTCGGTGCCGATCCGGTTGCCCCATACGGCGGTGCGGTCCGCGTCCTGGATGCGGATGCCGTCGATCGTGTTGCCCGAGAGCAGGTTGGCGCGCACGAGGTTGTTGACGCCGGTGCCCACGATGCGGATGCCGTCGGCGCCGTTGCTCTGCGCCTGCGCGCCGGCGGCGTCGGTGCCGACGAAGTTGCACTCGATGACGGTCTCCGAAACGCCGTCCACCAGGACGCCGTTGCGCGGCCAGCCCGAGATCGCGAGCCCGACGATCACGACGCCGTCGCCCGCGACGACGAGCCCGTCCGTGGTCGCCGGCGCCTGCGCGCCGGAGAGCTCGACCCGCAGCGTCGGCGGCCACGCCTCGCAGCTCGCGCCCGGCTGCGTGGTCGCGTCGATCGTGACGCCCGCGGCGACCGCAGGCAGCGCGCTCTGCGGCGCGATCTGTTGCACGCCCTCGCCGGGGATCGCGAACTCGATCACGTCGCCCGCGTCCGCGGCGGCGAGCGCCTCGCGCAGCGAGCCGGCCCCCGCGTCGGCGGTCGTCGTCACCGTGTACACGGTCGCGCGCGCGGCCGTCGGCAACAGCAGCGCACAGACAAGCAGCACGAAGGGCGGGCGTCGCATGGCGGATCTCCTCGAGCGGTGCGGTGGGAGCGGCGGATCGTAGCGGGTCGCGCCGCCGTGCCGAGCTGCGCACGCGCTGCCGGCGCGCTGCCGGAGTCGCGGCGCGGCGCGCTGCGCGGCGCGCGCGGCGCGTGCCGCGGCCCTCAGGTCGGGTGAAGACCCGACCGATGCGTGCGCTGGACCGCGGGCTCGGAGAGAGCCCGATGCGCCGCCATTCCATCCTCCTTGTCGTTCTCCTCCTCGGCATCGCCGCCGCGCCGCTGCGCCCAGCCGCAGCGGCGCCGATGGCGCTCTTCTACTCGGTGCCCGCGACGGGCGGCCTCTACGAGAGCTTCGACTCGATGGGCCCCACCGGCACGCGCGCACCGGGACAGGCGGTCGGGCCCGATTCGTACTGGAGCCTCGACCTGCAGGGCGCGACGCCGCGCGAGCAGTACACGAGCCTCGCGCTGCCGAGCGCGAATCCCGCGACCGACGCGTACAACGGCGGCGCGGCCGGCGCGGCAGACCGCGCGCTCGGCCTGTACACGACGAGCACGGGCAACCCGACGCGCGACATGACCGCCGCGTTCCGCAACGACACCGGCGCCTCGCTCTCCGCCTTCCATCTCGAGTTCGACGTCGAGTTCTGGCTGCAGCGCTCGCGGCCGCGCTGGGCGGGACTGCAGGCGTGGATCTCGCTCGACGGCTCGAGCTGGACCGACCTCGGCAACGGCTTCGAGGGCACGCTGCTCAACACGTCGAACACCGCGGGCTTCGTCGACGGCAACGCGCCGGGCAACTCGATCCGCGGCGTCGGCGGGCTGATCGACTTCGCGACGTACGGACTCGCGCCGATCCCCGCGAATGGAACCTTCTGGCTGCGCTTCTCGGGATCGAGCGGACTCACCGTGCCGAGCGGCTACTCGATCAACCAGAGCCGCAACGTCGGCGCCTTCCTCGACGAGCTGTGGGTCGGCGTCGGGCCGCGCCCCGCGATGGTTCCCGAA
The DNA here is from genome assembly GCA_003576805.1 of Pseudomonadota bacterium. Classification (GTDB taxonomy): domain Bacteria; phylum Myxococcota_A; class UBA9160; order UBA9160; family PR03; genus PR03. Next base: position 18,146 of record QEVM01000002.1, on the reverse strand, counting down.
GCGCACACCTTCGCGATGCTCGCGCTCGGCCTCGTCGGTCTCGCGTGGCGCGGCCGCCCGCGGAATCGCCGCACGGCGGCTTGACACCCCCAGCCCCACGGCGAACCCTCCGGCCCGCCGGAGGGGCGCTTGGAGCACGTCGTCGAAGTCGCGTGGTGGTCGGCGCTGCCGTTCGCCGGAATGCTGTTGTCGATCGCCGTCGTGCCGCTCGTCGCGCCGCACTTCTGGGAGTCGAACCGCAACAAGGCGATCGTCGCCGCGCTGTTCTCGGTCCCGGCCGCCGCCTACCTGTTGACCGCGCTCGGCGGCCACGGCGCGGCCGAGCTCCAGCACAAGATCCTCGAGTACGTCTCGTTCATGACGCTGCTCGGCGCGCTGTTCGTGATCAGCGGCGGCATCTACGTGCGCGGGTCGCTGGCGGGCACGCCGATCGTGAACACCGCTCTGCTCGGGCTCGGCGCGCTGATCGCGAGCTGGATCGGCACCACCGGCGCCTCCATGCTGCTGATCCGCCCGCTGCTGCGCGCCAACGAGGAGCGCAAGCGCAAGGTCCACGTCGTCGTGTTCTTCATCTTCGTGGTGTCGAACTGCGGCGGCCTGCTGACGCCGCTCGGCGATCCGCCGCTCTTCCTCGGCTTCCTGAAGGGCGTGCCGTTCACCTGGACCTTCGGACTGTGGGAGCAGTGGCTGGTGGTGAACGGCGCGCTGCTCCTCGTCTTCAACGTCTGGGACCAGATCGTGCTGAACCGCGAGGAGGCGGAGACGGCGGAGCCGCTGCTCGAGGAGGTGCTCGAGCACGAGCCGCTGCGCGTCGAGGGCGCGCACAACTTCCTCTTCCTGATCGGCGTCGTGCTGGTGATCTACGCCGCCGGCAGCGGCATCGGAAACCGCGGCGAGCCGTGGCCCTACGGCTTCCAGGAGGCGTCGATGGCTGCGCTCGCCGTCGGCGCGTACGGGCTGACGCCGGAGAAGCTGCGCATCGCCAACTCGTTCTCGTTCGGGCCGATCATCGAGGTCGCGGTGCTGTTCGCCGGCATCTTCGTGACGATGGCGCCCGCGCTGCTGCTGCTCAACGCGAACGCGGAGGCCTTCGGCATCCAGCAGCCGTGGCACTTCTTCTGGGCGGCCGGGATCCTGTCGAGCTTCCTCGACAACGCGCCGACCTATCTCACCTTCGCCGCGACGGCGAGCGGCCTCGTCGGCATCCCGCTCGAGGGCCGCTATCTCGCGGCGTACCTGGCGTCGGGCCCCGCCGCGGAGGCGATCCTGGCGGCGGTTTCGTGCGGCGCCGTCTTCATGGGCGCCAACACGTACATCGGCAACGGACCCAACTTCATGGTGAAGGCGATCGCCGAGGAGAGCGGCGTGCGCATGCCGAGCTTCTTCGGCTACATGGCCTACTCGACCGCGATCCTGGTCCCGATCTTCGTCGTCGTCACCTTCGTCTTCTTCCGCTGAGAGGAGCGCGCCGTGATCGTGGTCGCCGGCGAGATCGACATCGACCCCGCGCACCGCGACGGCGCCGTCGCCGCCGCCGTGCGCATGATGGAGGCGACGCGCGGCGAGCCCGGCTGCATCAGCTACGCGTTCTCGGCCGACCTCGCCGAGCCGGGCCGCTTCCGCATCTTCGAGGAGTGGGAGTCGCAGCAGGCGCTCGACGCCCACTTCGCCGCGCCGCACATGGCCGCGTTCCAGCGGGCCGTCGCGGGCTTCGGCGTGCGGCGCATCGCGATCCAGCGGTACGAGGTGTCGTCGGTCGGTCCCGTGCGCTGAGTCGCGGCGGCGTTCCCGCTACTCTGCGCGCCCGTTCGACGGACAGGAGGCGGTTGCGGTGGATGGCATCGAAGCTCGCTGCGCGGACCACACGGCCGCGCGCATCGCCCGGCCGGTCGCGCTCGCGGCGGCCCTCTCGCTCGCGCTGGCGCTCGCGGGCTGCGCGTCGTCGTCGCGCGCGCCGCGCGACGCCGCGCACCTGACCGGGACGCTCGTGTACCGCGAGCCGATCGCGCTGCCGCCGAGCGCGCGCGTCGAGATCCAGCTCGTCGAGCTGCGCGACGACGGCGAGCAGGAGCCGCTCGTCGCCGAACGCCTGATGGACCAGCCCGGCCCGCCGCCGATCGCCTTCTCGTTGCCGTACGACCCGCGCTCGATCGACGCGAGCCGCACCTACGCGCTGCGCGCGCGCATCCGCGCCGACGGCGAGCTGTGGTTCGCGAGCCCGTTCGACGTGCGCGTGCTGACCGCGGGCAACCCGAGCCGCGTGGAGATCCTGCTCGACCGCGTCACCGACGCCGCGGCCGTCTCGGCGGGCCGCGTGCTCGCGCCCGACCCGGACCCGCCGGGCCTCGACCCGCGCGTCGCGGCGGTGCGCCAAGAGGCGCGCGCGATCGACACGCGCCTCGACCGCTTCGACATGCGCGAGGTGGTGCAGGGCGCCGAGCGCCTGCAGCTCTGGGTGGACGGCGAGCGGCCCGTGAAGCTGGTCGCGGCGGACACCAGCGGACTCGGCCGCAGCGCGTCCTACTACTTCCGCGACGGCGAGCTGTTCTGGGTGCGTTCGCCGTCGATGGGCTGGGTCTTCGAAGGCGGCGCGCTGGTGCTGCGCACCGACGGCAAGCTCCAGCCGCTCGCGGGCGCGACGGGGGGCGCGGCCGTGCTGGGCGAGGTCGAGTCGCGGCTCGCGCTCTTCGGGCTGTAGCGAGGGCCCGAACGAGATCGGGCCGGCGACCGCCGAGGACGATCGCCGGCCCTTCCCCTCCGCGCGCCGTACTGTGGTGCCGGACGGCGCGCGACCCATCGCAGCGCCTACTGCAGCGCGGCCTCCGCGCGGTCTCCGGTGCGGAGGCGGACCGCGTCCGCGACGTCCGACACGAAGATCTTGCCGTCGCCGATGCGGCCGGTACGCGCCGCGTCGGCGATCGCGAGCACCGCCTTCTCCGCGAGCGCCTCGGGCACCACCAGCTCGATCTTCACCTTGGGCACGAAGTCCACGACGTACTCCGCCCCGCGGTACAGCTCGGTGTGTCCTTTCTGCCGGCCGAAGCCGCGCGCCTCCGTGACCGTCAGGCCCTGCACGCCGATCTCCATCAGCGCGTGCTTCACCTCGTCCAGCTTGAAGGGCTTGATGATCGCTTCGATCTTCTTCATGGCGGTGCTCCTCACCGGGTCTCGGCCGCGAGGGCCGTCGAGGGACGCATGCCGGGCGCGCCCGGCGTCGCGCCGGCCGACTGCATGCCCGCCGGGCCGACGGCGAGGTCGTAGGCGTGCATGCCGTGCTCGCCGAAGTCGAGGCCGCCGAGCTCCTCCTCTTCGCTGACGCGCAGGCCCATCACCGCGTTGACGGCGAGGAAGATCGCGGTGGCGCACGCCACGGTGAAGATCCCGTAGGCGGCCACGCCGACGAGCTGCGTCCCGAACGAGTGATCCGGATTGGTCGAGAAGATGCCGACGGCGAGCGTGCCCCAGATGCCGCACGCGAGGTGCACCGAGATCGCGCCGACGGGGTCGTCGATGCGGATCCTGTCGAAGAAGAGCACCGCGCCCACCACCAGCAGGCCGGCGACCGTGCCGATCGCGATCGCGGTGAGCGGCGTCGTCACGTCGGCGCCCGCGGTGATGCCGACCAGGCCGGCGAGGATGCCGTTGAGCGCCATCGAGAGATCGGGCTTCGAGGCGATCGTCCACGACGCGAGGATCGCCGCCATGCAGCCGGCGGCCGCCGCCAGCGACGTCGTGACCAGCACGCGCGAGGTGGCCTCGGGATCCGCCGACAGCACCGAGCCGCCGTTGAACCCGAACCAGCCGAGCCAGAGCAGGAAGACGCCGATCGTCGCCATCGGGAGGTTGCTGCCGGGAATCGGGTGGACGCGCCCGTCCTTGCCGTACTTGCCGAGACGCGGCCCCAGGATCAGCGCGCCGACCAGCGCGGCCCAGCCGCCGACCGAGTGCACCAGCGTCGAGCCGGCGAAGTCGTAGAAGCCCATCGCGTCGAGCCAGCCCTTGCCCCACTTCCAGGAGCCGGCGACCGGGTACACCACCGCGACGAACACGAGCGAGAACACCATGAACGAGGAGAGCTTGACGCGCTCCGCGACGGCGCCCGAAACGATCGTCGCGCAGGTGGCGGCGAACATCGCCTGGAACAGGAAGTCGGTCCAGTACGTGTATCCGCCGCTCGCGTAGTCCGGCGTCATGCCGTTGTCCGGCACCGGCAGGCCGAAGCCGGCGAAGCCGAGCCAGCCGTTGAACTCGCCCGGGTACATCAGGCTGAAGCCGCAGACGTAGTAGGTGAGGATGCCGGCGCACACGATGAACGTGTTCTTGAACAAGATGTTCGTCGTGTTCTTCGCGCGCGTGAGACCGCTCTCGAGCGTCGCGAAGCCGAGATGCATGATGAACACGAGCGCCGCGGACAACATCATCCAGAGGTTGTTCGCGACGAACTGTCCCGTCGTCACCGCGGGCGTGTCGTCGGCGAACGCAATCCCCGGAGCCACCGCCGCGGCGGCGCCGAGGAGCAGGAAGACGAGCTTCCGATTCATTGAGGGTTCTCCGTTCGAGAAGAGGGGCTCATGCCTTCGTGCCTCGGACGCCGTGGACGTCACGCGCGCCCTCTCCCGAGCGGCCGCCTTCTGCCTCGACGGCGGACGCGCCGGGTTCGAGTCCCGTGCCGCGACGACAAAGCAACGGCCGTGCCGTCGCGCGCATGCGTCGGCCGCGCCGGATGCGCCGTTTCGCGCGCGACACCGCTGCGTCGTGCGTCGAAGCGTGCTCGCGCGCCGCGCAGCGCTGCCCAAGAAGCGGGCGGGCCGCGCCGGGACTTCCGCCCTTGGGTCGGCGCCGCGCCGGCCTTATGATGCGCGCTTCACCGCACAGTGGTGCGAGGAGGGCGCGTGGCGAGCGTGGCGACCGGAGCGACCGGAGCGGCACCGCGTCCGCGGCTCCACGAGCGCGTGCGGGCTGCCTGCGCCGCGATCGGCGCAGCGTCGGCGCTCTGGGCCTGCGGCGAGCCTGCGGCGCCGCCGCCGCCGCCGGTCGACGTCGTCGTCGCGCCGGTCGTCCAGCGCGACGTCCCGATCACTTCGGAGTGGATCGGCACCACCGAGGGCGCGGTCGACGCGGAGATCCGCGCGCAGGTGCCGGGCTATCTGATCGCGCGCGAGTACGCCGAGGGCACGATCGTGAAGAAGGGCGACGTGCTGTTCCGCGTCGACCCGCGCAGCGCGCGCGCCGCGCTCGACCAGGCGCGCGGCGACCTCGGGCGCGCACGCGCCGCGCTCGCGAAGTCGCGGCTCGACGTCGACCGGTACACGCCGCTCGCGCGCGAGGGCGCGGTCAGCCGCCAGGAGCTCGACAACGCGATCCAGTCGCTGCGCGCGAACGAGGCGCTGGTGCAGGCGGCGCAGGCCGCCGTGGACAGCGCCCAGGTCGACCTCGGCTACACCGAGGTGCGATCGCCGATCGACGGCATCGCGGGCATCGCGCGCGCCCAGCTCGGCAATCTGGTCGGCCCGACCGATCCGCAGCCGCTGACGTCGGTTTCGCAGGTCGATCCCATCCGCGTGCGCTTCCCGCTCTCCGAGCGCGAGTACCTCCGCTTCGCCGAAGCGTTCCGCAAGCGCATCGACGGCGGCGCGAACGCGGCGCGCGGCGACGGAGGCGCCTCGGTCGAGCTGCTGCTCGCGGACGGCAGCACGTGGCCGCACCGGGGCTTCAGCGTGCCCGCCTCGCAGGGCATCGACCCGAGCACCGGAACGATCCAGGTGCGCGCGGAGTTCCCGAACCCCGACTTCCTGCTGCGCCCCGGCCAGTACGCGCGCGTGCGCGTCGTCACCGAGCTCCGCAAAGGCGCCCTGCTCGTCCCGCAACGCGCCGTCGCCGAGATGCAGGGCGTCCACCAGGTCGCGCTCGTCGGGCCCGACGACAAGATCGCGATGCGCGTGGTCGAGCCCGGCCCGCGCTTCGAGAGCCTGCAGATCATCGAGAAGGGGCTCGCGCCCGGCGACCGGATCGTCGTGGAGGGCCTCCAGAAGGTGCGCGACGGCGTCGTCGTGAATCCCAAGACCGCCGCGGCCGCTGCGGCGCCGCAGGGATAGCCGCTTGGCGCACGAGCCCGCCCCGCCCGCGAGCGCCGACTACTTCTTCGTCCGCCGCCCCATCGTCGCGATCGTGATCTCGATCGTGACCGTGATCGGCGGGCTCGTCGCGATGGGCGGGCTGCCGATCGCGCAGTTCCCCGAGATCGTCCCGCCCGAGATCCAGGTCTCCGCCACCTACACCGGGGCCGACGCGCTCACCATCGAGCAGTCGGTGGCGACGCCGATCGAGCAGCAGGTCAACGGCGTCGACTACATGATCTACCTGCGCTCGGTGAACGCCAACGACGGCACCATGACGTTGCGCGTCTCGTTCGAAGTCGAGACGAACATCGACATGGACAACGTGCTCGTCCAGAACCGCGTGAACCAGGCGTCCGCGAGCCTGCCGCCGGACGTGCGCAACTTCGGCGTCACGGTGAAGAAGTCCACGTCGAGCCCGCTGCTGCTCTTCTCGCTCTACTCGCCGAACGGCAGCTACGGCGATCAGTTCCTCGGCAACTACGCGAACATCAACATCGTGGACGCGCTCAAGCGCGTGCCCGGCGTCGGCGACGTCGTGATCTTCGGCACCAGCGACTACGCGATGCGCATCTGGGTGAAGCCCGATCAGCTGACGAGCCTCGGCCTCACCGTGCCGGACCTGATCGACGCCATCCAGAAGCAGAACACCGTGAACCCGTCGGGCAAGATCGGCGGCGAGCCGGCGCCGGCGGGCCAGGAGTTCACCTGGAGCGTCCGCGCGCAGGGCCGCCTCGTGTCCGCCGAGGAGTTCGGCGCGATCGTCGTGCGCTCCGACCCGAGCGGCGCGCAGGTCCGCCTGCGCGACGTCGCCCGCATCGAGCTCGGCGCGCTCAACTACAACCAGCGCGGCCGGCTCGACGGCAAGCCCGCCGCGATCGTCGCCACGTACCAGATCCCCGGCTCGAACGCGCTCGAGGTCGCCGAGGGCCTGAAGCGCACCATGGAAGAAGCGAAGGCGCGCTTCCCGCAGGACCTCGACTACGCCACCTCGCTCGACACGACGCTCGCCGTCTCCGAGGGCATCGTCGAGATCGGCCACACGCTCTACGAGGCGATGATCCTCGTGATCCTCGTCGTCTTCCTGTTCCTGCAGAGCTGGCGCGCGACGCTGATCCCGCTGATCGCGGTGCCGGTCTCGCTGGTGGGCGCCTTCGCGGTCTTCCCGCTGCTCGGCTTCTCGATCAACACGCTCTCGCTGTTCGGGCTGGTGCTCGCGATCGGCCTGGTCGTGGACGACGCGATCGTCGTCGTGGAGGCGGTGCAGCACCACATCGAGCACGGCATGAGTCCGCGCGAGGCGACCAACCGGGCGATGAAGGAGGTGGGCGGGCCGGTGATCGCGATCGCGCTGGTGCTGTCCGCCGTGTTCGTGCCGGTCGCGTTCGTGCCCGGCATCACCGGGCGCATGTACCAGCAGTTCGCGCTCACCATCGCGATCTCCGTGATCATCTCCGCGATCAACGCGCTGACGCTCTCGCCGGCGCTCTGCTCGCTGCTGCTGAAGCCCGCCGCCGCGTCGACGGGCCTGCTCGGCCGCTTCTTCGCGGCCTTCAACCGCGTCTTCGACCGTGCCACCAACGGCTACGTCGGCGTGACCGGCGTGTGCGTGCGGCGCGCCGGGCGGTCGCTCGTCGGCCTCGTCGCGCTGACCGCCGCCGCCGGGCTGCTCGGCTGGAAGCTCCCCACCGGCTTCGTCCCCGACGAGGACCAGGGCTACCTCTTCGTCAACGTGCAGCTCCCCGACGCGGCGTCGATGGAGCGCACGGACGCGGTGTGCAAGCAGGTCGAGGCGATCCTCGCCGACACCGAGGGCGTCGGCGCCTACAACACGATCGCCGGCTACAGCCTGATCTCGCAGAGCTCGGCGACCTACAACGCGTTCTTCTTCGTGTCGCTCGAGCCGTGGCACGAGCGCACCACGCCCGAGACCGGCTTCAAGGCGATCCTCGCCACGCTGAACCGCCGCCTCGCCGCGATCCCGGGCGCGCAGGTCTTCGCGTTCCTGCCGCCGCCCATCCAGGGCATCGGCACGGGCGGCGGCTTCTCGGTGATGCTCCAGGACCGCAGCGGCGGCTCGGTCGAGGCGCTGGCGCGCAATCTCGACGCGTTCCTGCAGGCGCTGCGCGAACGTCCCGAGATCGCGACCGCGTTCAGCCCGTTCCGCGCGTCGGTGCCGCAGATCTACGCCGAAGTGGATCGCGACAAGGCGCTCAAGCAGGGCGTCGACCTGCGAAGCGTGTACTCGACGCTGCAAGCCTTCATGGGCGGCGCCTACGTCAACGACTTCAACCGCTTCGGCCGCCAGTGGAAGGTGTTCCTCCAGGCCGAGCCCGAGTACCGGCGCCGCGCCGAAGACATCGGCGCGTTCTACGTGCGCAACGCCGACCTCGACATGGTGCCGCTCTCGACGCTGGTGGAGTCGCGCGACGTGGGCGGTCCCGAGTTCACCACGCGCTTCAACCTCTACCGCGCGGCCGAGGTCACCGGCTCGCCCGCGCCCGGCTACAGCTCGGGGCAGGCGATGGCCGCGATCGAGGAGGTGGCGAGCCAGGTGCTGCCCGCCGAGATGGGATACGCCTGGAACGCCATGTCGTACCAGGAGAAGAACGCGGCCGGCGGCGCGACCGTCTTCGTGCTCGCCATCGTGATGGTGTTCCTGATCCTGGCCGCGCAGTACGAGAGCTGGTCGCTGCCCTTCTCGGTGCTGCTCGGTACGCCGCTCGCCGTGCTCGGCGCCTTCCTCGGGCTCTTTCTGCGCGACTTCGAGGTGAACGTGTTCGGCCAGATCGGCCTCGTCATGCTGATCGGCCTCGCCGCCAAGAACGCCATCCTGATCGTCGAGTTCGCCAAGCTCGAGCTCGAGTCGGGCAAGCCGCTCGTCGAGGCCGCGCTGAGCGGCGCGCGCCTGCGGCTGCGGCCGATCCTGATGACGTCGTTCGCGTTCATCCTCGGCTGCGTGCCGCTCGCGATCGCGTCGGGCGCCGGCGCCGTCTCGCGCCAGCAGATGGGCATCGCGGTGATCATGGGCATGCTCGTCGCGACGCTGCTCGGGATCTTCCTCGTGCCGGTGCTCTTCACCGTGATCGAGCGGCTCACCGGCCACGGCGAGGCGCACGCGCAGCCGGCGCCGGCCCCACCCGCCGGCCCGGCGCCCGCGCCCGTCGCGGGAGGCCGCGAGTGAAGCGATTCGTGGCTGCGTGGCTGGCGCTCGCGCTCGGGGCGGGGTGCGCGATCGGACCGAGCTACCGGCGCCCCGAGCTGCCGACGCCGCCCGCGTTCCGCGACGCGAGCGCCGACGCCGCGTCGATCGCCGATCTCCCGTGGTTCGAGGTGTTCCGCGACGACGTGCTGGACGCGCTCGTGCGCGAGGCGCTCGGCGCCAACCGCGATCTCCTGCTCGCGGCGGCGCGCGTCGAGCAGGCGCGCGACCTCGCCGCCGTCGCGCGCAGCGAGCTGTTTCCGCGCGTGGGCGGCGAGTTCGACGCCGCGCGCGGCAAGGGGACGACGCTGGGCGCGATCAACGGCAGCCAGCGCACCGCCGACTCCTTCCTCGCCGCGCTGAACTTCGTGTGGGAGATCGATCTCTGGGGCCGTATCCGCCGCAGCACGGAGTCGGCGCGCGCGCAGATGCTCGCCACCGAGGCCGGCCGGCGCGGCGTCGTGCTCTCGCTCGTCACCGCGGTGGCGCGCGCGTACTTCGAGCTGCGCGAGCTCGACCGCGAGCTCGAGATCGCGCACGACTCGGTCCGCTCGTTCGAGGAGACCTACGAGCTCTTCGAGCGCCAGTTCCTCGGCGGCGTCACCTCGCGGCTCGACTCGCTGCGCGCGGAGGCCGCGCTCGCGCAGGCGGCGGCCGAGGTTCCCGCGATCGAGCAGGCGATCGTCGCGAAGGAGAACGAGCTCTCGCTGCTGCTCGGCCGGCCCGCGGGCCCGATCGCGCGCGGCGTCGCGCTCGAGGCGCAGAGCACGCCGCCCGAGATCCCGGCCGGCGTGCCGGCCCAGCTCCTCGAACGCCGCCCCGACCTCGTCGAAGCCGAGCAGACGCTCGTCGCGGCGAACGCCCAGATCGGCGCCGCGCTCGCCGAGTTCTTCCCGCGCATCGGACTCACGGGGCTGTGGGGCAGCGTCAGCCCGGAGCTCTCGACGCTACTCGAATCGGGCACCGGCATCTGGTCGCTCGCGGGACAGGCCGCCGGCCCGCTGCTCACCTTCGGGCAGACCTGGTACGCGTGGGAGTCCACGCAGGCGGGCGCCGACGCCGCGCGCTTCGCCTACGAGGGCGCCGTGCTGAACGCGCTCGGCGAGGTCTCGGACGCGCTCACGGCGCGCGACAAGCTGGCCGTCGTGCGCGTCCAGCAGGAGCGCGCGGTCGCGGCGCTGCGCGAGTCGGTGCGCATCTCGAAGGTGCGCTACGTCGGCGGCCTCTCGGACTATCTCGAAGTGCTCGACGCGCTCCAGCAGCTCTACCCGGCGGAGTTCGCGCTCGCGCAGACGCAGCGCGACGAGCTGCTCGCCGTCGTCGCGCTCTACCGCGCGCTCGGCGGCGGCTGGAACCAGTACCCCGCCCCGCCTGCCATCCCTCTGCCGCTCGCGCCGTGAACGGCGTCCGGAGGTTCCCATGGTCTTGGAGCACGAAGACGTCCCGAAGCGCGCTCGCGCGTTCGCCAAGCCGTATCGCGTCAGCGACGGCGCCTCGTTCCGCCTGGACGACGTCGATCCGGGCGACACCGGCGACCTCGACCAGGACGACAAGGAGCGCGCCAAGGACGCGCTGCAGACCGGCATCGACGTGCTCGCCGCACTGCAGGACAAGCTCTACGCGCAGGACAAGTGGGCCGTGCTCGCCGTGTTCCAGGCGATGGACGCGGCCGGCAAGGACGGCGCGATCAAGCACGTGATGTCGGGCGTGAACCCGCAGGGCTGCGAGGTCTACTCCTTCAAGGCGCCGACCTCGATCGACCTCGATCACGACTACCTCTGGCGCACGCACAAGCACGTCCCCGAGCGCGGGCGCATCGGCATCTTCAACCGCTCCTACTACGAGGAGGTGCTCGTCGTCCGCGTGCACCCGGAGCTGCTCGAGCGCGCGAAGATCCCGCCCCGGCTCGTCGGCAAGCGGATCTGGGAGGAGCGCTACGAGGACATCCGCAACCACGAGCGCTACCTGGCGCGCAACGGCGTCGCCTTCTGCAAGTTCTTCCTGCACGTCTCCAAGAAGGAGCAGAAGAAGCGCTTCCTCGCGCGCCTCGACGACCCCGCCAAGAACTGGAAGTTCTCCGCGAGCGACGCCCGCGAGCGCGGCTTCTGGAAGCAGTACATGGCCGCGTACGAGGAGATGATCCGCGAGACCGCGACCGAGTGGGCGCCGTGGTACGTCGTGCCCGCCGACAACAAGTGGTACACGCGCGTCGTCGTCGCGGCGGCGCTGATCGACACGCTGGCGCGCCTCGACCTCGCCTACCCGACCGTGAGCGACGCGCAGCGGGCGGAGCTCGCCGAGGCGCGCCGCGCGCTGCTGGAGGAAGGCGGCGGCGACTGACGCCGCGCCGCGCCCGGCGAGGCGGTCCGACGCCGGGCGGAGTCAGCGCCGCTGGAAGCGGTCGGCGACCAGCGCGCCGAGCAGCGTCTCCGCCAGCCACGCCTGGTAGCGCTCCGGCGTCCAGCCGCCCTCGTGGACGAGCATCCGGTAGACGTCGCGGCTCGTGTACATCCACAGCACGCGGCGCGCCTCGTCGAGCGAGAGCCCCGGCCTCTGCTTGCGCTGGGCGAACAGCAGCCGCACGCGCGCCTCTTGCATCTCGAGCCGCGTGCGCTCGAACTCGAGCTCCAGCTTGCGCAGCGCCGGCGAGAACGCCGACGCGCCGCGCAGCAGCCCGAGCTCCGCGCTCTCGCCCTCGTACACCGCGCGCGCCACCTCCGCCGTCAGCGCGATCTGCTCCGCCGGGTCGGAGACGCCGGCGAGCTTCGCCATGGCGGCCTCGAAGTGCGGGCCGAACAGCGCCGCCCGCATCAGGGCGCGGAGGATCCCTTCCTTCGACTTGTAGAGCCCGTACACGGTCGACACCGCGACGCCGGCGCGCTCGGCGATCTGCGCGATCGTGACGCGGTCGATGCCGGAGCGGACGAAGAGCGTGCGCGCGGCGCCGAGCACGCGCGCCTTGGTGGCGTCGGCCGCCTCGCTGCGCAGCGCCGACACGTACTTGCGGCGCGGGCGCCTGCGTCCGGTTGACTTCTTCATTGTAGTTGACTACATCCAATCTAGCGCGCGGGAAGACGCGGAGGCCCGATGACCTTTCAGGCGTATCTCGACGACATCCGGAAGGCGACCGGCAAGACGCCCGACGACCTCATCGCGCGCGCGAAGCGCGAGGGTCTCATCGGTCCCGACCTCACGGCAACCCGCCTGGCCAGCGCGCCGCGCCGGCGGGCGCCTCGCGCCCAGGCGAAGGCGGCGCGGCGATGACGGCCGCGCGCTTCGCCGCCGCCGCGGCGATCGCCGTCGCGCTCGTCGTGCTCGCGCTGCACGCGCTCGAGCCGGCGCTCGCGCCCTCGTGGCGCTTCGTGAGCGAGTACGCGAACGGGCGGCACGGCTGGCTGATGCAGTGCGCGTTCGGGATCTGGGCCGCGGGCTGCGCGGCGCTGGCCTTCGCACTGCGGCGCGAAGCGCGCGGCGGGCTCGGCCGGAGCGGGATCGCGGTGCTCGCGCTCGTCGCCGCGGCGCTCGTCGTCGCGGGCGTGTTCCCGCAGGATCCGGTGACCGCGACGCCCGACCAGGCGACGCGCAGCGGCCGGCTCCACGCGCTCGCGTCGATGGTCGGCATTCCGGGCATCCCGATCGCCGCGCTGCTGCTTGCTCCCGGCCTGCGCCGCGCGTTCGCAGCGCGCGGCGCGTCCGCCGTCCGCTGGACCACGCACGCGACGTGGATCAGCCTCGCCGCGATGGCGGCCTACCTCGCGTGGGCCGTGCCGCGCGCCGGCGGCTTCGGTCCGGGCGTGTGGGCCGGCTGGATGAACCGCGTCGTGATCGCGAGCTACCTGGCGTGGCAGCTCGCCGTCGCGTCCCGGCTCGCCGCGCGCGACGCCGCGTAGCCGGCCGGGCGCGTTCACGCGTACTGCGCCTTGGTGTCCTTCGCCGTCTCGCCGCTCGCCGACACCTCGGCGATCGCGTCGCGCAGGTCCGCGAGATACTCGTCGGCCACGCCCGCGTGCGCGGGCGAGAGCATCTGATGGACGCCGCGCGGCTCGGTGGTGAGGCCGCTGAACCAGCCGCGGCGCACGAGCCGGCCCCAGATCGCGAAGACGTCGTGCTGCGTCGAGCCGTAGCTCATCAGGCCGAGCCGCGGATCGCCGTGCACGAGCATGCCCGGCATGGCGCGGATCGCGTCGCACAGCTTCGCGCGCGTCTCGCACACGAGGCGCGCCTTCTCGCGGTAGCCGTCGACGCCGAGGTAGTTCAGGACCGCCCACGCCGCGGCGATCGCGCCGCCGGGGCGCGTGCCCGCCATCGTCGGCGTCGTCATGCCGCCCGCCGGCCAGTCGTCGAAGGTGAAGATTTGGTGGCGCCACTGCGCCTCGCTGCGGTGGAACACCGTGGACGCGCCCTTCGCCGCGTAGCCGTACTTGTGGAGATCGGCGGAGATGCTGCGCACGCCGGGCAGCGAAAAATCGAAGTCCTCGACCGCGACGCCGTTGCGGCGCGCGAACGGGATGAACCAGCCGCCGACGCAGGCGTCGACGTGCAGCCAGACGCCGCGCTCCTGCGCCAGCTCCGAGAGCGCCGCGATCGGATCGACGAGCCCGTACGGAAAGCACGGCGCCGAGCCGACGATCATCAGCGTGCGCGGCGTGAGCGCGGCCGCCATCGCGGCGACGTCGGCGCGCAGGTCCGCCGCGACCGGCACGCGCACCGTGCGCAGTCCGAGGTAGTGCGCCGCCTTGTCGAACGCGGGGTGTGCGGAGCGCGGGATCACGATCTCCGCGCCGTTCGTGTCGGCGCCGCGGCTCGCCGCTTCGTCCCGGCACGCCTTCACCGCGAGCAGGATGCTCTCGGTGCCGCCCGAGGTCATGCTGCCCGCGGCGCCTTCCGGCGCGCGCAGCAGCGAGAGGCCCATGCCGACGACCTCCGCCTCCATCGACTGGAGACTGGGGAACGCCATCGGGCCGAGCGCGTTCTCGGACGAGTAGAGCGCGTAGGCGTCCTTCGCGACCTGGAGCACGTCGTCGCCGGCGTGGAACACGTAGACCGCAGTGCGCGCGCGCCGCCAATCGACGTCGCGCGCGCCCTTCGCGACGAGCCGCTCGCGCAGCGCGGGCCAATCGGTGCCCTTCTCGGGAATGGGAATGCGGCTGGCGCTCATGCGAGAGTCCTCCGTGCTCGCGCCGACGCTAGCGGCTCGTGCGATCTCGCGCGCGACGCCGCGAAGCCGCGCGTCGCGCTCACGGTCCGGGCGGCGTCCACCAGATCGGCGACGTCCAGGCGCGCTCCTGGATCGTCTTGGGGACGGCGGCGTCGCAGCAGGCTTCGAGCCCGTCCGGCGCGCCGGCGCCGCAGTCCACCCGCCGCTCGTTGCAGGCGAACTGGATCCAGCGACACGACGGGTTCTCGACGACGCGGGCGTACCAGAGCGCGGGCGCGCCCGCGTCGAAGGCGGGATCGCGCCACGTCGCGCAAAGCTGGTCGGCGCCGGCGCCCTCGGGCCGACACGTCGCGGGATCGACGCGCGCGCCGCTGGCTCCGCCCGCGACGTCGAACACCTCCTCGCGCACGGCGCCGCCCGCGAGCGAGAGCTTCACGATCTGGATGCGCTCGAGCGGCGTGCCGGGGAAGTCGTCGGTGCCCGCGTCGCGCAGCGCCCACACCGCGAAGCGCGGCGCGACCGCTCCGGCCGGCGCGGCGGGTGCGGCGAGATCGCCGCCCATCGGCGCGCCCTTCGCGTAGCCCTGCGCGGCGAAGTCGTGCGCGCCGCACAGGTCGGCGGGGAGGTCGAAGCCGCCGAAGAAGCGCACCACGATGCGCGGCCCGCTCGTGCCCCACGCCTCCTTGCGGCGCATCGCCTCGAAGAGCGCGTCGCGCGAGTTCTCCTCGGCCCACACGCCCGCGAGCCCGCCGGGGTTGAACCACCAGTTGTCGGGCAGCGGCGGCACCTCGGTGCGGCTCGTGAAGCGGCCCGCGGCGTGACCGACGAACGAGTCCTCGTCGACGAGCCCGGGCGCGGCGAGGTGCGTGTCGGTCGCGGCGATGAGTCCGAGCTTGAAGGGATTCACGCCGATGCGGCTGCCCTCGCGCAATCCCTCGCCGAGGATCTCGCGGGCGAAGCTCGCGCCGGTCGGCGCGCTCCACGTCCACGGCAGCGCGGACTGCCGCATCGTCGCGAACGGCAGCTTCTCGAAGCCGCACAGCGGATCCGCTTCGCTCGCGCGGCACTCGCTGTCGCCCTTGTGCTGGCTCACCTCGAGCAGCACCTCGAGCGAGGCGCGCAGCTCCGCCTCGCTCGGCGAGAGCGGCGCGCCCTCGGAGCCCGTGGTGCGGAACAGCTCGCCGTCCGAGAGGTTCGGGTTGTGCGGGATCACGAGCACGTCGCAGCCGATGCCCGCGTCCAGGCACTCGCTGCGCAGGCGCTGCCACAGCCGCTCGCCGGTGCGGTCCTCGATGTAGCTCGCGGGGTGCGGCGGCACCGCCGTGTTCCGGAACACCAGATTGCGGTGGATCATCTTCGAGTCGGGATTGCCCGACCACTCGTAGCCGACGAACGAGGTGAAGCGGCAGGCGGCGCTGCGGTCGTAGAACTCCTCGGCGGCGCGCTGGATCTCCTGCCACGGCGCCGCGGCGGCCTCGCGGCAGCGGGCGCCGTCGTCGCCGCAGAAGCGGTACCGCTGCGGCTCGCGCACGTCGAGCATCGAGCCGTTGACCAGCACGTACGAGAGCCACGGCCAGCGCCGGTGCACGCGACACACGACGGAGTCGTAGCCGGGCACGCCCGGCGTCGCGCAGGCGTGGGTCTCGCCGAGCAGCTCGGCGTGATCCGTCACGACCGCGAAGTCGAGCGGGCGGCGCAGGCGCAGCGTGCGCAGCGGCTCGCCTTCCTCGTCGTAGGGCTGCGTGCCGATCGCCTCGCCGCGCGCGAAGCGGTAGGCGTCGCGCGGGCGCGTGCGCGTGCCCTGCCCGTTCGCGTCGAACGAGAGCGCCGTGTGCACGTGGGTGTCGCCGAAGAACGGCTGGCGCAGCGGATCGAACGCGGCGCACGGCGCGCGCGTCTCCGTGCGCTCGACGGCGCGCGCCGCGAGCGGCGCCAGCACCGCGACGAGCGCGAGCGCCGCGAGCCGCGCCGCGCTCACCGGTAGACCTCGAGCAGCGTCGCGTGCGGCTTCGTCGCGTGGTACGGCGTGCGGTACGCCGGCACGAGGCAGGCGGCCACGACGAGCGCCGCGGCGAGCGCCACCGCCGCCCCGCGCAGCGCGCCGAGCCGCCGCGCGGCCAAGCCCGCCAGCGCCCACAACGCCAGCGCGTAGAGCAGCGCCTGGCCGAGGAAGATCAGGACCGTCCAGCCCACCACGCCGCGAAAGCTCTCCGCGACGCCGAACGCGAGCGCCGCGCCGCCGAGCTGCGCGAGCTGCGCCGGCGGCACGTGCCCCGGCCCCAGCAGCAGGATCGGAACGGGCAGCGCGGCGACCGCGAGCAGCCACAGCGAGCGACGCGCCGCGCCGGCGCTCACGTCCGGCGCGGCTCCCACGTCGTGAGCGGCGCGGGCTCAGCCACCTCCCAGCGCAGCCTTGATCTTCTCGAGCCGGTCGAGATTCTCGTTGAGCCCGTTCACGTGCTCGCGCATCTCGAGGATCGACTTGCCCAGATCGGTGACGCTGCCGAGCCCGCCGCCGCCGGCGGACTCCATCGCTTTCTTGCCGAGCTCGCCCATCTGCGCCTCGGCGCTCGGCTGCGCCGTGGCGCCGAGCAGGTAGCCCGCGCCGAAGAGCGCGGCCATCGCGAGCGAGCGCAGCGCGCGACGCGCAATCGAGTGGGACAGGAAGCTCATCGCGGTTCCTCCAGCGGCCGCCCCGCCCGGCCGGTGCGCGCAGCGTAGCCCGTCCGCTCCTCGCGCGGACGCACCAGGTAGAACAGGCAGTCGCTCTTCGCGATGGCGGGATCCGTGGTCATCATGATCGGGACCGACGCGCGGCGCGTCGCGAGCAGGCCGCCGCGAATCTCGAAGAAGTCGCGCGACACGTCGGCGCCGTCGGCGCCGCGCGCCTCGATCGGCCAGCCGCCGCGCGCGCCGATCCAGCCGACCGGCACGCCGGGCAGCAGCAGCTCGAAGTTGTGGCGGTCGATGTCGCCCGCGAGCGTGAGATCCGCGCCGGGCGCGGGCGCGTCGCCGAAGGCGAGCGTCACGTCGGGGAGCGCCTGCACGCGCAGCGGTCGCTCGAGCACGACCATGCGCGGCGCCAGCACGCGGCGCGTCTCGATCCGCTCGAGCGCCGCGTAGCGCGCGAGCCCGGCCAGCGCGGTCGCGTCGGCGGCGGGGTCGCCCGCGCGGCCGCACTCGATCGTGACGCTCGGGAAGTCGCGCGCGGTCGCCTCGGTCAGCGCGCCGAGCGCGAGGTCGCTCGCGACGAGCCGCTCGCCGAAGAACGCGGCCAGGTTCATGCACGCCGCGTCGGCCAGGCACGTGACGCCATACGCCGGATTGTGTCCGGTGTTGTTGTGCAGATCGAGCAGCGCCTCGCAGCCGGCCTCGCGCAGCAGGCGCAGCGCCTCGCCGGCCACCTGCCCTTCCGCGTCGGCGTCGAAGGGCGGCGCGAAACAGCGGTTCAGGTCGCGCCGCCCCGGCAGCATGCGGAACGCGAAGCCGGGCGGGTGCAGCGCCGCCTCGACCGCGCCGACGAAGCAGACGAGGTCGACCGCGGGCGGCGCGCCGCTCGCGAGCCAGGCGTGCAGCGCGCGCACGCCCGACGGCTCGTTGCCGTGCAGCAGCGTCGCGACGCCGCGCGCGCGCGTGCGGTCGCGGCCGGCGACGCGCAGCACGGTCGGCC
>QEVM01000372.1 GCA_003576805.1 Pseudomonadota bacterium | reverse complement strand
GTCGCGGCTCCGTCGCCCGCGCCCGCGGCGGACGCGGCCAGCGCGAGCGGCGAAGCGAGCGCAGCGGGGAGCGCCGCGCCGCCGCCCAAGGCGTTCGGGCGCGGCGCCGCCGGCGCGGATCCAGTCGCCGCCTACGTCACGACGCTGCTGCGCCGCATCGAGTCCCAGAAGCGCTATCCGGCGCTCGCGAAGAGCCGCGGCGTCGAAGGGACCGTGGTCGTCACGCTGTGGATTTCGCCGGCCGGCGCGCTCGACCGGCTCGAGGTCGGCGGCGACGCGTCGCCGCTGCTGGTGTCGTCGACGCGCGCGGCGGTCGAGCGCGCGAGCCCGTTCCCGCCGCCGCCCGGCGGCATGCCGCCCGTGCGCGTGCCGGTTCGCTACGCGCTGCGCTGACGCTACTCGGCCGGCGCGTACTTCTCGAAGCGCGCCTTGTCGAGCGCCTTGCGGTAGGCGTCCTCGGCCGCGATGCGGTTCGACTGGACCAGCGCCATCAGCGCGTCGTCCATCGTCTGCATGCCGATCGACTTCCCCGACTGGATGATGTTGAGCAGCATCGGCGTGTTGCCTTCGCGGATCACGTTGGCGAGGCCGCTGGTGCGGATCAGGATCTCGTTGACGGCGCAGCGGCCCTTGCCGTCGGCGGTGCGCAGCAGCTGCTGCGACACGACGCCGGCGAGCGACTCGGACAGCGAGAGCCGCGCCTGCGGCTGCTCGTCGGCGGGGAAGGCGTCGATCACGCGGTCGATCGTCTTGGCGGCGCCGTTGGTGTGCAGCGTGCCGAACACGAGCACGCCCATCTCGGCGGCGGTCAGCGCGAGCGAGATCGTCTCGTAGTCGCGCATCTCGCCGACCAGGATGACGTCGGCGTCTTCGCGGATCGCCGCGCGCAGCGCCGGGCCGAAGCCGCCGGTGTGGATCCCGACCTCGCGCTGCGAGAACACCGACTTCTTGTTCGGGTGCACGAACTCGACGGGATCCTCGATCGTGAGCACGTGCTTGGCGTAGGAGTCATTGATCTCGTTGATCACCGCGGCGAGCGTCGTGGACTTGCCCGAGCCGGTCGGGCCCGTGACGAGCACGAGGCCGCGGTCGAGGTGCGCGAAGCGCGCGATCGCCTCGGGGAGCTGGAGGTCCGCGAGCGTCTGGATCTCCTCGGGAATGATGCGGAACACCGCGCCGGCGCCGTGCTCCTGGACGAGGTAGTTGGCGCGGAAGCGCGCGACGCCCGCGATGCCGTACGCGAAGTCGAGGTCGTTCTCGGCCTCGTAGCTCGCCCACTGCTCGGGCGTCGCGATCTCGCGCAGCAGCGCGCGCAGCGCGGCGTCGGTGAGCGGCGGGGCGCCCGGCATCGGGTCGAGCGAGCCCTTCTTGCGCATGCGCGGCGGCTGCCCGGCGGCGAGGTGCAGGTCCGATCCCTTCTCCTCGCAGAGCTGGCGCAGCATGTCCTCCATGCGGCCCATGGCTAAGCCTCCGTCCCGCCGAAGCGCTTCGGCTCCTCGGCGTGCCGGCGCGCCTCTTCGCGCGTGACGACGCCCTGCTTGACGAGCGACTCGAGCGAGCCGTCGAGCAGGCACATGCCCTGCGCGGCGCCGGTCTGGAGGATCGAGCGGATCTGGAAGGTCTTGTTCTCGCGGATCAGGTTCGACACCGCCTTGTTCACCATCAGCACCTCGAGCGCGGGCACGCGGCCCGAGCCGTCCGCCTTCGCGACGAGCCGCTGCGACACCACCGCGCGCAGCGACTCCGAGAGCATCGTGCGCACCTGCCCCTGCTGGTCGGGCGGGAAGACGCCGATCAGGCGGTCGATCGTGCGGATCGTGCTCGACGTGTGCAGCGTGCCGAGCACGAAGTGGCCGGTCTCGGCGGCGGTCAGCGCGAGCGAGATCGTCTCGAGGTCGCGCAGCTCGCCGATCGCGATCACGTCGGGGTCCTCGCGCAGCGCGGCGCGCAGCGCGCGCGCGAAGCTGCCGGTGTGCGCGCGCACCTGGCGCTGGTTCACCTGGCAGCGCTTCGAGCCGTGCAGCGTCTCGATCGGATCCTCGATCGTGAGGATGTGCTCCGAGCGCTCCTCGTTCACGAGGTTCAAGAGCGCGGCCATCGTCGACGACTTGCCGCAGCCCGCCGGACCCGTGACCAGCACCATGCCCTGGTGGTAGTTGGTGAGGCGCGCGAGCGAGCTCGGCAGGCCGAGCTCCTCGAGCGACGGGGGATGGTCGGGGATCGCGCGGAACACGCCGTCGAGCCCGCGCTGCTGGCGGTAGACGTTGACGCGGAAGCGCGCGACGCCGGGAAGCGTATAGGCGAAGTCGAGCTGGCCGTCGGCGTCGAAGCGCGCGAGCTGCTCGGGCGTCTGGATCGCGCGCAGCATCGCGTCGGTGCGCGCGGGAGCGAGCGGGCCGCCGGGCAGCTCTTCGAGGACGCCGTTGCGGCGGCGCCGCAGCGTCGCGCCGGCGTGGACGTGGATGTCGCTCGCGCCCGCCGCGACGGCCTCGCGCAGGATCGCGTGGATCTCGTCGGCGCCGCCGCTCGCGCCGGCGGCGGGTCGCGCGGCTGCGACGGGCGCCTGCTTGGGCGCGGCGGGAGAC
>QEVM01000084.1 GCA_003576805.1 Pseudomonadota bacterium | reverse complement strand
CGGGCCCGCGGCCCGCGGGCGCTCCCGGTGCGCGCCCGGCCGACCGTGACGCCGCCGCAGCAGCCGCCGCGGCCGCCGCGGCCGGCAAGGGCAAGGAGCGCAAGCGCGTCCGCGAGGTCGTGAACCTGCGCGAGCAGGAGCAGCTCGCGAAGCAGGCCGTGAGCCGCCTGGTGCGGCGCCCCACCTCGATCGACCCGCGCCTCATGCAGTCGCCGCGGCGGCGCAAGCGCGACAAGGGCGCGCCGCTGCGCCCGGTCGCGGCGGCCACGCCGAAGGCGGGCAAGCGCACCGTGCGCGCGGACGGCTCGATCACCGTCGCCGATCTCGCGCACCAGCTCGGCGCCAAAGCGGCCGAGGTGCAGGGACGCCTGATGGCGCTGGGCATCATGGCGTCGGTCAACCAGAAGCTCGACCTCGAGTCGGCCTCGAAGGTGGCGACGCACTACGGCTTCGAGGTGCTGAACGTCGGCTTCCAGGAGTCCGAGGTGCTCGGCGAGACGCAGGCCGCTACCGACACCAGCGCGCTGTCGATGCGGCCGCCGATCGTCACCGTGATGGGTCACGTCGACCACGGCAAGACGTCGCTGCTCGACGCGATCCGCAAGACCAACGTCGTGTCGGGCGAGGCCGGCGGCATCACGCAGCACATCGGCGCGTACCAAGCCGCGGTGGGCGAGCGCCGCATCACGTTCATCGACACGCCCGGCCACGAGGCGTTCACGCTGATGCGCGCGCGCGGCGCCGAGGTCACCGACATCGTGATTCTCGTCGTCGCCGCGACGGAAGGCATCATGCCGCAGACGGTCGAGGCGATCAATCACGCCAAGGCCGCGCAGGTTCCGATTCTCGTCGCGATCAACAAGGTCGATCTGCCCGACGCGAACCCGCAGGTCTGCCGCCAGCGGCTGATGGAGCACGGGCTCGTGCCCGAGGACTTCGGCGGCGACACGATCTGCGTGAACGTGTCGGCGCTCAAGGGCACCGGCCTCGACCAGCTGCTCGAGATGGTGCTGCTGCAGGCGGACGTGCTCGAGCTGCGCGCCGATCCGACGCGCCGCGCGCGCGGCATCGTGATCGAGTCGGAGCTCGACAAGGGACGCGGCCCCGTCGCGACGGTGCTGGTGCAGGACGGAACGCTGCACCGCGGCGACGCGGTCGTCGTCGGCACCGCGTTCGGCCGCGTGCGCGCGATGGAGAACGAGCGCGGCGAGCGGCTCGAGGAGGCCGGTCCGTCGACGCCGGTGCAGATCATCGGGCTCTCGTCCGTGCCCGAGGCCGGCTCCGTGCTCCACGGGGTCGAGAACGAGCGCGCCGCGCGCGACGTCGCGGAGCACCGCGCCGACGAGGAGCGCACGAAGCCGGCCGCGCCGAAGCCGCGCCTGTCGCTCGAGGAGCTGTTCGCGCAGGCCGAGGGCGACGGGCCCAAGGAGCTGCGCGTCGTGCTGAAGGCGGACGTGCACGGCTCGGCGGAGGCGGTGCGCGACGCGCTGCTCAAGCTCACCACCGACACGGTCAAGGTGAACGTCATCCTGACCGGCGTCGGCGCCATCTCGGAGAGCGACGTCATGCTGGCCAAGGCCAGCGACGCGATCGTCGTGGGCTTCCACGTGCGGCCCGACTCCGCGGCGCGACGCGCGGCGGAAGGGCAGGGCGTGGATCTGCGCTCCTACCAGATCATCTACGAGCTCACCGACGAGGTGCGGCTCGCGATGGCCGGCCTGCTGCCGCCGAAGATCGAGGAGAAGGTCCTCGGCCGCGTCGAGGTGCGGAAGGTGTTCAACGTGCCGCGCGTCGGCACGGTGGCGGGCTGCTACGTCTCCGAGGGCATGGTGCGGCGCAACGCGCGCGCCCGGCTGCTGCGCGACGGCGTGCAGATCTGGGAAGGCGGGTTCGCGTCGCTCAAGCGCTTCAAGGACGACGTCCGCGAGGTGCAGACCGGCTTCGAGTGCGGCATCGGGCTCGACGGCTACAACGACGTCAAGGTCGGCGACGTGATCGAGCCCTACGAGATCACGGAGACGCGGCCGACGCTGACATGATCGTCGGCGCCGCCGTCGTCGAGATCCACGTCCACGGCTCCCAGTCCCTCAAGGAAAAGCGCGGCGTCGTGCGCTCGATCGTCCAGCGGCTGCGCAATCGCTTCAACGTGTCGGTGGCGGAGATCGGCGGGCAGGACACCTGGCAGCGGGCGGTGCTCGGGATCGCGACCACCGGCAACGACCGCACGTACGTGCGCGGCCAGCTCGTCCGCGCGCTCGAGTTCGTCGAGGACATGCACCTGGCCGAGATCACCAACAGCGACGTCGAGGTGCTCGAGCTCTGTTACGAGGATCGCGACGAGGACGAGCGCGGCGAAGACGACGGCGACGGCGACGAGAGCGATGGTGAAGACGGGACCGGAGCGGAGGAATGAGCGATGTCGCGGCGCCGGCTCGACCGGGTCGGAGAGGAGCTTCGGGCCGAGATCTCGCGCGTGCTGCGCGCCGAGGTCGCGGACCCGCGCGTCGCGCTGGTGACGATCCTGCGCGTCGACGTCTCGCCCGACCTGCGCAACGCGCTGGTGTTCTGGAGTCGCATCGAGCGGCCGGGCAGCCCTCCGCTGGAGGCGATCGCGGCAGGACTCGAGAGCGCGGCGCCCTTCGTGCGGCGGCAGCTCGCGCACGCGCTGCCGCTCAAGCGCATGCCGGCGCTCACGTTCCGCTTCGACGCGGCCATCGAGGAGGGCGACCGCACGCTCGCCCTCTTGCGGGAGATCTCCGGTGAGCCCTCGGAGTAGGCGCGCGAAGGACGAGGCGCCGGGCCCGAGCGGGTTCCTCGTCGTCGACAAGCCCGCGGGTTGGACCTCGCACGACGTCGTCGACGCGGCGCGGCGTTGGTTCGGCACGCAGCGCGTGGGCCATCTGGGGACGCTCGATCCGCAGGCGACCGGCGTGCTGCCGCTCGCGATCCGCGACGCCACGAAGCTCGTGTCCTACGTGAACGCGGACCCGAAGGTGTATCGCGGCGCGATTCGGCTCGGCATCGAGACCGACACGCTCGACGGGGACGGCGCGGTCGTCGCGCGCCACGAAGGCGCGCTGCCCGACGAGGCCGCCGTGCGCGAGGTGCTGCAGACGTTCCTCGGCGAGCACGAGCAGGTGCCGCCGATGTACAGCGCGGTGAAGCAGGGCGGCGTCCCGCTGTATCGGCTCGCGCGCCGCGGCGAAGAGGTGGAGCGCGCGCCGCGCAAGGTGCGCATCGACGCCTTCACGCTGCTCTCCTACGCGCCGCCCTCGCTCGAGGTCGAGGTGGTGTGCTCGCCCGGCACGTACGTGCGCGTGCTCGCCGCCGAGGTCGGCGCGCGGCTCGGCTGCGGCGGTCATCTCGCGTCGCTCTGTCGGCTGCGCAGCGGTCCGTTCGATCTCTCGCAGGCGGTCGCACCGCAGGCGCTCGCCGACGAAGCCGAGCGCGGCGAAGTCGCGGCGCGCCTGCTGCGTCCCGTCGCGGCGCTCGGCATGCCGGCGCTCAAGCTCACGCACGAGGACGCGCGACGCGTGCTGAACGGCGCCGCGCTGCCGCAGGGCGGCGCGGTGCGCGCACCGGGCGAGCGCGTCGCCGCGCTCGATCCCACGGGGGCCCTGCTCGCGATCCTCGAAGTGGCGCCCGATCGACGCTTGCGACCGCTGCGCGTGCTGCGGCGCCTTGCTGCTCGTAGCTGACTTTGGTACCTACCGGCCGACTCGAGCAACCAAATCAAACCCGTTCAGATCTGAAGGATTCCGCTTGATCGCTGCGGAACGCAAAACCTCCGTCATCCAATCCTACCGGCTCCACGACAAGGACACGGGCTCGCCCGAGGTCCAGGTCGCGCTCCTCACCGAGCGCATCAACGAGCTGTCGGATCACTTCAAGTCGCACGCGAAGGACCACCACTCGCGCCGGGGTCTGCTTCGGATCGTGAGCCAACGACGCCGGCTGCTCGAGTACCTGCGCCGGAACGATCCGGCACGCTATCAGGAGCTGATCCAGCGACTCGGGCTCCGGCGTTAGCCGAGCCGCTGCTACCGCCGCCGCCAGGTTGGCGGCTGCACGCAACCCAACGCCACATCCGACGACGCGGTGCGAGAGCCCGGCTCGCCGTGCGGCGGACGCAAGTCCGCGCAGCCCGGCGCACCGAGCAGGCGTCTGGTCGGAATGCGGAGTCGGCAATCCGCGAAGCGAGTTCCCGTCCGCCGCTTCGCGCATTCCTGATCCCGCATTCCGCCTCCCCGCGAATCCCCGCCGCGTCGCCAACGTCCCGGTGCCGCCGGGTCCGCCCTCCGCTCGACCGAGTCGAGCGGGCGGATCCGCTCTTCCGGGGAGGAGCTGAAGCATCCATGCCTTCTTATTGGTTCGAACCGAAGTCCATCACGTTCCCCGTCGGCGGCCGCCCGCTCACCATCGAGACGGGTCGCCTCGCCAAGCAGGCGGCCGGCGCCGCCGTCGTGACCTACGGCGAGACGGTCGTCCTGGTCACCGCCGTCAGCGCGAAGCCGCGCGAGGGCATCGACTTCTTTCCGCTCACGGTGGACTTCGTCGAGAAGACGTCCGCCGCGGGCAAGATCCCGGGCGGCTTCTTCAAGCGCGAAGGCCGCCTCTCGGACCGCGAGGTCCTGGTCTCGCGCTTCATCGACCGCACGATCCGCCCGCTCTTCGCAGACGGCTACCGCGACGAGACGCAGATCACGGCGACCGTGCTGTCGGCCGACGGCAAGAACCATCCCGACATCCCGGCCTTCATCGGCGCGTCGGCCGCGCTGACGCTCTCGGACATCCCGTTCCTGGGTCCGATCGGCGCAGTGCGCCTCGCGCGCATCGACCGCCAGCTCGTGGTGAACCCGACGCGCGACCAGCTGGACACGAGCGACATGGAGATCGTCGTCGCCGGCAGCCGCGCCGCGCTCGTCATGGTCGAGGGCGGCATGAAGCAGGTGGTCGAGGCCGAGCTGCTCGAGGCGCTGCGCTTCGCGCATCGCGAGCTGCTGCAGCAGATCGACCAGCAGGAGGAGCTCCAGCGCATCGCCGGCAAGCCCAAGCGCGAGGTGCCCGCGGCGCCCGACGCGTCGGCGGTCGAGGCGAAGGTGCGCGCGCTCGCCGAGGCGGGTCTCGCCGAGGCGGTGCGCATCAAGGAGAAGAAGGCGCGCTACGCCGCGATCGACGCGGTCGAGCGGGAGACCATCGAGGCGATCACCGGCGAGTTCCGGCGCGCGCCCGTGTCCTTCGACAGCCTCGAGGCGTTCGACGCGCGCCGCGCCGAGCTCGGGCGGCTGCTCGGGCAGGCCAAGAGCGCGCTCCACGACCTGCGCTCCGAGCTGATGCGCAGGCGCATCCTCGACGAGGGCACGCGCATCGACGGCCGCGGTCCCACCGACATCCGCCAGATCGCGTGCGAGCTGCGCGTCGTGCCGCGCGCGCACGGCATCGCGCTCTTCACGCGCGGCGAGACCCAGGCGTTGGTCTCGACGACGCTCGGCAGCGCCGACGACAAGCAGACCATCGACGCGCTGACCGAACGCTACGAGAAGGCGTTCATGCTCCACTACAACTTCCCGCCCTTCTCGGTCGGGGAGGCGCGGCCGCTGCGCGGCCCGGGCCGGCGCGAGGTCGGCCACGGCGCGCTCGCCGAGCGCGCGATCGCGGCGGTGCTGCCGCCGGAGGAGAGCTTCCCGTACACGCTGCGCGTCGTCGCGGAGACGCTCGAGTCGAACGGCTCGTCGTCGATGGCGACGGTGTGCGGCGCGACGCTCTCGCTGATGGACGCCGGCGTGCCGATCCAGGCGCCCGTGGCGGGCATCGCGATGGGCCTCATCGAGGACGGCGACAAGGTCGCGATCCTCTCGGACATCCTCGGCGACGAGGACCATCTCGGCGACATGGACTTCAAGGTCGCCGGCACGCGCGACGGCGTCACCGCGGTCCAGATGGACATCAAGGTGCGCAGCGTCGACTGGGCCGTGATGGAGCGCGCGCTCGAGCAGGCGCGCCAGGGCCGGCTGCACATCCTCCAGCGCATGGAGGAGGAGACGCGCGGCGAGCTCGGCGGCGCGTTCACGGCGCGCGTCGAGGTCGCGAGCCACGCGCCGCGCATGAGCGCCCTGTGGATCAAGCCCGACCGCATCCGCGACGTCATCGGCCCGGGCGGCCGCGTGATCCGCGCGATCCAGGAGGCGACCGGCGCGAAGATCGACATCGAGGACAACGGGCAGGTGCGGGTGTTCGCGCCGAACCTCGACCACCTCGAGCGCGCGCGCGCCATGATCGAGGAGCTCACGCAGGAGGCCGAGATCGGGCGCGTCTACCTCGGCAAGGTGAAGCGCATCGCCGACTTCGGCGCCTTCGTCGAGATCTTCCCGGGCACCGACGGGATGATCCACATCAGCCATCTGGCCGAAGGGCGCGTCGAGAAGGTGACCGACGTGGTCGCCGAGGGCGACGAGGTGCTCGCCAAGTGCATCGACATCGATCCGAGCGGCCGCATCCGGCTGTCGCGCAAGGAGGCGCTCGCGGACCTCGCGGCGCAGCCGCAGGAGTAGCCGGGCCGTTGGCGGCGCGCGCGCGCGGCACGCCGGCGACCGGTCGTGCCGTGCGCGTGCGCGTCGTGCGCACGGCGGGCAGCGAGGATCTCGCGCTGCCCGCGTACGCGACGGCGGGCTCCGCCGGGCTCGACCTGACCGCCGCCGTCGAGCGCGAGCTGGTGCTCGCGCCCGGCGCCCGCGCGCTGGTGCCCACGGGCTTGCGCATCGCGCTGCCACGGGGCTTCGAGGCGCAGGTGCGGCCGCGCAGCGGCCTCGCGCTCCATCACGGGATCCTGCTCCCGAACGCGCCCGGCACGATCGACGCGGACTACCGCGGCGAAGTCCAGGTGATCCTGTGGAACACCGGCGACGCGCCGTTCGCGGTGCGACGCGGCGATCGCATCGCGCAGCTCGTGGTGGCGCCGGTGAGCCGCGTCGCGCTCGTCGCGGTGGCCGCGCTCGACGCGACCGCGCGCGGCAGCGGCGGATTCGGACACACCGGCCGCGCGACCGGGAGCAGTCGGGGCAGCGCGCGCCCGCGGAGGCGAACGACTTGACGCAGCCCGAGCCGATCGCGACGGAGCCCGTGCATCCGCTGCCGCCCTCTCCGGAGCCGCCCAAGCGGGCTCGCACGCGCAACGAGACCGCGATGCGCCTCGCGACCGCGGCGGTGCTGGTGCCGAGCGTGCTGTGGCTGATCGCGGAAGGGCCGGCATGGGTGCTCGGCGCCGTCATCGTGATCGTCCTGCTCGGGATCCGCGAGTTCTACCAGCTGATCGAGGCGAAGGGCGCGCACCCGGAGTGGGCGCTCGGCCTCGCCGCGGGCGCCGCGCTGCCGGTCGTCGCGTTCGTCGGCAACGAGTACCACGCGACGATCCTGATGACGTTCGTGCTGCTCGGCGTGATGGTGCGCGCGGTCGGCAAGTCCCAGATCAGCGAGGCGCTGGCGAGCATCTCGGGCACCTTCTTCGGCGTCTTCTACGTCGGCTGGCTGCTGTCGCACGCGGTCACGCTGCGCGACTTCCACCGCGTCGTGTCGGCGAAGTGGGGGCCCGACGCGGCGTCGCCCTTCGACCCGCACTCCGGCGCGTTCCTGCTGGTGTTCACGCTGGCGGCGGTGGTGATGTGCGATGCCGGCGCGTACTTCGCGGGGCGCGCGTGGGGCCGGCGCAAGCTCGCGCCGAAGATCAGCCCCGGCAAGACCGTGGAGGGCGCGCTCGGCGGCGTCGCGGCCGGCACGCTCGGCGCGGTGCTGTGCAAGGCGACCTTCGACGTGCTGTGGCCCGATCTCTCGCGCGCCGTGCCGTGGCTGCTCGCGGCCGCGCTCGGCTTCGTGCTCTCGATCGCGGGCATGATCGGCGATCTGCTCGAGTCGCTGCTCAAGCGCGACGCGGCGCAGAAGGACGCGGGCTCGCTGCTGCCCGGCATGGGCGGCGTGCTCGACCGCATCGACTCGGCTCTTCTCGCGATTCCCGTCATGTACTATCTCATGCTGGCAATCACCTACCTCACCGCAGGCTTCCGATGATCGAGCGCTACAGCAGGCCCGAGATGCGGGCCCTCTGGACCGAAGAGGCGCGCTACGGCTTCTGGCTGCGCGTCGAGATCGCCGTGTGCGAGGTGCTCGCCGAGCGCGGCGTGGTCCCGGCCGCGTCGCTGGAGGCGATCCGCACGCGTGCCGGCTTCGACGCGGCGCGCGTCGCCGAGATCGAGCGCGAGGTGAAACACGACGTGATCGCGTTCCTCACGAACGTGGCGGAGCACGTCGGGCCGGACTCGCGCTTCGTGCACTACGGCATGACGTCGAGCGACGTGATCGACACCGCGCTCGCGCTCCAGATCCGCGCCGCCGGCGACCTGCTGCTCGCGAGCTGCGAGCGCGCGCTCGCGGCGCTGCGCCGGCAGGCGCAGGCGCACCGGCACACCCCGTGCGTCGGCCGCACGCACGGCATCCACGCGGAGCCGACGACCTTCGGCCTGAAGCTGCTGGTCCTGCACGAGGCGCTGCGGCGCGCGCGCGTCCGGCTGGCCGCGGCGATCGACGAGGCGGCCGTCGGCAAAATTTCCGGCGCCGTCGGCACCTTCGCGCACCTCGACCCGGCGGTGGAGGAGGCGGTGTGCGCGCGGCTCGGGATCGGCTTCGAGCCGGCTTCGACGCAGGTCGTGCAGCGCGACCGCCACGCCGGCTTCGTGACGGCGCTCGCGCTCGTCGCGTCCGTGCTCGACCAGGCGGCCGTCGAGTTCCGCCATCTGGCGCGCACCGAGGTGCGCGAGGTCGAGGAGGAGTTCTCGAAGGGCCAGAAGGGCTCCTCGGCGATGCCGCACAAGCGCAACCCGTGGCGCTTCGAGAATCTGTCCGGCCTCGCGCGCGTGGTGCGCGGCTACGCGGTCGCGGCGCTCGAGAACCTCGCGCTCTGGCACGAGCGCGACATCTCCAACAGCTCCGTCGAGCGGATCGTGCTCCCCGACGCGTCGACCGCCGTGGACTTCATGCTGCACCGCTTCGCGGGGCTGGTGGAGAACCTGGTCGTCTACCCGGAGCGGATGCGCGAGAACCTCGATTCCTCGCGCGGCCTCGTCTTCAGCGGGACGCTGCTGCTGCTGCTCGCCGAGAAGGGCCTGACGCGCGAGGACGCCTACCGGCTGGTGCAGGGCCACGCGATGGACACCTGGGAGCGGGGCGGGCAGTTCAAGGAGCGCGTACTCGCAGATCCGGAGATCACGCGCGTGCTCTCGAAGGAGGAGATCGAGCAGGCCTTCGATCTCGACGCCGCGCTCCGCAACGTCGACGCGATCTTTACACGGACGCTGGGGGGACGATCTTGAAGGCCGTCGTCTGCGTGACGCTCAAGCCCGACGTGCTCGATCCGCAGGGTCGGGCGATCCAGCGGGCGTGCGCCACGCTCGGCTGGGACGGCGTCGCCGACGTCCGCCAGGGCAAGTACTTCGAGATCCAGCTCCAGACGACCGACCGCGCCGCCGCCGAGCGCATGGCGCGCGAGCTGTGCGAAAAGCTGCTCGCGAACCCGGTGATCGAGGACTGGCGCATCGAACGCATCGAAGGCTGAGCGGCTCCGCCGCCCCCACCGGAGGTTCCCCTCGCATGCCGATCGATCCCCAGCTGCTGCGCGCGCAGTGCGCGAAGACGCTCGACCGCACGGACTTCCCCGGGCTCGGCACCAAGCACGCGGGCAAGGTGCGCGACTCGTACGTGAAGGACGGCAAGCGGACGATCATCGTCACCGACCGCATCTCGGCCTTCGACGTCGTGCTCGGCACGATCCCGTTCAAGGGGCAGGTGCTGAACCAGATCGCGGCGTTCTGGTTCGAACGCACGCGCGACGTGGCGCCCAACCACGTGCTCGCGGTGCCCGATCCCAACGTGACGGTGGGGCGCGAGTGCCGGCTCGTCCCGATCGAGTTCGTCGTGCGCGGCTATCTGACGGGCGTGACCAGCACGTCGATCTGGACCGCGTACGCGAACGGCGAGCGCGTCTACTGCGGCCACCGCCTGCCCGAGGGCCTGCGCAAGCACGAGCGGCTGCCGCGCCCGCTGCTGACGCCGACCACCAAGGCGGAGCAAGGCGCGCACGACGAGCTGACCTCGCGCGACGAGATCGTGGCGCGCGGCGTCGCGTCGGCCGAGCTCTACGACCGCGCCGAGCAGCTCGTGCTGCGGCTCTTCGCCGAAGGCCAGCAATGGGCGGAGAAGCAGGGCCTGATCCTGGTCGACACGAAGTACGAGCTCGGCATCGATCCCGAGGGCCGGCTCGTGGTGATCGACGAGATCCACACGCCCGACTCGTCCCGCTACTGGTATCTCGACAGCTACGAGCGCGCGCTGTCGGAAGGCGCCGACCCGAAGGCGATGGACAAGGAGTACGTGCGGCGTTGGCTCGCCGAGCGCGGCTACAAGGGCGAAGGTGCGCCGCCTGCGCTTCCCGACGACATCCGCTGCGAGGCCGCGCGCCGCTACGTCGAGACCTACGAGCGCATCACCGGCCGCGGCTTCGAGGCGGACACCGAGCCGCCCGTGGACCGCATCCGCCGCAACCTGGGCCTCTAGCAAGGAGAGCACGCCCCCCGTGTTCGCCGTCATCCAATTCCCCGGCTCGAACGACGACCGCGACATGTGCTTCGCGGTGAAGAGCGCGCTCGGCGCGGAGGTCGCGCTCGTCTGGCACAAGCGCGGCGAGCTGCCGCCGGGCACGCGCGCGGTGCTGCTGCCGGGCGGCTTCTCGTACGGCGATTACCTGCGCTGCGGCGCGATGGCGCGCTTCTCGCCGGTGATGGCCGCCGTGAAGCGCTTCGCGGACGCCGGCGGCCCGGTGCTCGGCACGTGCAACGGCTTCCAGGTGCTGTGCGAGTCGGGCCTGCTGCCGGGCGCGCTGCTGCGCAACCAGGCGCTCGACTTCGTGTGCGACCCCGAGCAGCGCGTTCGCGTCGAGCAGGCGGCGGCGCCGTTCACGTCGCGCGCGCGGCCCGGCCAGGTGCTGCGCATCCCGATCAAGCACGGCGAGGGGCGCTACGTCGCCGAGCCCGCC
Source organism: Pseudomonadota bacterium (assembly GCA_003576805.1). Classification (GTDB taxonomy): domain Bacteria; phylum Myxococcota_A; class UBA9160; order UBA9160; family PR03; genus PR03. The sequence goes on along the minus strand of QEVM01000084.1, from coordinate 7,768 downwards.
GAGCTCGCGCGGCTCGACGCCGCGGGTCAGATCGTGCTGCGCTACTGCGACGCCGCCGGCGAGACGACGCCGGACGCCAACCCGAACGGCTCGGTGGGCAACGTCGCGGGCGTGCGCAACGCCGCCGGCAACGTGATGGGCCTGATGCCGCACCCCGAGCACGCTGCCGAGGAAGGGCTGCCGGGCGGCTGCGACGGGCTCGTGATCCTCGGCTCGCTGGTCGACTGGCTGGAGCGCGCGCGGTGACGCAGCTCCGCGAGCCGCAGGTCGACCGCGCCCTCGCCCGCGAGCACGGACTCACGGACGCCGAATGGGAGCGCATCCTCGAGATCCTCGGGCGCGCGCCGACGTTCTCGGAGCTCGGGATCTTCTCGGTGATGTGGTCCGAGCACTGCTCGTACAAGTCGAGCCGCGTGCACCTGAAGACGCTGCCGACGACCGCGGCGCGACAGCCCTCCGAAGTCATCGGAACGGTCCTGGTCGGACCCGGCGAGGGCGCCGGCGCGGTCGCGATCGGCGACGGGCTCGCGGTGATCTTCAAGATCGAGAGTCACAACCATCCTTCGTTCATCGAGCCGACGCAGGGCGCGGCGACCGGCGTGGGCGGCATCCTGCGCGACGTCTTCAGCATGGGCGCGCGCCCGATCGCGTCGCTGAACTCGCTGCGCTTCGGCCCGCTCGAGGACCCGAAGCACCGCATGCTGCTGCGCGGCGTCGTGCACGGCATCGGCGGCTACGGCAACTCGGTGGGCGTCGCGACGGTGGGCGGCGAGACCAGCTTCCACGAGTGCTATCGCGGCAACATCCTCGTCAACGCGTTCAACCTCGGGCTCGTCGAGGCGGACAAGATCTTCCTCGGCCAGGCGACCGGCCTCGGCAACCCGGTGATCTACGCGGGCTCGAAGACCGGCCGCGACGGCATCCACGGCGCGAGCCTGCTGGCGTCCGCCGAGTTCGACGACGAGAGCTCCGCGAAGCGCCCGACCGTGCAGGTGGGCGACCCCTTCACCGAGAAGTGTCTGATCGAGGCCTGCCTCGCGGCGATGCGCACCGGCGTCGTGGTCGGCATCCAGGACATGGGCGCCGCGGGCCTCACCTGCTCGTCGTTCGAGATGGCGAGCCGCGCCGGCACCGGCATCGAGATGGATCTCGATCGCGTGCCGCAGCGCGCCGCCAACCTCTCGCCCTACGAGCTGCTGCTGTCGGAAAGCCAGGAGCGCATGCTGCTCGTGACGCGGGCCGGCGAGGAGCAGCGCGTGCTCGACATCTTCGCCGACTGGGACCTCGACGCCGTCGTCGTGGGCCGCGTCACGAGCGACGGCCGCATGCGCGTGCGCTGGCACGGCGAGACGGTGGTCGACATCCCCGTCGATCCCGTCGCCGCGAACGCGCCGTGCTACGACCGCCCGCGCCAGGTGCCCGCCGATCTCGGCGAGCGCCAGAAGCTCGACCTCGCCTCGCTCGAGCCCGAGTCCGATCCGGCGGGCGCGCTGCTCGCGCTGCTCGACTCGCCGAACCTGGCGAGCAAGGCGTGGATCTGGCGGCAGTACGACTCCTTCGTGCAGGGCAACACGGTGATCGGACCGGGCGGCGACGCCGCGCTCGTGCGCGTGAAGCGCGAGGACGGCACGCCGACGCGCAAGGCGCTCGCGCTGTCGGTCGACTGCAACCCGCGCTGGTGCTGGCTCGATCCGCACGCCGGCACGGTGGCCGCGGTCGCCGAGGCGGCGCGCAACGTCGCGTGCACCGGCGCGCGGCCGCTCGCGCTCACCAACTGCCTCAACTTCGGCAACCCCGAGAAGCCCGAGATCATGTGGGAGTTCGCCGAGTCGGTGCGCGGGCTCGGCGACGCGGCCGCCGCGCTCGGCACGCCGGTCGTCTCGGGCAACGTGTCGTTCTACAACGAGACCAGCGGGCGCGCGATCTTCCCGACGCCGACGGTCGCGATGGTGGGCCTGCTCGACGACTTCCAGCGCCACGCCGTCTCGCACTTCGCGGAGAGCGGGCTCGCGGTCGTGTTGCTCGGCGAGACGCGCGAGGAGCTCGGCGGCAGCGAGTGGCTCGCGCTGCGGCGCGATCTCGAGGCGGGCCTGCCGCCCGCGGTCGATCTCGCGCACGAGAAGCGGCTTCACGGGCTGCTCGCCGACACGATCGCGGCGGGCCTCGTGCGCAGCGCGCACGACGTCGGCAGCGGCGGGCTCGCGGTCGCGCTCGCGGAGTGCGGCTTCACGGGTCCGGCGGACTTGCGCATCGGCTGCCGCGTCGCGCTCGCCGACGCCATCCGCGCCGACGCGCTGCTCTTCGGCGAGTCGACGGGGCGCGTCGTCGTCGCGACCGCGGATGCGGACGCATTGCTCGCTCGTGCGGCCGCGGCCGGCGTGCCGGCGCGCGCGATCGGCGCCACCGGCGGCGACCGCCTGGTGATCGGTCCGGCGGGCGGGGCCGCGTGGATCGACGTGGAGCTGGCTACTCTCCAAGCGACGTTCGCGCGCGGGATCCCGCGCCGCCTCGAGTCGGCCTGAGCCATGGATCCGCGGATTCCGCGCCGGGGGTGCCGTCGATGAAGTCTCCGCTCGAACAGCTGGTCGGCAGCGACGCCGCCGCGCGGCTCACGACCGCGCGCGAGGCCGATCGCTATCACGACGCGTGCGGCGTGTTCGGCGTGCACGGCCATCCCGAAGCGGCGCACCTCACCTACCTCGGCCTGTACGCGCTGCAGCACCGCGGGCAGGAGAGCGCCGGCATCGCGACCTCCAACGGCAAGGAGCACTTCGTCCACCGCGCGATGGGCCTCGTCGGCGACGTGTTCCACGAGAAGATCCTGCGCCTGCTGCCGGGCCGGCACGCGGTCGGCCACGTGCGCTACTCGACCACGGGCGAGTCGAGTTTGCGCAACGCGCAGCCCTTCTGCGCCACCACCGACGGCGGCCCGCTCGCGCTCGCGCACAACGGCAACCTGGTCAACGCGGGCGCGATCCGCCGCGAGCTGGAAGGGCGGGGCTCGATCCTCACCTCCACGTCGGACTCGGAGGTGATCGTCCACCTGCTGGCGCGCTCGCGCGAGAGCAGCCCCGAGGACCGCCTGATCGACGCGCTCTCGCGCGTGAAGGGCGCCTACAGCCTGGTCATGCTGACCGACGACGCGCTGGTCGCGGCGCGCGACCCGTTCGGCTTCCGGCCGCTCTCGCTGGCGCGGCTCGGCGGCGCCTGGATCGTCGCGAGCGAAACGTGCGCGTTCGACCTGATCGGCGCCGAGTTCGAGCGCGACCTCGAGCCCGGCGAGGTCGTCGTGATCCGCCGCGGCCGGCTGCGCACGCTGCGCCCGTTCGCGCGCGCGCCGCGCCAAGCCTTCTGCATCTTCGAGCAGATCTACTTCGCGCGGCCCGACTCCAACGTGATCGGCCACAGCGTCTACCAGTTCCGCAAGGAGCTCGGCCGCATCCTGGCGCGCGAGAACCCGGTGCCGGCCGACATGATCGTGCCGGTGCTCGACTCGGGGAACGCGGCGGCGCTCGGCTACGCCGAGGAGTCGGGCATCCCGTACGAGACGGCGCTGATCCGCAACCAGTACGTGAAGCGCACCTTCATCGAGCCGTCGGCCTCGATCCGCGACTTCCGCGTGCGCATCAAGCACAACGCGCCGAAGGGGCTGGTCGGCGGCAAGCGCGTGGTGCTGGTCGAGGACTCGATCGTGCGCGGCACGACGCTGCTCAAGCTGGTCGGGCTGATCCGCCAGGCGGGCGCGACCGAGGTGCACGTGCGCGTCTCGTCGCCGCCCAACATCGGGCCGTGTCACTACGGGATCGACACGCCGACGCGCGAGGAGCTGATCGCGTACCGGCACTCCGTCGAGGAGATCCGCCAGGTGCTCGGCGCCGACACGCTCGGCTACCTCTCGCTCGAAGGCCTGCGGCAGGCCTCGCGCCACCTCAAGCACGGCATCTGCGACGCCTGCTTCTCCGACGACTACCCGATTCCGGTCGACGCCGAGAGCGAGCCGCCGCAGCTCTCGCTGTTCCGGCCGATCGAGGCGGACGAAGACCCGGTCGCGGGAGGCTGAGCGTTGTCCGAGCGCGGCCGGCTGCGACCCGAGGAGCTCGTGCGCGAGGTCGAGGCGGGGCGCATCGACACGGTCGTGACGGCGATCCCCGACCTCTACGGCCGCCTCGTCGGCAAGCGCATCCACGCGCCGTTCTTCCTCGAGTCCATCGCCGGCCACGGCATGCACGTGTGCGACTACCTGCTCGCGTGCGACATGGAGATGGACCCGACGCCCGGCTACGCGTTCACCAACTGGGCCGCCGGCTACGGCGATCTGCGCGCCGTCCCCGACCTCGGCACGCTGCGCGTCGCGGCGTGGCTCGATCGCACCGCCGTGGTGCTGTGCGACTGCGTGGACGACCGCAGCGGCGACCTGATTCCGGTCGCTCCGCGCTCGATGCTGCGCCGCCAGCTCGAGCGCCTGCGCGCAGCCGGCTTCACCGCGAAGATGGCCAGCGAGCTCGAGTTCTTCCTGTTCCGCGACACCTACGGCGAGGCGCGCGCCAAGCACTACCAGGCGCTGCGCACCGCCGGCGACTACATCGAGGACTATCACGTCCTCTCCGGCACCTACGCCGAGCCCGTGGTGGGATCGATCCGCCGGCTGATCGACGCCTCGGGCATCCCCGTCGAGTTCTCGAAGGGCGAGTGGGGGCCGGGCCAGCACGAGATCAACCTGCGCTACGCCGAAGCGCTCGAGATGGCCGACCGCCACGTGCTCTACAAGACGGCGGCGAAGGAGATCGCGGCGGCGCACGGCCACTCGCTGACCTTCATGGCGAAGTGGAACGCGTCGTTCGCGGGCTCGTCGCTGCACGTGCACATGAGCCTGTGGAACGACCGCGACCAGCCCGTCTTCGCGCCGGCGGGCGACCCGTCGCCGACGTTCCGCCACTTCATCGGCGGGCTGCTCGCGCACGCGCGCGAGCTCGCTTGGTGCTTCGCGCCGACCGTCAACTCGTACAAGCGCTATCGCGAGGGCACCTTCGCGCCGACGCGCATCACCTGGAGCGTCGACAACCGCACCGCCGGCTTCCGCGTCGTCGGTCACGGCCCCGCGCTGCGGGTCGAGTGCCGCATCCCGGGCGCGGACGCCAATCCGTACGTCGTGTACGCGGCGCTGCTGGCGGCCGGGCTCGACGGGATCGCGCACAAGCGCGATCCGGGCGCGCCGTTCAGCGGCGACGCCTACGTCGCGGGCGAGCTGCCGCGCGTGCCGCACTCGATGACCGAGTCGATCGCGGAGCTCGAGCGCAGCGTGTTCGCGCGCGAGGCGTTCGGCGACGCGGTCGTGGACCACCTGCTGCACTTCGCGCGCACCGAGCTCGCGGCGCACGAAATCGCCGTCACCGATCACGAGCGCGCCCGCTACTTCGAACGCATCTGAGATGCGCCGGCCACTGATCGGGGTCACGACCTACCACCGCGACGGCGAGGACCGTCCGCGCTTCTTCGTGCCCGCGAGCTACGTGGACGCGGTGCGCGCGTCGGGCGGCCGTCCGCTGCTGCTCCCGCCGGGCGACGAAGACCCCGCCGCGCTGCTCGAAGCGCTCGACGGCGTGCTGCTGTGCGGCGGCGGCGACATCGACCCGGCGCTGTTCGGCGGCGCGAGCGGGCACGACGCGCAGTACTCGACGTGTCCGGAGCGCGACGCCTTCGAGGTCGAGCTGGTGCGCCAGTGCATCGCGCGGCGCACGCCGACGCTCGCGATCTGCCGCGGCCTGCAAGTGCTCAACGTCGCGCGCGGCGGCGATCTGCACGTGCACCTGCCCGACGTCGTCGGCGAGGCCGTCGCGCACCGCGTCTCGTCGGAGCGGCACACGCACCACGACGTGCGCGTCGCACCGCAGTCGCGGCTCGCCGCGGTCGTCGGCGCCGAGCCGCTGCGGGTCGCGTCGTGGCACCATCAGGCCGTCGATCGCCTCGGGGCCGGTCTGCGCGCGGTCGCGTGGGCGGAGGACGGGACCGTCGAGGCGGTCGAGCTGGACGAGCATCCCGCCTTGTGGGCGATCCAGTGGCATCCGGAGCTCCAGATCGCGGAGCCGGACGGGCGCCAGCGGCGGCTCTTCGAAGCGCTCGTCGCGGCGGCGGTGACGCCGCCATCGCGCCGGAGAACCGCCTCCGGCGCACGGTAAGGCCCGACGGCTGCCGCGCCGATACGCGCCCGGGGAACCATGGCTGCCACCTCGGACGCTTCCGCTGGACATGCGCGCCGCCTGCACCTCGTCTTCGACGATCCGAAGGCGTTCGCGGGGGAGTACGCGCGCAACCTCTCGCGCGGCGGAGCGATGATCGCGTCGAGCGACGCGTTCGAGATGCGCGAGGTGGTGGAGGTCGTGCTCGAGGCGCCGTTCGCGGGCGCCAAGCACGTCCTTGCCGCGGAGGTGGTGCACGCGGCCGGCGGCTGCGTCGCGGTGCAGTTCCTCGACGGCGCGCCGGAGCTGCGCGAAAAGTTGGAGCCGCTGCGCGAGCGCGCCGAGCGCGCGCCGCAGCCGGCCGCGGACGGGCTGCTCGCGGGCGACGACGTCGACGCGCTCGCGGAGGGCGAGGGCGACTTCGATTTCGGCGAGGCCGAGGACGGGGCTGCGCTCGAAGGCTTCGAGACGACGTCGCAGACGCCGGACGAGAGCGACCCGAACGAGCGCACGTTCAAGGCGCGCGCCGAGCGCGCCGCGACGCGCGTCGCAGTGCAGGTGCAGGCGCCGACCGGGAAGGCGCTGAGCGGCCGCACGCGCGACGTGAGCCACACCGGCGTCCTGCTCTCGGTCGACGGCGACGAGCTGCCCGTGGGCCGTGACGTGCACGTCTCGCTGGTGCACCCGGCCACCGGCGAGGCGATGACGGTGCCCGGCAAGGTCGTGCGCCACCTCGAAGGCGAGGGCGTGGTCGGCGCGGTGGCCGTCGAGCTGCGCCCCGGCGAACGCAGCGCCGAGGTGCAGAAGTTCGTCGCGGAGATTCGGGAGGCAGACGCCGCCGAGCAGCGCGCCGGCATCCGCGGCCCGCTCGAGGAGCTGGGCGGCGCGAGCCTGCTGCAAATGTTCGCGGCCCTCTCGAAGCGCGGGACGCTCACCGTCACGCACGGCGTCGAGGAAGGCTGCGTCTGCTTCGAAGAGGGGCTCCTGGTGTCGGCGCAGGTCGGCTCGGTGCAGGGCGTGAAGGCGCTGGCGCGCATCTTCTCGTGGCGCGAGGGCCTCTTCGAGTTCCGCGGCAACGTCGCGACGCGCACGGGTCCGAAGCCGACGCTCGCGATCGAAGCGGCGATCCTCGACGCGGTGCGCATGCTCGACGAGGGCCAGCGCCTGTCGGGCCCGGTGATCGCGCCGACCGCGCGTCTCGAGCTGGTGCGCGAGCGGCTCGACGAGACCGGAACGCCGCTCGGCAAGACGGAAGAGGCGGTGATCGAGCTCGCCGCAGCGGGCTTCACCGTGCGCCGCATCCTCGACGTGATCCCCGAGAACGACGCGACCATTCGCGTCGCGATCGCCGGCCTGCTCGAGCGCGGTGTGCTGCGCCTCGCGTGAGCGCGCAGGGTCTGCCTCGACGCCCCGCCGTCGCCTAACGTCCGCCGCATGCAGGACGTCCAGGAGCTGTGGATCGACGGGCGCGCCAGCGCGGCCGAGGGCGGCGCGCAGGCCGACGTGATGGAGCCCGCGACCGGCGAGCGACTCGCGCGCGTCGCGCAGGCGTCGGTCGCGGACGCGGCGCGCGCCGCCGCGGCGGCGGAGCG
>QEVM01000083.1 GCA_003576805.1 Pseudomonadota bacterium | reverse complement strand
CCGAAAACGCCCCGAATGGGCGAAGCACCGCTCCGTCAACCGCTCAATCCCTCTGCCTCCGGCCGCTGCGATGCCGGTTGTTCAGAGGTTCCCTAGCCGCTCCGGCCGTAGGGACCGAACAGGGACCGGATCTTCGGCCCGGCCGAGCCCGCAAGCCCGCGAGAAGCCGCTGGATGTCCGCGGGAGACGACCCGTTCGATCCCGCTCGGCTCCACCATCCCACCGGCCTCCCCCGCCCGAGGGCGGACGCGCGCGCACCGCGCGCGACCAAACGCCGCAGCGCCGACACGCTCTTTTCACACCGATCTCGTGGCGCGGTGACGCGCGTGCGCTCTTCTCCGAGGAACCGAAACCGAGGAGAGAGCGACTCACTCGCGGGCCCCCGAACGGCGTCCAAGGACGGATCGCCGGCGTATTTCCGGTGAGGCCCGGCCGAGACGAGCGCACCATGCTCATGACGACCGACACCTTTCTCACCCAGCGCGCGGTCGGCGGCGACCGCGACGCCTACGAGGCCGTCTACGCGGCCAGCTTCCCGCGCGTCTACGCGTTCGCCGTGCGCCGCACCGGCGAGCGCCGCAGCGCGGAGCGGCTGTGCGAGCAGATCCTCCGGCGCGTCTTCCGCGACCTCCACGACTACGCGGGCGACGTCCCGTACGCCGCCTGGCTGCTCGAGGTCGCGAAGCAGGTCGCGCGCGAGCAGGCGGCGGCGCGCCGCATCGGACGCGTCGCGCCGGGCGCGCCGTCCGCGCACCTCGCGCCGCGCTGAGCGGCGCTCAGCCTTCGCGCAGGTAGGTCGTGGCGAGCGCGTCGGCGTACTCGTTCCAGCGCGAGCCGTCGTGCGCCGCGATCCACTGCAGCCGCACCTTCGGCCGCGAGCGCGCCAGCGCGTACAGCTCCTGCACCAGCTCGAGGTTCGCGATCGGGCCGGTCTTGCGCCGCCAGCCGCGCGCCGCCCAGCCGGGCGCCCACTCGGTGACCGTCTTCACGCAGAGCTGGCTGTCCGAGTAGACGACCGCCTCTTGATCGGGCGGCAGCATCTTGAACGCCTCGATCAGCGCGCGCAGCTCCATGCGGTTGTTGGTCGTCTGCGGATCGGCGCCGTGCGCCTCGCGCACGATGCGGTCGTCCTCGACCCACACGACGCCCCAGCCGCCGGGGCCGGGATTGCCCTCGCACGAGCCGTCGGTGAACACGCCCGAGCGCGGCCCGCCCGTGTGACGGCGGAGCACTTCTTCGGGAGACAGGAACGCGCCTTGACGACCAGCCATGCGCGCACTGTAACCGGCCTTGTGATCTCGCCGCTCGCCGTTGGCTCGCTACGCGGGAAATGGGCATGTTGCGGGCGATGAGTCGGCGATCGCAGGTGTGGGGATGGCGGCGCGGGATCGCGATGGCGATCGCGGCGGCGATCGTGTCGCTGCACGCGCCGGCGGGCGCGGCGGCGTCCGATCGCGCGCAAGTGCACGCGGCGTTTCGCGGCTTCTTGCGCGCGCTCGCACAGCGCGACGCCGACGCGGGCGCGTCGCTGCTCTCGGCGGCGTCGCTGCCCGAGTGGCAGCGCAATCGCGCGCTCGCGCTGCACGCGCAGCGCGAAGAGGTCGCGGCCGAGCCGCCGGGACGCCGGCTCGTCGTGTTCGCGCTGCGGCACTACGAGCCGAAGTTCCTCGCGAAGGACGGCTCGCCGCGCGAGCTGGTGGGGCACGGCATTCGCGCCGGCGTCGCCGATCGCGACGGGCTCGCCCGCGTCGAGCTCGCGGACGTGGTGGTGCGCGGCGATCGCGCGAGCGGGAACCTGCTCGCGTCGGGACTGCCCTCGACGTTCCGCGCCGACTTCGTGCGCGAGCGCGGCGCGTGGAAGCTCGACCTGCCCGCGACGATCGGCTCGGCGGGGCGCACTGTCTCGCGCGCCGCGGCGGCGTCCGGCGCGGAGGAGGACGACGTCATCGCCGGCCTGCTGCTGCTCGCGTCGGGCGAGCGCCCGACGGCGCGCATCTGGCAGCCGCTCGCGCGCAGCGCGGCGCCCTGACGCAGGCCTACTCGACCAACACCGGCGGCCGCGGCAGTCCCTGCGCCTCGCACATGGCGAGGTAGAAGTCGAGCACGAGGCGGCCGTCGATCACGGACTCGACCTTGCCCGCCGCGTCGAGGTTCAGGTTGCAGCCGTACATCTGGAACCAGACGTCGGTCGTCTCGGTGTTGGTCTCCGGCACGGTGAGCGTGTGCACCGAGCCGGCCGGCTCGTAGAGGAACGAGCCCGCGCGGTTCACGTAGTCGTACTCCGCGTACTTCCACGCGCCGGCGATCGTGTAGCCGAACACCGGGCCGGTGTGGCGGTGCGTCTGCACCGCGACGCCCGCCTCGAAGCGGTTGCGGATGATCCAGAGGCCTTCCTTCTCGCGCACGAGCAGCACCTTCAGCTTCGTGCCGGGGCCGGCGTCGACCCACGGCAGCTCGTCGTCGCCGAGATGGATCGCGGTGGGAAGCGCGGGCGCGGCGGCTGCGGCCATGGAGTCCTCCGTCACGCCGCGTGCAGGCGCACGGGCAGCGACTTCAGCGCGTTGTTGAGATTGGAGCGCAGGCGGCGCGGCTCGCCGGCCGGCTCGATGCGCGCGAACGCGGCGAGCAGCTCCTCGAAGAACACGCGCCCTTCGAGGCGCGCGAGCGCCGCGCCGAGGCAGAAGTGCTCGCCGATCCCGAACGAGAGGTGCGGGTTCGGGTCGCGCGCGACGTCGAAGCGATCCGGCTCGGTGAACACGGCCTCGTCGCGATTGGCCGACGTGTAGACCAGCGCGACGCGCTGTCCTTCGCGGATGCGCGCGCCGCCGAGCTCGGCGTCGCGCGTCGCGGTGCGCCGGAAGTAGTGCAGCGGTCCCTCGAAGCGCAGCATCTCCTCGATCGCACTCGGGATGCGGGCGGGATCGCCGCGCAGCAGCGCGAGCGCGTGCGGCTGCTCGAGCAGAATGCGCAGGCCCGAGGAGAGCAGGTTGCGCGTCGTGTCGTTGCCGGCGGTCGCGAGCTGCACGAAGAAGCTGCCGTACTCGGCGTCGGTCATCGCGCGGCCGTCGACCTCGGCGTTGACGGCGACGCTGGTGAGATCGGCGCCCGTCTTGCCGCGCCGGCTCGCGGCCAGGCCCATCGCGTACATCGCCATCTCGATCGACGCCTCGGGCGCCGCCGCGTCGCCGCCCGGATTCAGCTCGGGGTCCTGCGCGCCGGTGAGCTGCGCCGCCCACGCGCGCAGCTTCGGGCGGTCCTCGGGCGGCACGCCGAGCAGCTCGCCGATCACCTGCACGGGCAGGTCGGCGGCGACGTCCTCCACGAAGTCGACGTCCCGCCGCTCCGCGGCGCGCGCCATGATGCCGCGCGCGATCGCGCGGATGCGCGGCTCGAGCGCCGCGATCATGCGCGGCGTGAACGAGTGCAGCAGCATGCGCCGGTACTTGGCGTGCTCGGGCGGATCCATGCCGAGCAACGTGAAGCGCATCATCCCGAGCTGCGCCTCGGTCAACGGCTCGATCACCACGAAGCCGCGCGCCGACGACCACGTCTCGGGATCGCGCGACACCCGCACCACGTCGGCGTGCCGCAGCACCATCCAGTAGCCGTCGCCGCCGGGCGTCGGCTGCCAGTGGACCGGATCCTCGCGCCGCAGCCGCGCGAACTCCGCGAGCGGCGTGCCGGCGACGTAGGTTTCGGGGTCGTAGAGGTCGAGCACGGCCGCGATGCTAGAGGACGATCGCGTCGGCCTCGATCTCGATCAGCGCGGCGTCGTCGATCAGCTTCGCGACCTCGACCATCGTCGTCGCCGGGCGCACGTCGGCGAAGACTTCGCCGTGGACCTTGCCGACGGCCTCCCACTGCGAGATGTCGGTGACGAACAGGCGCGTGCGCACCACGTCCGTCTTCTTGCCGCCGAGCGCCTCGACCGCCGCGAGCACGATCTCGAGCGCGCGGCGCGTCTGCGCCGCGACGCCGTCCGGGAAGCGGCCGTCCGCGCCGATCCCGACGGTGCCCGTCACCGTGATCACGTCGCGCGTGCGGACGGCGCGGCTGTACCCGACGACCGGCTCCCACGCCGAGCCCGTGCTCGCGTACATGCGGCCGTTGCGCTCGGTCTTGGTGATCGTGACGTCGCTCATCGGATGGCTCCTCGCCGTTGGCGGGGCGCGCATCCTAGCACCCTCGGCCGACGTCTCGGAGCCGCGCGGCTGCGCGCGGCGCTCCGCTTCGCCGTCCTGGCTCGGACGAGAAGCGGAGCGCGCGCGCTGAATGTCTCGCGCGAAAGGCTAGTCGGTCTGGCCCTCGAGCATCGTGCGAGCGTGCTGGCGACCGGTCTCGAGCTTGGCGTCTGCGTCGCGCTTGCACTGCTCCTGGGCGTCGCCCGCGAGGCCCTCGCACTTCTGGATCGCCACGCGGTGCTCGGCTTCGAGCTGCGAGATCGTGACGTCGTACTGCGCCTGCGCGGTCTCCTCCGCGGCCTCCTGCGTAGCCTCCCCGACGTCGCCGCCCTCGCGCATCTCCTCGCGCACGTCGCGCTGGGCCTCGGCGCGCTGCTCGCCCGCCTCGCGGCGAGCCTCGCGGATTTCCTCGGCGCCTTCCTGGCGCGCTTCCGATACGTCCTGACGTGTCTCGGCCCGATTCTCGGCGCTGTCGCACGCGATCGTGAATGCGAGCGCGCTGAACCCGACCGCAAGGAACGAACGCAACTTCATGACGGACTCCTTCTTCGATGGAAGAAGGAGAAAGCAAGGCGCGTGCCGTCTAGAACGCCGCAGCGTGCGCGAGCCAGCGCCGCTGCGTCGACTTGCGAGTGAATCGGCGCTGCGCGATTGCAGCGTTTACATCGGACGCGCGTGGGTCGCGCCTACTCCGCGCTCGCGTCCGCCGCGTAGCCCGCGAGGAACTCGCGGCGCCAGTCGTCGTAGCAGCCCGCCAGGATCGCCTGTCGCGCGCCCTGCACGAGCTTCTCGTAGAAGCGCACGTTGTGGATCGACACCAGGATGGCGGAGAGGATCTCGTTCGCGGCGAAGAGGTGGTGCACATAGGCGCGCGCGAAGCCGCCGGCGCAGGCCTCGCAGTCGCACGACACGTCGATCGGATAGCCGTCCCGGCGATAGCGGCGGTTGGTGAGGCGGATCCGGCCGCGCGCGGTGAACGCGACGCCCGAGCGCGCGAAGCGCGTCGGGATCACGCAGTCGAACATGTCCATGCCGTAGCCGATCGCGGCGACGAGGTCCTCGGGCAGTCCGACGCCCATCAGGTAGCGGGGCTTGTCCTCGGGCAGCAGCGGCGCGCTGAACGACGTGATCTTGCAGAGCAGATCGTGGCCCTCGCCGACCGACACGCCGCCGATCGCGTAGCCGACGAGGTCCATCGCGACGAGGGACTCCGCGCAACGCGCCCGCAGGTGCTCGTACACGCTTCCCTGTACGATGCCGAAGAGCGCCTGATCCGTGCGCTGGTGTGCGCGCACGCAGCGCTCCATCCACGACAGCGTGCGGCGCACGCCGGTCGCGGCGAGCTTCTCGTCGGCGGGATACGGCGTGCACTCGTCGAACGCCATGATGACGTCGGCGCCGAGCGCGTTCTGGATCTCGATCGAGCGCTCGGGCGTCAGCTCCATCGCGTCGCCAGTCACCTCGTTCTGGAAGCGCACGCCCTTGTCGCTGATCTCCTTCTTGGGCAGCGAGAAGACCTGGAAGCCGCCGCTGTCGGTGAGGATCGGGCCGCTCCAGCGCATGAAGCCGTGCAGCCCGCCGAGCTTCGCGACGAGGCCTTCGCCCGGACGCAGCGCGAGGTGATAGGTGTTGGCGAGCACCATCTCGGCGCCCGTCGCGGCGACCTGCGCCGGCGTCATCGCCTTCACGGCGCCGTGCGTGCCGACCGGCATGAAGGCGGGCGTGTGCAGCGGCCCGTGCGGCGTCACGAACACGCCCGCCCGCGCCGCGCCGTCGCGGCCGTGGAGATGGAAGCTGAACGCGCTCATGCGGAACCTCGGGACGCCGCCCGAGGGGCGAGGCTAGCGGTAGGTGCTGCGGTGGCCCGAGCTGCGGCGCCGGCGCACGCGCTGGTGCTTGGCCTTCAGCTTGGCGCGGTGGCGCTTGGTCTTGCTGCGGTTGCGGTGCGAGAGATCGGCATTCTTCTTCACGGCGCGCGTCTCCGGCCTGGCTCGAAGGGAGGCGGAAGCTAGGGGAGTCGGCCCCGGGCGTCCAGGCTACTCTGCGCCCACCGCCCGACCCGATCGACCGCCGTCCGATCGCCCTCGCCGGCCGCGCCGGATCTCGCGAGCGATCCGTCGCGCAGCGATCCGAGCTGGAGCCCGCAGCGTGACGTCGCCCCTCGACCGCATGATGGACTTCGACCTGACCGAGGAGCAGCGCCTGGTGCGCCGCTCGGTCCGGGAGTTCGCGGAGAAGGAGATCCTTCCCCACGTCGAGGAGCACGAGCGCGCCAGCCGCTATCCGACCGAGCTGATCCGCAAGCTGGTGCCGCTCGGCTACTTCGCGCCGATGGTGCCCGAGGAGTACGGCGGCTCGTTCGTGGACGTCATGACGTACGGCCTGATCTGCGAGGAGATCGCGCGCGTCGACTGGGTCGTCGCGTCGGTGATCTCGGTGACCAACTCCCTCGTCGTGGGCTCGATCCTGAAGTACGGCACGCCCGCGCAGAAGGACCGCTGGCTGCGCGCGATCGCGCGCGGCGAGCTGATCACGTCGGCGTGTCTCACCGAGCCGGGCGGCGGCACCGACCTCGGCAACATGGCGACCGTCGCGCGGCGCGCCGACGGCGGCTGGCGGCTCACCGGCTCGAAGGTGTTCATCTCGCACGCGGCGCACGCCGGGCTCTTCTTCGTGGTGGCGTCGATCGACCGCGAGCAGAAGCACAAGGGGGTCACCGCGTTCCTGGTCGATCCGAAGGCGACCGAGGGCATCACGATCGGCGAGTTCCCGATGCGCACGCTGCAGCGCGACAACCTCGCCGAGGTGCACTTCCAGGACGCCTTCGTGCCCGACGACGCGCTGCTCGGCGCGCCGGGCCAGGGCTTCCCCGTGCTCGGCTCCGCGCTCGACATGGGGCGCTTCTCGGTCGCGGCGCGCCAGATCGGGCAGGCGCAGCGCTGCGTCGACCTCGCGATTCCGTACGCGCTCGAGCGCGAGGCGTTCGGCCAGCGGATCGGCGAGTTCCAGCTGATCCAGCAGAAGATCACCGACATGATCTGCCGCCTGCAGCAGGCGCGGCACGTCGTGTACCAGCTCGGGCGCATGAAGGACGCCGGCACCCCGCGCTGCTCGATGGAGGCGTCGATGGCGAAGCTGCTCGCGAGCCAGGCGGCGGTCGCGAACGCGCTCGACGGCATCCAGATCTTCGGCGGCTACGGCCTCTCGGCGGAGTACGAGATCGGCCGCATCCTGCTCGAAGCGAAGGCGATGGAGTTCGGCGAGGGCACCAGCGAGCTGCACACCAAGCTGATCGCCGAGTACGCGTTGGGGGCGCGCAAACAATGAACGCACGCAGCGAGCGCGACGAGCTGCTCGAGCTGATCGTCCGCCATTCGTTCGAGCGGCGGAAGGTGACGCTGTCGAGCGGCAAGGAGAGCGACTTCTACCTCGACCTGCGCACGACGCTGATGCGGCCGCGCGGGATCGAGCTGGCGGGGCGGCTGCTCTTCGAGAAGCTGGCCGGCGGCCCGCGCGTCGACGCGGTCGGCGGCATGGTCGTCGCGGCGGTGCCGGTGGTGTCCGCCGTGCTGCTCGCGGCCGCGCAGGCCGGCGGCTCGTGGCGCGACCTGGCCGGCTTCTTCGTGCGCAAAGAGGCCAAGAAGCACGGCCTCGGCAAGCGCATCGAGGGCGCCTTCGCGACTGGCCAGTCGGTGGCGCTCGTCGAGGACACGATGACGACCGGCGGCTCGACGCTCGACGCCCTGGCGGCGGTCGAGGAGGCGGGCGGCAAGGTCGCGCGCGTGCTGTGCATCGTGGACCGCGGCGAAGGCGCTGCGGACGCCTTCGCGGCGCGCGGGCTCGCGCTCGAGTCGCTCTTCGGCCGCGCGGACCTCCCCGTCTAGACCGCGACCCGGATCGCGATCGGTGGCTCAAGCCTGGTGCGGCGTTCTGCCGATGCCTTGCTGGATGCAGTGCGGAGACCGGCGCCCGGCGACGTCGCGAGCCGCCCGATGGGTCGGCGCCGCGCTGCTGTGCGCCGTCGCGCTGCCCGCCGCGGCCGCCGGACCGATGCTGGTGGCGCAGCCGCTCACCGACGACGCGATCATGGACCACCCGCCGCGCATCGAAGGTCGCCGCGTCGTGTGGCAGAGCGGGGACGGCAATGACGCCGAGATCCTGCTCTGGGACGGACTCGAGACGCGCCAGCTCAGCTTCAACGGCCTGCGCGACGAGGCGCCCGCGATCGACGGCCCGGTCGTCGTCTGGCAGCAGCACGACGGCAACGACTTCGAGCTGATCCGCTACCACACCGAGGCGCGCACGCTCAGCTACCTCACCAACAACGAGCAGGAAGACCGCTTCCCCGTGGTCGCGAGCGTCTTCACCGCGTGGCTCGGCGACTCGTTCGAGAGCGAGGAGATCTTCCTGCTGCCGGCGCCGGGCCAGGTCACCGGCGATACGTGGGAGCAGGATCCGCCGGTGATCTCGGGCCCGGAGGGCGGCCTCGCCTGGGTGCTCCGCTCCGACGCGGGCACCGACGTCTTCGCCTTCCTGCCCCAGCACCCGGATCTGCCGGGCGTGTACCAGATCTCGCCGTTCGACAACGAGACGACCGACGAGCGACCCGTCATCTGGCGCAACCGCATCGCGTGGGTGCAGGGCAGCGGCAGCACCGAGGAGATCTGGCGCTACGACCCGGCCGCCGACTTCCCGTACTGGCAGGTGACCAACGACAACCTGCGCGACACCGATCCCGTGATCGCCGGCAACCTGATCGCGTGGGAGCACTGGGACGGCAACGACTGGGAGATCTACACGTGGGAGGAGGGCGACGTCGCGCCGTCGCCGCTCACCAACAACGCGTACGACGACGTGGTCCTCGCCGTCTCCGGGCGCACGCTGGTGTGGATCGCGAACGGCGACGGCGACTACGAGATCTGGCGCTCCTGGAATCTCGAGACGCCGGAGCAGCTCACCGACAACGACGTCGACGACGTCGACGTCGTGATCGACGGCGACCGCCTCGCGTGGCGCCAGTGCGACGCCAGCGACTGCGACGTC
This sequence comes from Pseudomonadota bacterium, assembly GCA_003576805.1. GTDB lineage: Bacteria > Myxococcota_A > UBA9160 > UBA9160 > PR03 > PR03. The sequence continues at coordinate 9,714 of QEVM01000083.1, read as the reverse complement.
TGGACGGCGCCCGAGCCGGACACGACCGCGACGGTCGGCGTCGCGCTCGCCGCGCTCGCCTGGCTCGCGCACCGCAGCGCGCGCAACGCGCTCGCCCGCGCCGAGCGCGCCGACCGCACGCAAGTCCGCCAGTAGCGGCGCGCACTGTGCGCGGCAGCGCCCCGCTCCCCCGCATGGCAAGCTAGACGCCTCTTCCGGAGGCGCCCCCCGATGAGTCTCAATCTCGGCACGATCCTGCAGGCCGCTGCGGCCGAACGGCCGCGGCACGCGGCCATCCGCATGGACGACCGCGTCCTCACCTACGCGCAGCTCGACCGCGCGGCGCGCGGCGTCGCGACGGCGCTGCGCGAGCGCGGCATCCAGCCCGGCGAGAAGGTCGCGCTGCTCGTCCCGAACGTGCCGGAGTTCACGATCGCTTACTTCGGGATCCTCTACGCCGGCGCGGCGGTGGTGCCCATCAACGTGCTCGCCGCGGCGCCCGAGGTCGCGTACTTCCTCGCCGACGCGGAGGCGCGCCTGCTGATCGCGCACCCGTTCTTCGCGAACGTGGCGCAGGCGGGCGCCGACGAGGCGGGAGTGCCGCTGGTGCTGGCCGGCAGCGGCGACGCGACGCCCGGCACGCTGGAAGAGATGCAAGAGTCGGCGCCCGTCGCCGCGCTCGAGCAGACGCCGCCCGGCCAGACCGCCGTGATCCTCTACACCTCGGGCACGACCGGAAAGCCCAAGGGCGCCGAGCTCACGCACTCGAATCTGTTCGTGAACTGCGCGTTCGTCGTGCCGCGCCTCATCGCGCCGCAGGACCCGGACGAGTTCGTCGCGATGGCGACGCTGCCGCTCTTCCACTCGTTCGGACAGACCTGCATCCAGAACGCCACGATCGCGCGGGGCGGCACCTTCACGCTGCTGCCGCGCTTCGAGCCGAAGAAGGCGTACGAGATCATGGAACGCGATCGCGTGTCGCTCTTCGCGGGCGTCCCGACCATGTACTTCGCGCTGCTCCACCACGAGCGCGAGCGCGACTACGACCTCCGCGCGCTGCGCTACTGCCTGACCGGCGGCGCGCCCATGCCGGTCGAGGTGATGAGCGCCTTCGAGCAGCGCTTCGGCGTGCAGGTGCTCGAGGGCTTCGGGCTCTCCGAGACGTCGCCCGTCGCGAGCTTCACGATGCTCGGCAAGCCGCGGAAGGTCGGCTCGATCGGCTGGCCGGTGTGGGGCGTCGAGATGGGCGTCGTCGACGAGCACGACAACCTGCTGCCCGACGGCGAGCGCGGCGAGATCGTGATCCGCGGCCACAACGTGATGAAGGGCTACTGGAACCGCCCCGACGCCAACAAGGAGGCGCTGAAGAACGGCTGGTTCCACAGCGGCGACATCGGCTACCGCGACGCCGACGGCTGCTACTTCATCGTGGACCGCAAGAAGGACATGATCCTGCGCGGCGGCTTCAACGTGTATCCGCGCGAGGTCGAGGAGGTGCTCTACGCGCACCCCGCCGTCGCCGAGGCCGCCGTCGTCGGCATCCCGCACGACAGCCACGGCGAGGAGGTGAAGGCGGTCGTCGCGCTGAAGCCCGGCCAGCAGGCGAGCGAGCAGGACCTCGTCGCGTGGTGCAAGGAGCGGCTCGCGGCGTACAAGTACCCGCGCGTCGTGCAGATCGTGGAAGCGCTGCCGAAGGGCCCGACCGGGAAGATCCTGAAGCGCGAGTTGCGTTAGTTCGCGTCTCGCACGATCAGTTCACGTCGCGTCGAGGTATGCGCGCGCGGCGCGCAGCTCCTCGGCGGACTGACCCATCGCGATCAGCACGTGCGCTCGCGGCGTACCCGATGGGACGCGGATCAGTCCGGATCGCGGAGATCGTCCGACATCAGACGACACTAGACGTTGACGCGGACGCGTCCAGCCGACCCGCCTGCCTGTCGATTCTTCAAAGCGATCGCAAGAACTCCACCAGATCGTTCTTCTCGGCTGCGTCGAGACGCAGTCCGAACGTCGCGTCGTAGTGCGCGACGACGTCGCCGAGCTCGGCGAAGCGGCCGTCGTGATAGAAGCCTCCCTTCGTGTGCGTCCAGAGGCCGCGCAGCGGGCTCGTGCGGTAGCGGCGGTCGGGCGAGCGCTCCGCCTGGAAATCGTCGATCCCGATCTCGTCGGCGGTGTGCAGGTTCCAGCCGGGCTCGGTGTAGAGCGGCGGCACGTGACAGCGAGCGCACTGGGCTTTGCCTTCGAACAGGGCGCGGCCGCGCGCCGCCGCGGCCTCGTCGAAGCTGCCGCGCGGCGGCCGGGGCGCCGGCAGCGCGAGCTGATAGAGGTGCAGCGCTGGGAGCTTGGCCGTGACGAGATCCGGCGTGTCGCGCACGTCGTCGAACCCGTTTCGCGCGGCGACCGGGAAGCGCGCCGGATCCGCGAGGCGCGGATCGAAGAACGTCCCCTTGCCATGCATCTCGAGCGTCGCGACCGCCGCGTTCCAATGCGTGACGGAGCCCCAGCCCGTCGACGTGTGGAGGTTCACGCCCGCGAGCCCGAAGGCGGGCGGGATCAGCGTCGCGGCGGAGCGGCCGTCGGGGCGGAACGCCTGGCCGTCGAACAGCAGCTGGGCGTCGAACTTGCCGGGCCCCCAGCTTCGCAGCACGTCGCGCACCGTCGCCTCGTCGACCTCGAGCAGCGCGGCGATCGGCGTGACGCTCGGCGCGAGCGCGACGATCGCGCCGACGTCGAGGTCGCGATTGGCGAACCCGTCGCGCCGGCGTCCGATGCCCGGCGCGAACGAGTCGTCGACGGTCGAGTGGCAGAGCGCGCACTGGATGCCGACCGAGCGCAGCGCGCCCTGCGCGTCGAAGAAGCCTCGCACGCCGAGCACCGCTTCGAGCTTCAGCAGCGCGAGCGTGGTCGCGGGATCGTCGAGATCCACGCGGCCCGCGACGAGCGCCGCCTTCAACCGCTGCGGAAGCGCGTCGCGGTCGACGCGCAGGCCGAGTGCGAGCGCGGCGCGCGGCGAGAGGCCCGGACCGACGCCGCCGTTCGCCTCGCCCGCGATCGCTTCGTGCAGTCGCAGCGCGTCGCCCCAGAACTCCTCGTCGCCGAAGGTGTCGTAGCGGAAGATTCGGCGGCCGCGCTCGATGGTGCCCGCTGCCTTGCGGTCGACGGCGGCGTCGTAGTCGTCGTCGCCAGCGCGCTTCTTCGCTTCGGCGGGCGTCGCCGCGAGCAGCAGGGCAGCCAAGCCAGCCAAGCCGAGCCATCGCATCGCCCGAGCTTCCATCGTGTCTCTCCTCCTGCTGTGGAGGAGAGTCACGACGCGGCGAAACGTTACGGGGCCGCCGTCTGCCCGATGCGGAGCAGGACTGCGGCCACCACGCGATCGCAGCGGGGCGCGAAGAACGGGAAGGCTGCATCCCACTCGCCGATGCGCCCGCGGAGAACGCAGCGCAGCGCGGCGCGCGCGCGGTGCAGCCGCGTCCGCACCGCCTCTTCCGAGACGCTCAGCGAGGCGGCCGCCTCCGCCGTCGAGAGGCCCTCGACGTCGCGGAGCACCACCACCACCCGCAGCGGCTCGGGGAGCGCATCGATCGCGTCTTCGAGGACGCGTTGCAGCTCGCCCCGCGCGGCCTCGCGCTCGGGATCGGCGCCGAGCCGCTCGCGGCTCGGCGCGCCGTCGGAGGCCAGGTCCGAGGGCGCCTCGCGATTGCGCCGCCGCAGCCGGGCGAGCGCTTCGTGCACCGCGATGCCGGTCAGCCACGCACCGAAGCCGCCGCGCGCCTTCCACTGATCGAGCCGCGCGAACGCCTGCACGTACGTCTGCTGCAAGACGTCCTCGGCCTCGGCGTCGTCGCGCAGGATCGCTCGTGCCGCGCGGTAGATGCGGCGATTGTTGCGCCGCATCACGAGCTCGAAGAGGTGGATCGCGCCGTCGCGCACGCGCGCCACGACGGCTTCGTCGGAGAGGTGCTCGTCGAGCCGGGTGGCCCGGGCGCCGTCGATCGCGCTCATCGTGTCCTCGCGGAGCGTACTGTTTCGATGTACGACGCCACGCGACTCGGCGGATGTGCGCGACCTGCTCTGCCATCCGCCGGCCCCGCAGCTCCTCACGGCTGCTCTTCCGCGCGCTTCGCGATCCGCACGGTCTTCACGCGGCGCGGCGACACCTCGACGACCTCGATCGACACGCCGCCGTCGAGCTCGAAGCGTTCGCCCGCCTGCGGGATCCAGCCGCGCTGCGCGATGCACAGGCCGCCGATCGTGTCCCAGCTCTCGCCTTCCGGCAGCGAGAGGCCGAGCGCGCGGTTCACCTCGTGCACGGCTGCGGAGCCCTGCACCAGATAGCTGCCGTCGGCCTCGGGCAGGATCTCGCGCGGCGGCTCGCCGTGCTCGCTCACGATCTCGCCGACCAGCTCCTCGACCAGGTCCTCGATCGTGACGAGACCGACGACGGCGCCGAGCTCGTCGACGACGAGCGCGAGCTGCGTGCGCCGGCGCTGCAGCTCGCGCAGCGCCGCGATCGCGAGCGTGTTCTCGGGAAAGAAGTGCAGCGCGCGGACGTGGTCGCGCAGCCGGAACTCGCCGCCGGCGGCGAGCGCGCCGAGCGCGTCGCGCGCGACGACGTAGCCGATCACGCGATCCAGCTCGCCTTCGTGAACCGGGTAGCGCGCGTAGCCGCCTTCGCGCAGCGTGGCGACGAGGTCCTCGCGCTTGGCGGCGACGTCGAGCGCGCGGATCTGCCGGCGCGGCACCATCACCGAGCCGACGTTGATGTCGCCGAAGTCGAAGGCGCGCGACGCGATCTCGCCGGCGTGCACGTCGAGCGTCCCCGAGGCGGTCGCGTCCTCGACGAACTGCTGCAGCTCCTCGGGCGAGTGACGCGCTTCGGTGAAGGTGGTCTGGTCGCGGAACAGCCGCAGCACGGCGTTGGCGGTCGTCGTCAGCACCCAGACGAGCGGCCGCATGATGCGCGCCACGCCGAGCAGCGGCGGCGACACCAGCAGGCCGTACGTCTCCGCCGAGTGGAGCGCGAGCGACTTCGGCACCAGCTCGCCCAGCACGACCGACAGGAAGGTGATGATCACGACGACCGCGACGAAGGCGGCGTCGTTCGCGTAGGCGCCGAAGCCGAGCTCCTCCAGCAGCGGCGCGAGGTCCACCGCGAAGGTGTTGCCGCCGTAGGCCGCCGCCGTCGCGCCCACCGCGGTGATCCCGATCTGCACCGTCGCGAGCAGGCGCTCGGGCTGGTCCTTCAGCGCCAGCGCGGCGCGCGCGCGGCGGCTGCCCTGCGCAGCCAGCTCGCGCAGGCGCGTGCGCCGCAGCGCGATCAGCGCGATCTCCGCTCCGGCGAAGACGCCGTTCAGCAGGATCAGCGCGGTCATGATGGCGAGCTCGTCGAGCATCGTCGGTTCGGGGATAGCGCATGCCGGCGGAGACCGACGCTCGAATCGTCTCCTAGCGGTTCCGGAAGCGCGCGCGCACGGCGAGCGCCAGCCCCGCCGCCGACGCCGCGGCCGCGAGCGCGGCGGCGGGCTCGGGCGCCTCCACGGCGCCGATGTCGCAGTGCGCGACGCCGTCGCCGTCGCCGTCGTTGGGACGCGGCGCGCCGCGCTGGTCGATCGCGCGGCAGACGGCGTCGTCCGCCGCATCGAGCAGCGGGCTTCCGGCGAGCGGCATCTGCGTGATCGTCGGCCCGCCGTGGCCTTCGAGCGGACCGAGCTGCGGGTCGATGCCGACGAGGCTGCCCGGCTCCGAGAAAGGACACGACTCGTCGCTGGCGGCGTTGTGCACGAGCGCGTGCGGCATCGCGCCGTCGAAGTCGCAGTCGCCGCGCTCCGACGCGCCGCCGCCGTTGCGCGCGAGCACGCTGTTCCACATCTCCACGGGACCGAGCGCCAGCACGCCGCAGCCCGCGTTCTCGTCGATCGTCGCGTGCCGGATCGACAGCGAGCCGTACGCGGTGACGCCGCAGCCGTCGTTCGCGACGATCGTCGAGTTCTCGACGTACAGCGCGAGCCCCGCCTCCACGCCGCCGCCCGCGTCGATCGCGGTGTTCCACGCGACGGTGCACTCGGCGAGATCGAGCAGATCGACCGCCACGACGGCGGCGCCGGTGTAGCTCGCGTTGTCGCGCACGGTCACGCGCTCGAGAACGGCTTGGCCGGCCAGGATGGCGGCGTTCTCGACCGCCTCGTTCTCCGCGACGAGCACGTCGGCGAGGCGCAGATAGGCGTCGCGCGCGTCGATCGCGCCGCCGGCCGCGGGGCGACCGGGGTCCGGCCAGGTGGGCTCGCTGCCGCCGCGGATCGAGAGCTGCTCGATCTCGAGCCGGCTCTCCGGCGCCGCGTGGAAGACGCGGTCGAGGGCCAGCGCGTCGACGACGGTCCAGCCGACGCCGGCGCCGCGGATCGTGATCGTGCGGCCGCCTTCTCCGACGTCGAGGTCGCCCGTGGCGCCCTCGTCTTCGCCGCGGCCGGGGATGGCGAGCGCGTACGTGCCCGCCAGCAGCTCGATGTCGTCGTCCTCGCCGTTGCGGTTCGCTTCTTGGATCGCCGCGCGGAGCGTGCACAAGCCCCCGGCCGCGCAGATCCCGTCGCCGGGATCGTCGTCGGCGAGGTCCTCGGTGGAGTCGACGGTGAGCACGGCCGAGCGGGCGGGCGAGGCGATCGGCAGCAAGAGCAGCGAGGCGACCAGCAACAGCAGCCTGTCCATCGGGTGACGCTAAAGAGCGGAGATTGCACCGGGCTGGCAGCGGTCCGCGGCGAGCGCGCCACGCGCCGCGAGCGCCGCCGGCGCGCCGCTAGAGGTCGCGCTGCATGCGGAAGACGATGCGGTCGCGCGCCGGGCGGTCCCAGCGCCACATGTCTCCGCCGAAGCGCGCGACGCCCATCTCGTTGATGAGGCCGTCCGAGCGCCACGCGAGCACTTCGGGGAAGTGTTGCGCGTCGCACACTTCGATCCAGTAGCGGCCGCCCTGGTGCTCGGGATCGGGCACCGCGGTCCACTTCGAGAAGTTGAGGATCGCGGAGGAGAGCGTCGTGATGCGCCGCAGGTCGCGGCCGAAGGCCGCGAACTTGGCCTCGGCCCCGATGGCGTTCGCGACCTCGGTGCGCTGCAGATACTCGAACTGCGCGTAGATGCCGGCCGCCATCAGCTTGCGCGCCGTCTCGCGGCCCAGCTCGCGGAGATACTCGTTGCCGCCGTGCCCGACGACGTCGCGCAGCAGCTCGTTGATGCGCCGGTACGACTCGATCGGATACCAGTTCGAGACGAGGATCTTCTCGTGGAGCGCCGCGCGGTCGGCGGGCGTCAGCCAGCGGCCGAGCTCGCCCTCCGTGACCCGCCCTTCCGCGAGGCATTTGGCGAGCGCCTCCACGACCCCGGCGAACACGGTCCCCTTGATCGACGGCTCCATGGGCCCCCCCTCGCGAGTCGCTTCGGCGACTTCGCCCGGGCGCCTTACCTCAATCCGCCTTCGCGCGGTCCACGTGGCCGAGATCGCGCCCGGGGGCGACCCGGTCGCGCACGAGGCGCTTCAGCTCGGCCGCCTCGGGGAAGCGCCCCGCGGCCCGGCGCGAGAACACCAGCTCGTCTCCGACCCGCACCTCGAAGACGCCGCCCCTCCCCGGAACGAGCGTCACGCCCGTGAGGTCGGCCTCGAAGGTGCCGAGCAGCTCCTGCGCCAGCCACGCGGCGCGCAGCAGCCAGCGGCACTGGGTGCAGTAGGTGATCGAGACGGCGGCGCGGTCGGTCACGCCGAGAGGCTAGGACGCCGCCCCGGCGCCGTCGCAGTCGACGACGCGCCCGCAGCCGATCGCGTAGAAAACCGACGCGTCGCGCGCCTCCAGCGTGCGGGCGAGCGACGGGTCGTAGGCGAGGCGCGCGATCGGGCGCTCGGGCCAGCGCGCCGCGAGATGGCGCCAACACAGCCGCGAGCCGGGCGGGCTCGCGTCGACGAGCGCCGCGAGGAGCGCGGAGAAACGCGCCGCGGACATCCAAGCGCTGACGTCCGAGAGCGACCAGCAGACCGGCGCGCCCTTGGGCACGTGCGGTCCGATCCGCTCGAGCGCCGCGCAGCGCAGCTCGAGGCGCGCGAGGTGCTTGCGCGCGCGCTCGGCGCCCGCGGGCGTCAGCCAGAGCGGCAGCGCGCCGTGCGGGTCGTAGCGGCCGAACCAGATCAGGTGGAGCAGCGCGCTCTCGCGCACGAGGCGGCGCTGCGCGAAGTCGACCAGGCGCCCGTACAGATAAGCCCCGACGCGTCCTTCGGTGGAGCGCCGGAAGCTCGGGTCGCGCAGCGCGACGGCGGCGAGCGCGGGATGGAAGAAGGCGCGCCAGAAGCGTCCGGCGCGCACGACGTCGTCGGCGCGCCGCACGAGCACCGCGCGCTGCTCGGCGAGCGTTCGCGCCGCGAACGCCTCGTCGGGCCAGCGCATCGCGCCGGCGCGGCGCAGCAGCGACGCCCAGCGCGCGAGCGCGCGCTCGAGGCGCCCGGCGTAGAGCACGCCCTCGCGCAGCAGCGCGCGGCGGCGGTCCCAGTGGCGCCGCGCGCGCGGCGAGAGGCTCGGCCGCAGCGACGCGTACGTCGCTTCGCGCTCGCCGTCGGGCTCGAGGCCGAGGAACGAACGCAGTCGCGTGTACGGCAGCGCGTCGAGCGCGGCCGCCTTCAGCTCGAGCGCGTGGAGCTGGCTCTCGCTGCGGTCCACCGCGAGGAAGCGTCCGGGTCCCGCGCCGAGCAGCGAGAGCGCGCGCCCGCCGCCCGCCGCGACGCACACCACTGCGTCGCCGGGTCCCGGCGCGAGCGCGCTCCGCTCGGTGCGCGAGTCCTCGTTGCACGCGCCGTAGAGCGCCCGGCGCGCCACTACCTGCGTCCGCTCGGCGCGCGCGCGTGCCGCGTCGCGAGCTCGTACAGATCGTCGCCCTCGCGCTCGAGCACGGAGGCCGAGAAGAGCTCGGGAGAGATGCCCGGGTCCACCGCGATCCGCCGCGTCTCGACGTCGGTCCACGCGTCGCGTCCGATCTGCTCGATCCGCATGTGCCGCACCAGCAGGTGACCGGCCTCCTCGGCGACGCCGTCGAGCGTCACCGTGAGCCGCTTCATCGGCTCGCGCCCGTCGCCGCGGTGGAAGTCGACGCGCGCGACGGCCGTGCGCGCGGCGTCGATCCACACGACGAGGCGGTCGTACTGCGAGCCGCCCGGCGGCACGGCCTCGACGACCACGTGCGACGCGCCGTCCGCTGCGTCGTCGGGCAGCCGGCGCACGCGCCACGTCGCGTAGCGCTGGTGCTCGAGGTCCTCGAACGAGAGGTCGCTGCCGTAGAAGGCGTCCGCCTTGTGCGTCGCGCCGACGCGGCGCGGCCGGCGCTCCTCGGCCTGGTAGAGCCACGTGTCGCTCGCGCCGGTGGGCGTCGCGAGCACGAGCAGCGCGTGGCCGCGCAGATAGGCGGGCGCGGTGAAGCGGACGAGCGACTGCGCGGCGTCGTGCTCGCGCCGGTACGCGATGTCGAAGGCGCGCCGCGACACGAGCTGGCCGCCGCGGTGGATGCGCAGCTCCATGCTGCGCACGCCGGGCGCGTTCAGCGTGCGGTCGAACGCGCGCTGCAGCAGCGCCTCGGGCGCCGGCGTCGCGGCGGCGCCGCGCGCGCCGGCGAGCGCGCCGACCGCGGCGACCGCGAACAAGAGGCATGCGAGCCGGCGTCGGTTCATTCGCACTCTTCTCCTTGCGTCGCCGCGGCGAGGCCGAGGCG
>QEVM01000371.1 GCA_003576805.1 Pseudomonadota bacterium | reverse complement strand
GCCGCGTCCGGCGACGCCGGCGCGCAGCTCCGCACGCGCCTCGCCGACGAGCAGCGCCGCGCGCGCGCGCCCGCCGTCGCGCGCGCGCTCGGCGACGCGATCGCGCGCATCGACCGGCGCAGCGCCGGCACGGGAGATCACGCACGATGAGCAGCGCGCCTCGCAACGTGATCGTGACCGGCGGCACCGGCGCGCTCGGGCAACCGGTGGTCGCCGCCTTCCTCGCCGGCGGCGACCGCGTCGTCGTGCCGTGGATCGTCGAGCAGGAGGCCGCGCGCATGCGCGAGCGCTTCGGCGGCGACGCCCGGCTCGCGCTCGTCGCCGCCGACGTCGCCGACGAGGCCGGCGCGGCCGCGGTCGCGAAGGAGGCCGGCGACGTCGCTGCGCTCGTGAACGGCGTCGGAGGCTTCGCGATGGGAGCGCACGCCGAGACGGCGCTCGACGTGTGGGACCGCATGTACCGGCTGAACGTGCGCGCCGCGGCCGCGATGACGCGCGCCGCGCTGCCCGCGATGCTCGCGCGCGGCGCGGGCGCCGTCGTGCACGTCGCGGCGGGCGCCGCGCTCGACCCGCCCGCGGAGATGGGCGCGTACGCGGCGTCGAAGGCCGCGCTCGTCGCCTTCACGCGCAGCCTCGCGCGCGAGGTCGGCGCGCGCGGCGTGCGCGTGAACGCGGTGCTGCCCGGCACGATCGACACGCCGGCCAACCGCGCCGCGATGCCCGACGCCGACCGCTCGCTGTGGTCGAGGCCCGAGGCGATCGCCGCCGCCATCCACTGGCTCGCGAGCGACGCCGCGTCGAGCGTGCGCGGCGCGCTGGTGCCGGTCTGAGCTACGCGCCGGGGCGCAGCAGCGCGATGCCGAGCAGCAGCGACGCGATGCCCAGTCCCTTCTGGAGCGTCAGCGCCTCGCCGAAGAGCGCGATCCCGCCGGCCGCGGTGACGAGCAGCATGGCGGTGTCGACCGCCGGCACGACCGCGGACACCTCGATGCTGCGGTCGGTCGCGAGCAGGTGGAACACGACCAGGCCGGCGCCGTTCATCAGGCCGGCGAGCGCGAGCCAGCCGAGCGCGGCGCCGCCCGGCAGCGCGATCCCCGAGCCGAACGCGAGCGCCGCGACCGGCGCCAGCGAGACGAGCACGAGCACGAGCGTGCCGGTCGCGCCGGTCGGTCCCGCGGCGCGCGCGACGAGCGGCCAGCCACCCCAGAAGACGCCGACCAGCGCGACGTACGCGAGCACCCGAGCCATGCGTTGCCTCCTCGCGCCGGCGCACGGCGCGGCGGCGGCGCATCCTATCACGCGCCGCGGAAGGAGCCGTCCATGACGCCCGACGAGTTCTACGCGGAGGCGCGCCGCGATCTTCCCGGGCCGCTCGCCGGCGTGCGCGTCGTCGAGGCGACGACGACTTGGGCCGGCCCGATGTGCGGCTGCCTGCTCGCGGACTTCGGCGCGGACGTCGTCAAGGTCGAGATGCCGGGCGGCGAGATGGCGCGCCGCGCGCCGCCGATGCTGCCCGGCACCGATCCGCCGCTCTCGTTCATGCACGCGACCGTCAACCGCAACAAGCGCAGCCTGACGCTCGACCTGCGCCGCAGCGAGGGCCGCGACCTCTTCCTGCGCCTCGCGGAGCGGGCGGACGTCGTCGTCGAGAACTTCCGCCCCGGCGTGATGGCGGGCTACGGGCTCGGCTACGCCGACGTGCGTCGGGTGCGGCCCGACGTGGTCTACGTCTCGATCAGCGGCTTCGGCCAGTTCGGGCCCGACCGCGATCGCGCCGGCTACGACCCGCTCGCGCAGGCCGCCAGCGGGTTCCTGTCGCTCAACGGCGATCCCGGCGGCGCGCCGGTGAAGGCGCCCACCTTCCTGGCCGACGACCTCGGCGGCGTGCACGGCGCGCTCGCCGCGCTCGCCGCGCTGCACCACCGCGGGCGCACCGGCGAGGGCCAGCACGTCGACGTGTCGCTGCTCGACGCGATGCTCTTCCAGTCGACCGGCTATCCGACGCTCGGCGCGCTCGGCGTCCCGCTGGCGCGGCTCGGCAACGAGTTCCGGATCGCGGCGCCGGCGCGCGTGTACCGCTGCCGCGACGGCGAGCTGATGGCGGGCGTGATCCTCGACGCGCACTGGCGCAAGCTGGCCGCGCTGATCGGACGCCCCGCGCTGGCCGACGACCCGCGCTACGCGACGACCGCCGCGCGCATCGAGCGGCGCGCGGAGGTGGACGCGCTGCTCGCGGAGTGGCTCGCGGCGCGCACGCGCGACGAGGCGCTCGCGGCGCTCGTCGGCGCGGGCCTGCCCGCCGCGCCGGTGCGCAGCTACGCCGAGGCCGCCGCCGATCCGCACGTGCGCGCGCGCGAGATGCTCCAGGACACGCCGCACGCGGCCGGCGCGAAGCTCCCGATCGTCGGGCCGGCGGCGAAGCTCTCGCGCACGCCGACGCGGGTGCGTACGCCCGCGCCCGCGCTCGGCGAGCACAACGAAGCGATCCTGCGCGAGCTCGGGCTCGGCGACGCGGAGATCGCCGCGCTGCGCGCGAGCGGGGTCGTCTGAGCGCGGCGCGGCGCTTCGCCGCGGCGGCGCTCGCCGTCGCGCTCCTCGGCTGCGCGCAACCCGCGCCGGCGCCGCAGGCC
>QEVM01000370.1 GCA_003576805.1 Pseudomonadota bacterium | reverse complement strand
TCTCCGCGCCGCTCGGGACCCGTCGCTCGGACCAGGTCGAGCACGAACTGCTCGACGTCCTCGGGCTTCACCTCGGCGACGCCGTACGCCGCTCGGCCGGCGTCGCCGAGCTCGTCCGTGTTGCGGCGATAGCGCTCAGCGACGGAACGCCCGATGACGCGCATCGCATCCCGCGCCGACGGGGCGTCGATCGACTGGTGCAGGCTCACCATCGTCCACGCGCGGGTGTGCGAGGCGAGGCATTCGAAGGGCGGCATCCCGATCCCCTGCGTCGAGCGGTCCGCTCACTCCTCGTCGACGACCATCCCCATCGCCCGCGCGCGCTCGACGTCTGCTGCGTAGTTCGGGTTCGGCCGGCACAGGTGCTTCGTCGTGCCCGTCGCGAGCAGGCGGCCGTCCTCGGTCCAGCAGCGCGACACGCAGGAGACGAGGCCGTCGCGCGCGAGCGGGACGTGGCCTTCGGTGAGGGTCCAGTCCGCGTCGGGCGCGAAGGCGTGGAAGTGCGCGGTCAGGTCGAGGTTCGGCGCGATGAAGCGGAACGGCCACGGGTGCGCGGCGATCGTCGCGTTCCAGCCGGGGAAGTCGAGCCAGAAGAGCTGGCGCAGCGCGTCGGCGGCGCGATCGGCGACCGGCGTGTCGGTGAAGCGAAGCCACGTGTGGCAGCGCGGCTCGCCGGGCGGCTCGCGGAAGCGGACGGGGCGGCCGTCCATGCTGCGCCAGATCGGATACCACTCGGCGTACTCGTCGCCGACGAGATCGCGGTAGGAACGGAGCGCGGCGGGCGCGGGCACGTCGGGGCGGCGGCCGAAGTCGTGCTCGAAGCCGCGCAGGTCGTCGCCGACCATCCACAGCGTGGCGGCGAGCAGCATGCGGTCGCCTTGCACGACGTCGATGCGCAGCGACTCGGCGCGCTTGCCGCCGCCGAGCGACGCGACCTGCACCTCGACCGGCGCGAACGCGCCCGACGCAAGGAAGTGGCAGTGGAAGCTCGCGGGGCGCGAGAGCCGGCTCGCCGCCATGCCCGCGCGCAGCGCGATCGCGGCGAGGTAGCCGCCGTTCGGGCCCCACACGGCCCACTCGGGCGAGAGCGCTGCGCGGAAGCGTCCGGGACGATCCGGCTCGGGCTCGACCTGGGTGTCCGCGAGGAAGTCCGCCATGGCGGACCAGCATACCGTGCGCGGCGTCGCTCAGGCGCGCGGGCGCGGCACGATCAGCTCGATCACGTGGCCGTCGGGATCCTGCACCCAGAGCTGGCCGATCTCTGGCCGCGTCGCGAGCACGTCGAATCCGTGCGCGCGCAGGTGTGCGAGCGCGGCGTCGTAGTCGTCGACCTGGAACGCGGCGTGATCCGCGACCGGTGTCAGGCGCGGCGGCGGCGCGCCGGTGTCGACGCCGGCGGGCCGCACGATCGGGTGCACCTCGACGTCGCCCGCGGCGTATCACGCGCCGCCGAGCCCCATCTCGGGGCGCGGCAGCTCGGCGAGGCCGAGCACGTTGCCGTAGAAGTGCCGGCTGCGCGCGAGGTCGGCGACCGCGAACGACACGTGGTGGCCGCGCACGATCTTCACGGCTCCGTCTCCTCGTGTGCGTGCGCCACGGTGAGGCCGACCTCTTGCCCGTACGAGAGCTCGAGCTGATGGCCGTCGGGATCGCGCAGGAACGCCCAGTAGCCGACGGGCTCGCCCGAGTCGGTGGGGCCGAGCGCGAGGCAGCCGTCGCCGCGCGCGAGCGCGGCGAGGCGGTCGACTTCTTCGCGCGACGCGCAGCCGACGCCGATGTGGCAGAAACCGCCGAGCCGGTCCTCGACGCGCGACACCTCGATCAGCACGAGCACGAACGGCCGCGTCAGATCCGAGATCCACGCGACGCGCCCGCCGCCGCTCTCGTCCTTGCGCTCGTGCACGACGCGCATCGCCGCGTAGCGCGCGTAGAACGCGATGCTGGCGTCGAGGTCGGTCACGGTGAGCGCGATGTGCGTCGCGCCGACGTCGCTGCGGGGCATGCTTCGCGGAGCCTCCAGGCGCTCGCCCAGAGTGCCACGTCGCGCGGCGCGGTCCTAGCCTTCGCTCGCGGCGGGTGCGCTGCGCGCGGCGCGGCCGGGCGCGGCTTCGCTCGGCGGCGCGAGCGCGCGCGCGAGCACGCGCTGCAGGCCGGGATGGCGCAGCAGCCCGACGACGTCGCGCCGCGCGACGAGCTCCGCGACGGCGGGATCGTTCGCGAGGCGCGCGAGATCGGGATCCTCGCGCAGCGCGCGCAGGCGCGGGCCGATCTGCGCGAGCGCGGCGCGCATCTCGAGCGCGAACAGGGCGGGATCGCCGGCCGACGCCTCGTGCACGAGGCCGAGCGCCGCGATCTCGCGGCGCCGCTCGGCGTTCCACTGGAGGCGCTGGAACGACGGCTGCGCGGCCGCGGCGGGCAGCGCGTCCGCCTCGACGTACGCCCAGAACGCCGCGTCCTCGATCAGCGCGGCGAGCTCGGGCGTCTCGGCGAGCGTGCGGAGCTGCTCCATCACCTCTGCGGGCCGCGTGAGGGCGCGCGCGGCGGTGCGCGCGCCGGCGCCGTCGCCGCCGAGCGCGACGCGCGCGCCGCTCTCGACGGCGGCGCGTGTCATCGCGCGCAGCGGCGTCTCGACGGCGACCGCGACGGCGCCGTCC
>QEVM01000369.1 GCA_003576805.1 Pseudomonadota bacterium | reverse complement strand
ATCGTCGCCGAGCACCTTCACGGCGCTGTCGTTGGTCTCGAGCGCGTCGTAGAACGCGACCTCGTCGTCGGTCAGACCGAGCGTTTCGCCGCGCTCGGCCCCCGGCTCGCCCGCGAGGATCTCGGGGCCGTGCTTGCCTTCCCAACCCAACGCCGCGAGCCATGCGAGGGAGGCTTCTTCGACGATGGATTCGGTGAAGCTGGTCATGGCCGGATCCAGTGTTCCACGGGCTGGCGGAGGAACTCTTCCACGGGAATGCCATCTCCGCCCACGAGCAGGAGGCGGGGCCGGCCGAACGCGTCCGCGAACGCGCCGAGGCCGGCACGTGCATCGCGCGTCCGCCCACTCTTGACCTCGATCGCCGTCACCTGGCGGCCGCGGCGCACGACGAAGTCCACCTCTCGGCTCCGCTCGCGCCAGTAGAAGAGCTCGCACGCGCCGGTCGCGGCGGCGTTGGCGAGGTGCGCGCCGACCGCGGACTCCGAGAGGCGTCCCCAATACTCGGCGTCGCCGCGAGCGGCGGCGAAGTCGAGGCCCGATTGCGCCGTCATGAGCGCCGTGTTGAAGACCTGCAGCTTCGGACTCGAGCCGCGGCTCCGGGCCTCGCTGCCCGCAAACTTCTGCAAGCCGGTCAGCATGCCGGCGCCGGCGAGCAGCTCGAGGTAGTGCGCCAGGGTGGTCGTGTTCCCGGCGTCGTGGAGCTGCCCGAGCATCTTCGTGTAGGACAGGATCTGCCCCGAGTAGCGGCAGCCCAGCTCGAAGAGGCGGCGCAGCAGCGCCGGCTTGTCGACGCGCGTGAGGAGCAGGACGTCGCGCGAGATGGTCGTCTCGATGAGCGCGTCCACGATGTACCGCACCCAGCGCGGCGGGTCGTCGACGAGCGGCGCCGCGCCGGGATACGCGCCGTAGAAGACGAACTGGTCGATCGACCAGCCGAACGCCGCCTCCATCTCCGAGAACGACCAGTGCGGGAGGCGAATCATCTCGAAGCGTCCGGCGAGGCTCTCCGTGAGCCCGCGCTGGATCAGGAGCGGCGCGGACCCGAGCACCACGACGCGCAGATCGACCCGCTTCCGCGTGTCCTCGTCCCACAGGCGCTTCACCGTCTCCGACCAGCCGGAGATCTTCTGCACCTCGTCGAGCACGAGCACCGCGGCACTGCCATCCGCCCGCAGCCGCGCCGCCTCCCACTGCGCGGCGATCCACTCGGGCCCCCGCAGTGTGGGCTCGTCGGCGCTCGCGAAGGTCACGGGAAGCGCGGCCGCGTCGGCGACCTGCCGGACCAACGTGGTCTTCCCGACTTGCCGGGGACCGGCGACGACCTGCATGAATCGCCGCGGCTCGGCGAGCCGGCGCGCCAGGACGTCCGCCTGCGGCCGCTGGTAGTGGGATGACGATTTACTCAATGTGCTGAGTATTTTTACTCAGCGCGGAAGGCTCGCAACCTCACCCGGCTTTCGATGGAGAGCGCTCACTCATCTTCGACCCGCGGATCCGATTGGGACTCCGCTTCGGCCTCTTGGATCTCTTTCAGGGTCCGCGCAACATCGAGCAGAAGCCGCGCACCATCACGATAGGGGCGCAGGCGAACGCAGCGGATGTCGAGGTCACGCTGGTTCAGCCAGAGGACGGCGGTGGTCAGCTCCTTCGAGAACTCGGCCGACGCGAGCACGATCCTCACGTCCTGCGCGAAGCTCTCCTCGTCGGGCTCGCCCCATCCGAGGAAGTCGAGGATGCGGCTCTGCGCTTCTTCGACGCCGACGCCGCGGTAGCGCGCAAACAGCTCGGTGGCGCGCTCGAACGTCATCGTCGAGACCATCGACGCGTAGCGGAGCGCTTGCAGCTCCATGTGGCCGCCGTCTTCGGTGCGCTCGAGCTCGATCACGACGAGGTTCGCGTCGCGGTCGACGCCGAGGAGGTCGACGCGGCGCCTGGAATCCTGCCAGTCGGCGAACTCCTCGGCGATGACGAGCGTGTCGGGAGAGAGGATCTCGATCTGCTCGCGCAGCAGGCCCGCGTCGGTGCGGGCCGTCGGATCGAAGCTAGGTTGATCCTCATGGCGGCGAAGTCGGCGAAGCGCACCGGATCGAAGAAGCGCGGCTCGCGGCCCGCCGAGCAGCCCGCCCGCGGCGGCGACGTGCGGACGCGGTGGCTGTTGGTGCGCGAGGCGGTGCCGGGCTTCACGCTGTACTACGACGTGTCGGAGGGGCTGTTCGCGATGAACGAGCCGGGGCGGGCGACGCTGTTCCGGCGGCGCGAGCACGCGATCGCGGTGCGGAGCTTCCTCGGGGAGAACATCGTCGTCGTGCGCTGCCGCACGGATGCGCGGGGGGAGCTGGTGGTGACGTCGCTGCCGGAGCGCTGCGCGCGGCGGCGCTAGCGGCGCGCCGCCTCAGTCGCCGGCGCTGCGCAGCTCGCGCGCCTTGCGCTCGACGACGGCCAGCTCCTCGATCTCCGCGCCGGCCGCGGCGCCGAGCTCGTGGAACTTGCGGGCGCTCGGGAGGACGCGGGATTCCAGCGAGCCGACCGCCTCGTTGTAGGCGGCGACGGCGCCGTCGAGGCGCTTGCCGAGCGTCGCGAAGTGGCCGGCGAGCGTGGCGACGCGGTCGTGCAGCTCGCGGCCGAGGGCGCTGATCTGCTCGGCGTTGGCGGCGAGACGTTCCTCGCGCCAGCCGTAGGCGACGGCGCGCAGCAGCGCGATCAGCGTGGTCGGGCTCGCGGGGATCACCTTCTGCGCGACGCCGTGCTCGAGCAGCGCGGGGTCGTGCGCGAGGGCGTCGTGGAAGAAGGTCTCGCCGGGCAGGAAGAGCACGACGAACTCGGGCGTCGGCTCGAACTGCGACCAGTACGCCTTGGCGCCGAGCTTCGTGACGTGGTCGCGCACCTGGCGCGCGTGGGCGGCGAGGTGCGCGGCGCGCGCGTCGTCGTCGGCGGCCTCGACGGCGTCGAGGTAGGCGGCGAGCGGCGCCTTGGCGTCGACGACGACGCGCTTGCCGCCGGGCAGGTGCAGCAAGAGGTCCGGGCGCAGGCGCCCGCCTTCGGTGTCGGCGCTCGTCTGCTCGGTGAAGTCGCAGTGGTCCAGCATGCCGGCCAGCTCGACGACGCGGCGGAGCTGGATCTCGCCCCAGCGGCCGCGCACGTTCGGCGTGCGCAGCGCGCGCACGAGGCTCGCGGTCTCGCTGCGGAGCTGCTCGCTCGAGCGCGCCATCAGATCGAGATGGGTGCGGATCGAGTCGTGCTGGCCGCGGCGCTCCTTCTCGACCTCGCGGAGCTGCGCGTCGACCTTGCCCAGCGTCTCGGTCACCGGCTTCACCAGCGCGTCGATCGCCTGCTGGCGCTGCTCGAGCTCGGCCGCGCTCCGCTCGCGCTCCTTGCCGAGCCGCTCGCTCGCGAGCACGAGGAAGCTCTCGCTGCTCTCGCGCAGCGCCTCGGCGCTCATCGCCTTGAAGGCGTCGCGCAGCGCGGCCTCGCTCTGGCCGGCGCGCGCGAGCGCCGCGCCGAGCGACGCGCGCGTCGCGAGCGCGCCGACGGCGAAGCCGAGGCCGACCAGCGCGAGCGCCGCAGCGGCCAGCGCGGCGGCCAGCACGAGCGGATCGGGCGCGGCGCCGAACCAGCTCGCGAAGGGGGCGGAGAGGACGTCGGTTTCCGGGTTCACCAGCGGGCCAGCATCGCGCACGGCTGTGACGGATCCGGTCACGACCGGGCGGGCGCGCGCGCTGCGGACGGCCGCTGCGCGCGCGTGCGGCGCGAGCGCAGCGGCCGCGCGAGGTCAGCTCCGGATCGCCCCGCGGATGCGGTCGATCACCGACGTCGCGGTGGCGCGCGCGTCGGCGAGGATCGCGTCCGCCGAGCGCTTCACGTCGTCCCACGAACCCTCCGCCGCGGCCGAGACCTTCTTCAGCGACGCGGCGGCCTCGCGCTGCTTGCCCTTCAGCGCGGCGAGCTGGGTCTTGCCTTCCTTGCGCAGCGCGCGGATGCGCGCCTTCGCCTCGGCCTCGATCTCGCGCTCGGCGTGGCGCAACCCCTTCTGGATCTCGGCGATCGACTTCTCGAGGTGCTTGATGCCCTGCTGGATCTCGCCGTACGCGGCGCGGCCCGCACGCGACTTCGGGGCGCCGCGCTTCGCAGCGCGCCGATTCGTTGCCTTTGCAGTCATGTGTGTCTCCTTGCGATCGGGAGCCGATCGTTTCGAAGCATCATACGTCTTCCTGCCGCGCCGCCTGCCTGTCGCTCCGTCGACCGCACCCGCTCGTGGTAGTCTGCGCCCCCGTCGATCCGTTCCGGGAAGGGGGTCGCGATGCGCCGCTCGCTCGTCTCCGCCGCGAGCCTCGCGCTGCTCGCCGTGGGGCTGCTCGGCGCGGCCGCGGGCACGCTGCGCTCCCAGGCGGAGGCGGCGCCGAGCCACGACGTCGCGATCGCGCAGCTCGCGTTCTGCGACGCGGCCGGCGAGCTGCACTCGCTCGACGCGGCCGGCACGTGGAAGACGTGGGACGCCGCGAGCGGCGCGCACCGAAGCACGTGGCACGCCCCTGCGCTCGCCGGCGCGCGCGCGCTCGCGCTCGCGCCCGGTTGCCGCCGCGCGCTCGTCACGACGCCGGCCGGCGTGCGGCTCCTCGATCTCGACGCGCCGCCCGAGCGCCGCGCCGGCGCGGCGCTCGAGGGCGCGGCCGCCGCCGCCTTCCTCGACGACGAGCGCATCGC
>QEVM01000082.1 GCA_003576805.1 Pseudomonadota bacterium | reverse complement strand
CACGAAGGCACGCCGGGCCATCACTTCCAGATCAGCCTGGCGCGGGAGAACGAAGCCCTGCCCGAATTCCAGCGCAGCGGCGGAGTCGCGCGTTCGGGCCACGCCGTCGCGCAGGCGGCCGCCGCCAGCGCCAGCGCCGCCCGCCCGCGCCACGGCGTCACTCGGGCTGGGGCTCCGCGGCGCCGTGCTCGACGAACGCCGCGTGCAGCGCCCGCACCGCGAGCTCCGTGTACTTCTCCTCGACGACG
Source organism: Pseudomonadota bacterium (assembly GCA_003576805.1). Classification (GTDB taxonomy): domain Bacteria; phylum Myxococcota_A; class UBA9160; order UBA9160; family PR03; genus PR03. The sequence goes on along the minus strand of QEVM01000082.1, from coordinate 19,222 downwards.
ACGGAGATCTTGATCTCGCTCGTGGAGATCATCTGGATGTTGATGGCCTCGTCGGCGAGCGTGCGGAACATCTTGGTCGCGACGCCCGCGTGGTCCTTCATGCCGAGCCCGACGATCGAGACCTTGGCGATCTTGTCGTCGCCCTCGATGCCGCCCGCGCCGATCTCGCGGCCCGCCTGCTGCGCCATCTCCATCGCGCGCTTGAAGTCGGCGCGCGGCACGGTGAACGTGATGTCCGTCGTGCCGTCCTGCCCGACGTTCTGGATGATCATGTCCACCACGATGCCCGCGTCCGAGATCGGCGTGAACAGCCGCGCCGAGACGCCCGGCTGGTCCTTCACGCCGCGCACGCGGATCTTCGCCTCGTTGCGCTGATAGGTCACGCCGGAAACGACCAGCCGCTCCATCACGTCCTCCTCGCGGGTCACCCACGTCCCTTCCGTGGTCTCGAAGGTCGAGCGCACGTGCAGCGGGACCCCGTACTGCTGGGCCAGCTTCACCGACCGGATCTGCAACACCTTCGCGCCGAGGCTCGCCATCTCCAGCATCTCCTCGAAGGAGATGCGCGCGAGCTTGCGCGCGGCGGGCACCATGTTCGGGTCGGTCGTGTAGACGCCGTTCACGTCGGTGTAGATCTCGCAGACGTCCGCCTGCAGCGCCGCGGCGACCGCCACCGCCGACGTGTCGGAGCCGCCGCGCCCGAGCGTCGTGACGTTGCCCTCCTCGTCGATGCCCTGGAAGCCCGCGATCACCGCGACCGCGCCGCCCTGCAGCACGGCGTGGATGCGCTCGGTGTCGATGCTCTGGATGCGGGCGCGCGTGAACGAGGCGTCGGTGCGCATGCCCATCTGCCCGCCGGTGAACGAGCGCGCCTTGTTGCCGAGCCGCTGGATCGCCATCGCGAGCAGCGCGATCGTCTTCTGCTCGCCGGTGGAGACCAGCGCGTCGTACTCGCGCGGATCGGGGCGGTCGCCGGCCGCGTCGTTCGCGAGCGCGACGAGCGCGTCGGTCTCGCCCGCCATGGCGGACACCACGACGGCCACCTGGTGGCCCTGCTTGGCGGTCTCCACGACGCGCGCGGCGACGTGCCGGATCCGCTCGACGTTGGCGACGCTGGTGCCGCCGTACTTCTGGACGATCAGCGCCACGGCGCTCCTTCCTCCTCTCGGGTCATCTTGGCGAACGCGTCGGCGACACGCTTCGCGAGCGGTCCGGTGCCCTCGACCGCGACGTCGCGCTCGCCGGGCGCGTCCGCGACGCGGTCGATGCGGACTTCGAGGCGATCGGCGGGCAGCGCCTCGGGGAAGCGGTCGGCCCACTCGATCGCGATCACGCGGCCGGGATCGAGCCAGTCGAGAAAGCCCGCCGCTTCCAGCTCGCCCGCGCTCTCGAGCCGGTAGAGGTCGGCGTGCACGAGGCCGCGCCGGCCGGGGTACTCGCTCGCGATCACGAAGGTGGGGCTCGCGACGAGGCCCTCGGCGACGCCGAGGCCCTCGGCGAAGCCCTGCACCCACTCGGTCTTGCCGGCGCCGAGCGGACCGATCAACGCCACGACGAGCCCGACCGCGCGCGTCTCGGCCACCTGCTCGATCGCGGCGGCGAGGCGGCGCGCGGCGGCGCGCGTCGCGGCGGCGCTACGGGAACGGCAGCGCAAGAGCGTCGGGCTCCGCCGCGCCGCGCGCGATCTCGCGCAGCGCCGCGCACGCTTCGGGAAGCTCGCCGGCGACGTCGCTCGCCAGCACGCCCGACTCGCCGCGGCGCGCCGCGAGCCGATCGCCGGCGAATCCGTGCACCCAGGCGCCGAGCGCGGCCGCTTCGAACGCATCGACGCCCTGCGCGAGCAGGCCGACGACGACGCCGGTGAGGACGTCGCCGGTGCCGCCGCTGCCGAGCACGGGGCCGCCCGTCGGGTTGAGCGCGGTGCGCCCGTCCGGGGCGGCGATCACGCTCGCCGCGCCTTTGAGGAGCACCACGCTGCCCGCCTCCGTCGCGAGCCGCCGCGCCGCGCCGACGCGGTCGCGGTTGATCTCCGCGGCCGGGACGCCGAGCAGCCGAGCGGCCTCGCCAGGGTGAGGGGTCAGAATAGTGGCGGCCTTCCGGCTCTTCAACGCGGTGAGCGCGTCGCGCGCGAAGGGGAACAGTCCGTCCGCGTCGATCACGAGCGGGCGCGCGCAGCGCTCCGCGAAGCTGCGCACCAGCTTCTGCGTCTCCGCCTCGCGGCCGACGCCGGGGCCGAGCGCGACGACGTCGCGTTCGCGCGCGAGCGCGACCAGCGCCGCGAGCGCCGACGACGCAAGGCCCCCGTCGGGCGTGTCGGCGACGGGCGCCGTCATCATCTCGGTGCACTTCACCTCGAGGATCTCGTTCGTGCTCGCGGGGCACGCGATCGTGACGAGACCGCTCCCGATGCGCGCCGCGCCCTCCGCGGCCAGCGCCGCCGCGCCGGTCTTGCCGCGCGAGCCCGCCACGACGAGCGCGTGCCCGAAGCTGCCCTTGTGTCCGTGCGACGGACGCCCCGGCAGCCGCTCCGCCGCGCCGCGCGCACTCCACAGAACGGCGTCGCCCTCCACGCCCGGCGCGGCGTCGGCGATGCCGATGCGGGCGACCACGACGCGTCCCGCCAGCGAGCGCCCCGGCTCGAGCACGAGGCCGGGCTTCGGCAGCCCGATCGTGACGGTGACGTCCGCCTGCACCGCGATCGCGTGAACCTGTCCGGTGTCGGCGTCGAGGCCGGACGGCAGGTCCACCGCGACGACGCGCGCCGCGGGGCGCGCCGCGCGCATGCGGCGGATCGCGGCAGCGGGTGCGCCGGCGACGTCGCGGGCGAGCCCCGTGCCGAAGAGCGCGTCGACGATCACGCTGGCGCCGGCGGTGCGGAGCGCGCCGGCTTCGATCGCGACGCCGCAGCGCTCGACCCGCTCGGCGTTGGCGGCGGCGTCGCCGCGCAGCTTGCGGCGCTCGCCGACGAGCGCGACGCGCACCGGAACGCCGATCGCGTGCAGGAGGCGCGCGACGACGAAGCCGTCGCCGCCGTTGTTGCCCGCGCCGCACACGACGAGCACGGGTCCGCCGCCCGCGGCGGCTCGCTCCGCGAGCACCACCTCCGCGACGGCTCGCCCGGCGCTCTCCATCAGCAGCGCGCCGGGCACGCCGAGCGTCTCGATCGTGTGCCGATCGAGCGCGCGCATGCTCGCTGCACCGACCAGCGTCCAGACGCCTTGCCGCACGAGCGCCTCCGGGTGGATCCGCGCGGGAACGTAACGCGCGGGCCGCCGCAGCGGGGATCGGCTCAGGCGATCTGCTCGCGGACCTCGCGCACGGCGCGTTCGATGCCGACGAAGAGCGCGCGCGCCAGCAACGCGCGGCCGAGCACGACGCGCTCGATCGCCGGCGCGGCGGCGAGCAGCGCGCCGAGCCGGCCCGGTGCAAGCGCGCCCGCGACCGACACCGGCAGCCGCAGCTTCGCCGCGATCCGCGCCGCGTCGCCGATGCGCTCGAACGCCTCGCCGCGCTCGGTCTCCGGAAGATCGACGGCCCCCGCCGCGGCGAACTCGACGCCCGACACGTCGGCCGCGCGCGCGAGCTTCACCGCCTCCGGATCGGGCGCGATGCGCACCCACGCCGGAATCCCCGCCTCGCGCAGCGCGCGCACGGCGAGCGGCGCCGCGGAACGCAGCGCCGCCGCCTCGAGCGGCGCCGACACCAGCTTCGAGCCGGTCGGCTCGCTCGAGAGCACGACGCGATCCGGCCGCACCTCGAGCGCGAGCTTGAGCAGCGACGGCGTCGGCGCGACGCGCATCTCGAGACTGCGGACGACGCGGCGCACGTCGTGGAGGTCGTTCTCGCGGATCGGCCGGAGCGCTTCGTTGGCGGCGACGCGCACCGCGTCCGCGCCGGCGAGCTCCGCGGCGAGCGCGATCCCGGCGAGCCGCGGCTCGCCGATCGCGCCGGCCTCGCGCAGCGCGGCGGCGGCCTCGCAGTCCACGATCAGCGCGCGCACGCTAGGCGGCCTCGTCGCCGAGCGCGCGCTGCAGCTTGGCGGCGATCTGCTCGGCGTACTCGCGCACGCGGCCCTCGTCCTCGCCCTCGACCATCACGCGCGCCTTCGGCTCGGTGCCGCTGTAGCGGATCAGCACGCGGCCGCGGCCGTCGAGCGCCTTCTCGACCTGCGCGATCTCCGCCTGCACTGCCGGCAGGCTGTCGAGCGGCCGCTTCTCGGCGACGCGCACGTTCAGCAGGATCTGCGGGAAGCGCTCGACGTCGGCGACGAGCTCCGACAGCGGCTTGCCCTTGCGGCGCATGATCGCGAGCGCCTGCAGCGCGCTGATCAGGCCGTCGCCCGTCGTGTTGTGGTCGAGGAACACGAGGTGGCCCGACTGCTCGCCGCCCAGGTTGTAACCGCCGGCGCGCATCTCCTCGACGACGTAGCGGTCGCCCACCGCCGTCCGCACCAGGCGCAGGCCGAGCCGCTCGACGGCCCGCTCGAGACCGAGATTGCTCATCACCGTCGCGACCACCGCGCCGCCGCGCAGCGCACCGCGCTCCACCATGTCGCGCGCGGCGAGCGCGAGCAGCGCGTCGCCGTCCACGAGGTTGCCCTTCTCGTCGACGAGCTGGCAGCGGTCGGCGTCGCCGTCCAGGCAGATGCCGACGTCGGCGCGCAGCTCCTTCACCTTCGCCTGGACCGTCTCGGGGTGCACGGAGCCGACGCCGTCGTTGATGTTGCGGCCGTTGGGCGTGACGCCGAGCGTGAAGACTTCGGCGTCGAGCTCGGTGAGCACGGTCGGTCCGACCTTGTAGGAGGCGCCGTTCGCGCAGTCGAGCACGATGCGCATGCCCTCGAGCGTCAGCTCCCGCGGGAAGGTCTTCTTGAGGAACACCACGTAGCGACCCGTGGCGTCCTCGATGCGCTGCGCGCGCCCGACCTCTTCCGCCGCGGCGCGGTGCTTCGCGAGCGCTCCGTTCGCGATCAGCTCCTCGATGCGCGCCTCGAACTCGTCCGGAAGCTTGTAGCCGTCGTGCGAGAAGAACTTGATCCCGTTGTCCTGGTACGGATTGTGGCTCGCGGAGATCATGACGCCCGCGTCGCAGCGCATGTCCACCGTGAGGAACGCCATGCCGGGCGTCGGGATCGGACCGACCTGCAGCACGTCGACGCCCATCGAGCAGATGCCCGCGACGAGCGCGTTCTCGAACATGTATCCCGAGAGGCGCGTGTCCTTGCCGATGATGATCTTGTGGCGCTCGCCGCCGCGGCGCCGGAACACCACGCTCACGGCCTGACCGAGCGCCAGCGCCATCTCGGCCGTCATGGGATCGACGTTCGCGCGACCGCGCACGCCGTCGGTGCCGAAGAGCTCCCTCGCCATCACGCTCCCTCTCGCTTGGGCACCGGCCCCCGTCATCCGCGCCGCCGGTCGTCGCGTCGCTCCGGTTGCGCCGGCTGGGCCGGCTGCGCTGGCGCCGGGGGCGGCTCCACCGGGTCGGCCTGGACGTCGACCCGCACCTTCACGACCCGCGGCGCGTCGGCCCACACGTGCCCGGGCCCGGGAGACACTCGCACTTCCCGCTCGATCGGCCCGCGGGCCCCCGCGACGTCGATCGTTTCGGTCGCGACCTCGGAGAGCCGTAGCACCTCGGAGCGCGCGCCGGTGATTCGCACCCGCGGGGGGTCGACGTCCACGTCCTTGACGCGGAAGCCCTCGGCCGGCGCGCCGTCGACGTCCGGCCGCACGCGCAAGGTCTTCGTGATCCGCCGCTCGAATACCAGCTCGATGCGCGAGGGCGAGCGCGACACGACGCGCGCGCCGCGCGGCAGGTCGAAGCGCGTGAGATCCACCTCGAACGCGGCCTGGCCCGGCTTCGACGTCGACACGTCGATCTCGTACTCGAGCCGCTGCGGGTCGAAGTTGCGCAGCGCGGCGCGCGTGCCGAGCACGCGGACGTTCACGACGTCGGCGCCGCGGTCCACGACGACGAGGTCGTCGGCGAGGCCCTCCAGCACGACCGGGATGTCGAAGCCGCGCTCGACGCTCGCCGTCCCGCGCGCGACGACCCACAGGAAGAGCGCGATCACGACGGCCAGCAGCTTGTAGCCGATGTTGCGCAGGCCCGGCATGGCGCGCCTAGGCCCGGTCCGCGGCGGGCTCGCCGATCCGCTCGCCGGCGCGCGGGCCCGCGCCGCCGGTGAGCTGCGCCATCACGGCGCGCTCCGTGTCGCCGCCGATCAGGACGTCGCGCAGCACCTCGCGCAGCCGCGCGCCGTCGAGCCCGCGCACGAGCCGGCCGCCCACCACGAGCGAGAGCGCGCGCGTCTCCTCCGAGACGACGATCACGACCGCGTCGCTCTCTTCGGTGATGCCGACCGCCGCGCGGTGCCGCGTCCCGACGCCCTCCGGCAGGTCCTCGCGCAGCGTGAGCGGGAGGATGCAGCCGGCCTGCGCGATGCGGCCGCCTTGGATCACCACCGCTCCGTCGTGGAGCGGCGACTGCGGCAGGAACAGCGCGACCAGGAGGTCGCGCTTCACCGCGGCGTCGATCGGCGTGCCCGCTTCGATCAGATCCGAGAGGTGCGTCTCGCGCTCGATCACGAACAGCGCACCGACGCCCTTCTGCGCCAGCGACTGCGCCGCGCGCGCGACCTCCTCGGCGAGCTGCGTCTCCTCGCGCTTGGCCACGGGGAAGACGCCGCGCCCGACGCGCGCCAGCGCGCGCCGGATGTCGGCCTGGAACAGCACGATGATGATCAGCACGGCCGACGCCAGGAAGTTGTCGAGGATCCACTGCAGCGTCGTCAGCTCGAAGGCCTGCGACGCGAGGCTCGCGGCGAGCAGCAGCATCAGGCCGATCAGGATCTGGACCGCGCGCGTGCCGCGGATCAGGAGCAGCATCCAGTAGACCGCGAGCGTCACGAGCGCGATGTCGATCGTGTCGCGCACGGGGTCGAACCCGGCGAGCTGGTCGGCCAGCAGACTCCACAGCGTCTCGATCACCGGAGCGACTCCGCACGGGCTCTGCGCAGTGCGGCCCCGACGGCGGCCGCACGGACGCCGGCTCCGACGTCGTGCACGCGGATCGCATTCGCACCGGCGAAGACGGCGATCGCGTGCGCGGCGACGGTCGCGGTGTCGCGGCGATCGGCGGGGTCGCCCGTGATGCGACCGAGGAATGCCTTGCGCGAGGCACCCACCAGGACCGGCTTCCCGAGCGCCTCGCCGATGCGGCCCGCGTTCGCGAGCAGGATCAGGTTGTGCTGCTCGTCCTTCCCGAAGCCGATGCCGGGATCGACCGCGATGCGCGCAGCCGCGACGCCCGCCGCCTCCGCGCGCGCGACGCAGGCGCCGAGCTCGTCGATCACCTCGGCGAGCACGTCCGCGAAGCGCGGCGCCGACTGCATCGTCGCCGGCTCACCGCGCAGGTGGCCGATCACGAGGTCCGCGTCGCGCTCCGCCACGGCGCAGAGGAGGGCCGAATCGTGCAGTCCGCCCGACACGTCGTTCACGATCCGCGCGCCGGCCGCGAGCGCGGCGCGCGCGACGGCGGCCTTGCGGGTGTCCACCGAGATCGGCAGCGCGCTGCTCTTGGCGAGCGCCTCGATCACGGGCAGCACCCGCGCGACCTCGGCCGCCGCGTCGAGCGTCGCGGCTCCCGGCCGCGTCGACTCGCCGCCGACGTCGAGCACGTGCGCGCCGTCGCGCTCCAATGCGAGCGCGTGCGCGACGGCCGCCTCGACATCCACGCTCCCGGCCGTCCAGAACGCGCCGCCGTCCGAGAACGAGTCGGGCGTCACGTTCACGACGCCCATGACCGTCACGCGGTCGGGAGGGAAGACGGGGCTTCGCATCGACGGCCCTCCCACCCGTTGCTCGCGCCTTGATCGCCGCGGTGATGCGCCGGCTGCGCGGGTCTTCGCCCGAGAACGCTAGCCCGGCATCGGCTCCGGATCGGGGAGCTTCTTTCCCGGGAACTTCGGCAGCGGCTCGGCCTTCGCCTCGCGCCGCGGCTCGGGCTGCGCCGGCTCGCCGACACGCGGCGGCGCCATCGGCGGCAACGCCTCGCCCGCGACGATCAGCTTGAGGTCGGCGGTGTCCAACGTCTCGCGCTCGAGCAGCGACTCGGCGATGCGGTCGAGCTTCGCCCGGTGCTCGACGAGGATCTGGCGCGCCTCGTCGTAGAGCCGGTTCAGCGTCTCCGACACCTCGTCGTCGATCTGCTCCGCCTTCTTCTCGCTGTAGTCCTTGCGCGAGACGAAGTCGCGGCCGAGGAACACGTCCTGGTCGTCGTCGCCGTAGGAGACGGGCCCGAGGCGCTCGCTCATGCCGTACTTGCAGACCATCTGGCGCGCGAGCCGCGTCGCCTGTTGGAGATCGTTCGACGCGCCCGTGGAGAGGTGCGAGAACACCAGCTCCTCTGCGGCGCGCCCGCCCATGGCGTGCTTGATCATCGCCAGGATCTGGTCGCGCGTGAGGTTGTAGCGATCCTCCGGAGGCAGCGTCTGCGTCACGCCGAGCGCCATGCCGCGCGGGATGATCGTCACCTTGTGCACCGGATCGGAGCCGGGCGTCAGCATCGCGACGAGCGCGTGTCCCGCCTCGTGGTACGCCGTGATGCGCTTGTCCTCGTCGGTCATGACGAGGCTGCGCCGCTCGGCGCCGAGCAGCACCTTGTCCTTGGCGCGCTCGAAGTCCACCTGTCCGACGCGCGAGGCGTCGCGGCGCGCGGCGAGCAGCGCCGCCTCGTTGACGAGGTTCTGCAGGTCGGCGCCGACGAAGCCGGGCGTGCCGCGCGCGACGAGCTCGAGGTCCACCTCCTCGCCGAGCGGCACGCGCCGCGTGTGCACCTTCAGGATCTCGAAGCGCCCGCGGAAGTCCGGGCGCGGCACCACGACCCGGCGGTCGAAGCGGCCGGGCCGCAGCAGCGCGGGATCGAGCACGTCCGGGCGGTTCGTGGCCGCGACGAGGATCACGCCCTCGTTCGACTCGAAGCCGTCCATCTCGACGAGCAGCTGGTTCAGCGTCTGCTCGCGCTCGTCGTGCCCGCCGCCGAGACCGGCGCCGCGATGGCGGCCCACCGCGTCGATCTCGTCGATGAAGATGATGCAGGGCGCGTTCTTCTTGCCCTGCAGGAAGAGGTCGCGCACGCGCGAGGCGCCGACGCCGACGAACATCTCGACGAAGTCGGAGCCCGAGATCGAGAAGAACGGGACGCCCGCCTCGCCCGCGACGGCCTTCGCCAGCAGCGTCTTGCCGGTGCCCGGCGGGCCCACCAGCAGCACGCCCTTCGGGATGCGGCCGCCGAGCTTCGTGAACTTCTTCGGGTCGCGCAGGAACGCGATGATCTCTTCGAGCTCGGCCTTCGACTCGTCGACGCCCGCGACGTCGGCGAAGGTCACGCGGTTGTGGCTCTCGTTGAGCAGCCGCGCGCGCGACTTGCCGAAGCTCATGGCCTTGCCGCCGCCCGACTGGACCTGGCGCATGAAGAACACCCAGAGCCCGATCAGCAGCAGGAACGGGAACCACATGATCAGGATCTGCTGCCACATCGGCGACTCGCGCGCCGGGCGCGCCGTCACCTCGACGTTCTTCTCCGCGAGCGTCTCGAGCAGGCGGTCGGTGACCGCGGGCGCGTAGGTGGTGAACGGTTCGCCCGACGCGAGCCGTCCTTCGATGCGGCCCTGCTCGATGGTGACCGCGGCGACCTCGCCGGCCTCGACCTGCGCCAGGAACTTGCTGAAGGGAACCTCGGTGGGAGCGGTCTGGCTCTGCCGGAGCATCGTGACCAGGAGCAGGATCATGAGCAGGATCACGACCCAGAGAGCCATGTTCTTGTAGAACTGCTGCGTCACACCGACCTCATGCGAGATGGGAAGTGCGAGGCGAAGCGCCGTCCAGAACCGCCCGGTCGGCACCGGTCCCCATCCGACGAACCCCAAGACGAAACCCGCGACGAACCGCGACGAACCCCGACGAACTTGCGTTGGCTGCGACGGATGGTTGCGACGAACGGCCGCTCGAAGCGCGAGCGCAGCGGGAAACCGCTGTCGCCAGCGCAGCTTAGCATCCGATGCAGAACGGCAAGTTGCGAGCGAGTGAAAAGCCCCGCGCGTCGCGCGCGAGACGCAGCCCACCGGGCAGCTCGATCGCCGAGCCGAGTCGCCCGCTGCGCCAGAAGCGCACGATGCGCTCGACGTGCGCACGCGTGACGTCGCGGCCCGCACCCATCCGCTGCATCGCGGCGCGGGCGAGCCGTCGCGCCAGTGCATCGGGCGTCGCGTCGGAGTCCCAGCCGCCCGCTTCGATGCGCAGCGATCCGTCCGCGTCCCACGCGAAGCGACGCTGCATCTCCTGCTCGAGCCAGGCGGCGAAGCATTCCGACTCCCTGCGCTGCGCTTCGGCCAGATCGCCGATCGCCCTGAGCAGCGCCGGATTGAAGGCGCGTGCGAGGCCCGGCAGCCACTCGTGACGGAGGCGCGCGCGCGCGTAGCCGGGGTCCGCGTTGCTCGGGTCTTCCCGCCATGCGAGGCCGCGGCGGCGTGCGTCGGCCAGCACGTCGGCGCGTGAGACCCGGAGCAGCGGGCGCACGACCGCGCGATCCGCCGTGCGCTCCGCGATGCCGCCGAGCGCCTCCGGCCCACAGCCGCGCAGCAGGCGGAGCAGCACGGTCTCCGCCTGATCGTCGGCAGTGTGCGCCGTCGCGACGCATTCGGCGCCCAGCTCGGCTGCCAGCATGCGCAGCGCGTCCGCGCGCAGGCGGCGCGCGGCCTCCTGCAGCGTCGGACGCGCGCGACTGGAGCGCGCCTCGCGAATGCGCGCGAGCACGTCGACGCGCCGGCTCGCGAAGGGAACGCCGAGGCGCGCGGCGAGCGCGCGCACGAACGCTTCGTCGGCGTCCGACTCCGCCCCGCGCAGCCCGTGGTTCACGTGCGCCAACGACACGCGCAGTCCGCGCCGCGGCGCGAGCTCGCAGAGCACGGTCGCGAGGACGACCGAGTCCACGCCGCCGGAGCAAGCCACGGCGACCGCGCGGTTCGCGAGCCCGAGCGCCGCCGCCGCGCGCGCGACGTCGCGCGCGACGCCGACGCGGGACGCCTTGCTAGCCGAGTGCGCTCGCTTCACCGACGAGGGTTCGGGTTCCGTCTGCCTTCTCCACCCACACGTCGCACACGACACGCGTGCGTGTTCCCTCCGGCCGTTCCTCGCGCACGCGGCCGCCCACGAGGACGCGCTCGTCGACCCAGAGCACGTTCGTGAGCTTGAGCTGCGCCTTGCCGCCGACCACCCAGCCGCGGCCGAAGCGATCCTGCATCAGCTGGTGCACGAAGCAGGTGCTCATCATCCCCTGGACCACGATGCTCGGGAACCCGAGCTGCTTCGCCGCCTCGCGGTCGGTGTGATAGTTCTTGCCCGGCCCCGAGAACATCCAGCAGCGCCGCTCGTCGACGACCTTGTCGAGCGGTGCGAGCGCTTCGCCGGCGGCCGCGGGCGGCTCGGCGCGCGGCGCGCGCGACGCCTTGTCGCGCGCCGTCTTCTCGTCGACGACGAAGCCCGCGGGTTGCGCGCCGCCCGCGGGCAGGAACGACTGGTGGGTGCGGCCCCGCACGAGGAGCCGGCCTGCGGAGTCGACGACGTCGGTCTCGTTCACGACGTAGTCGCGGCCGCGCTTCGCGTAGCGCTCGACGATCGTCGAGCGCGTGCGCACCGTCTCGCCGATCGGAATGGCGCCGAAGAGCTCCCAGTCCTGGCGCGCGTGGAGGTTCCCGAAGAGGTTCTTCAGGTACCACTCGCCGAGCACCTTGTAACACTCGGAATGGAACAGCAGCGACGGCGCGATCTCGGCGTAGAGCGGGCTCGCGTCGCCGAGCGCATCGGCGTAGAAGCGCACCAGCTCGGGCGTCACCTCGTACGCGTGCGATCCGCAGTGCCGGCCGACGTAGGCGGGTTCGCCCTTCAGGTTCATGCGCAGCTCCTCCGCCGCGTCAGGGTACCGAGCGCGCGACGCCGCGCGACCGCGCGAGGGCGCGGGCTGGCGTGGCACCGCGCGCTCCGATACTCGATGCCGCCGACATGAGCATCCTGGACAACTGCGGCGGCTGGCTCGCGCGGCGGGCCGCGATCAGCGGTGAGCGCGCCGCCGTCGTCGAAGCCGAGCGGACGCTCGACTACGCCGCGCTCGACGAGCGCACGTCACGCTGCGCCGCTTGGCTGCGCGCGTCCGGCGTGCGGCGCGGCGACCGCGTCGCGATTGCGCTCGCGAACCGCGCCGCCTTCCTGGAGACCGTGTTCGCGGCGGCGCGCCTCGGCGCGATCGCGCTGCCGATCAATACGCGCCTCGCGCCGCCCGAGCTGCGCCAGATCCTCGATGATGCGACGCCCCGCGTGCTGCTGCACGAGGCGGAGCTCGAGGAGCGCGTCGCGCGCGCGGTGGCCGGCACGCCCGACGCGCCGCTCCGGTGCGCCGCCGGTGGGGCGAACGACGCGTACGAAGCCGCCATCGCGGCGCACGCACCCGACCCGCGCATCGAGCCCGTCTCGCCCGACGACCCGATGATCCTGATGTACACGTCGGGAACGACGGGCGTTCCGAAGGGCGCGCTGCTCCCACACCGCAAGACGCTGTTCAATTCGCTCAACGCCCAGCTCTTCTTCGATCTCTCCGGGCGCGACGCGGTGCTCACCGTCGTGCCGCTCTTCCATTCCTTCGGGCTCCAGATCCTCGCGATCCCGGCGCTCTACGCCGGCGCGACCGTCGTGCTGCAGCGACACTTCGATGCCAAGGAGCTGTGGAACGCGGTCGCAGCGCACGGCGTCACCTTCTTCGGCGGCGTCCCGACCATGTTCCGCGAGCTGCTCGCGGCGCTCGACGCGCGCTGCGGGCGCGGCGATCTGGCCAATCTGCGTTTCGCATTCACCGCCGGCGCCGCGATCCCGGTCGAGCTGATCCACGCCTTCGAGAGCCGCGGCGTGCGGCTGAAGCAGGGGTTCGGGCAGACGGAGACCTCGATCCTGTGCTGCCTCGATGCGCGCGACGCGATCCGCAAGGCGGGCAGCGTCGGCAAGCCGGTGTTCCACGCCGAGCTGCGGATCGTGGCGCGCGAGCGCGTCGCCGGACCCGTGCGCGACTGGAAGGACGCGGCCGTCGGCGAGACGGGCGAGATCGTCGTGCGGGGCCCGATCACGATGATCGGCTACTGGAACCGCCCGCAGGCCAGCGCGGATACGCTGCGCGAGGATGGCTGGCTTCGCACGGGCGATCTCGCCACGCAGGACGCGGAAGGCTTCGTCACGCTGGTGGGCCGCGCGCGCGACATGTTCATCTCCGGCGGCGAGAACGTGTATCCCGCGCAGGTCGAGCAGGCCTATCACCAGCATCCCGACGTGCGCGAGATCGCGGTGGTGGGCGTGCCCGACGAGCGCTGGGGCGAGGTCGGACGCGCCTACGTCGTGCTCGCGGCCGGTGCGGCGCTCGACGCGGATGCGCTGCGCGCCTGGGGCCGCGAGCGACTCGCGACGTTCAAGGTCCCGCGCTCGTTCGTCGCGGTGGCCGAGCTCCCCAAGACGGTGACCGGGAAGATCCAGAAGCACCGCATCGACGCGGATCGCTGAGACGCGCTCAGAGCCGGAAGCAGCGGACGCGGTCCTCGATGAACGCCGCGATGCAGGCGCGGTCGGGCTCCTCGAGCGCGCGAAACGCGACGCCCATGCCGCCCTCGCGGACGGCGCGGCCGCCCGCGTCGGAGCCCTGCGTGTAGACGACGGTGGCCTCGGGCTGCATGGCGCGGTCGCCGAGCTCGAGGTCGACGCGGACCGCCGAGCCCGGCGCAGGAGGTGCGTCGAGCGCGACGTAGGCGCCGCCGATCGAGAGGTTGCGGATCACCGCGTCGCGCTGCACGCCGTCGCACGCGACGTGGACCGGCAGCGAGATCGGCGCGCGCAGTCCGCTGCGCGGATCCAGCTTGTCTTCGGTCGCGAGCGCCGCGGCCACGACGAAGCGGAACTCGGCCGCGTCGTACGGCTCGCGCAGGATCCAGCAAACGTCGCGGTCGCGGAGCGCCCGCAGCGCCGCGCGCTCGTCCGGCGGCCCGACCACCACGAGGCTCGCGGGGCCCGCCCACAGCTGGGGCGCGACGCGGTCGAGGAGCACGTCGAGCGTGTCGAGCTCGAGCGAGCCCGGCACGACCAGCGCGCCGACGCGCCCGGCCTCCTGGAGCGAGAGCAGGTGCGCCTCGTCGACGTCGGCCACGTAGAGCGGGTCGATGCCGCGCTCGACGAGGCCCAGCGCTTCGCTCCCGAGCCGCGACTCGCTCGGGTCGAAGATCAGCGCGTACCGCTCGTAGCGGCCCGGAGCAGAGCTCATCGCCCGGATATCGGACGGACGCGGGCGCGGCTGAACCGCGAGCGATCCGCGCTGGTGTCGCAGCGGAGAGTGCCCCGCCGCGGGCGTGACGCGCCGGCCGGTGCGGCGGGCGGAGCGAATCTCCCGTGCGCGGTCGGAGGCGTTGGTGGCGGTGCCCGGACTCGAACCGGGGACACGCGGCTTATGAAACCGCTGCTCTAACCAGCTGAGCTACACCGCCCCAGAGCCGAAAGGGCCGGCAGCTTAGCGAACGCGACCGGCGTCGCGATCCGGCGGCGTGGGCTCGCCGCCGGCCGGCGGCGAGGCCGCAGCGGGCGCGGCGTCCGCGCCGCCGAGGACGATCGCGGCGGCGCGTTCCGCCACCTTGTCGAGCAGCGGGATCATGTCGGCCATCGTCGCGGCGTGGACGTAGATCCGCCGCGGCTCGCCGTCGCTCTCGCGCACGGGCGTGCAGGCGAGATCGAGACTCGCGCCGTCGGCGAAGTGCGTGAACGAGCCGAACACGACCCATGCCGCGCCGTTGGCGGCGCCGACCTCGCGCGCGGCGTCGGCGTCCGCGGTCGCGGCCTTCGCGTCGTCGATCGGGAGCACCGCGATGCGCCGCTCGCGGCCGATCCGCGAGACCAGCATGTCGGCGAGACCGCGCTGGAGGAAGTCGCGTCCGTCGGCCGAGTGGACGACGAGCGGCACGAGAGCCACGCGCACGCGATCGTCGGCTCGGCTCGGCGCGGGGAGCGCCGCGCACAGCGTCAGGACGAGCGCCGCGATGCGCGGCGCGCACCACCCGAGCGCGGACGACCGAAGCGCGAAGAGGCGCAACGCGACGACTCCCGGAGCGCGGCGCGACGACGTCGTGCGGCTCGCCGAAGCGAAGCGGGTTGCTACCACCCGCGTCCGGACCGGTCAAGAAAGCGGAGCGACCGATCGCGTCACGAGCCGGTCGGCACCCAGACGCGGAACGTCGCGCCCCGTCCCTCCAGGCTCTCGACCTCGATGCGGCCGCCGTGATCCGAGACGATCCGATGGCAGATCATGAGGCCGAGGCCGGAGCCCTGATCGGGTCCCTTGGTGGTGAAGAACGGGTCGAAGATCCGTTCGAGGTCTTCGCTGCGGATTCCCTCGCCCTCGTCCTTCACCTCGATGCACACGCCCGGCGCCGACTCGAGCGGCGCGCTCCGCACGGCGACCCAGACCGTGCCGATCACACCGCTCTCGCTCGGCGCGGCGACGGGGCGCGCGGTCGCGTGGATCGCGTTCAGGACCAGGTTCAGGACCACCTGATGGATCTGATCGCGCACGGCGACGATCTTGGGGACGTCGCCGGCGCACTCGGTACGGACGGCGACGCGTCCCTGGCCCGCCTCGGGCGAGAGCAACGTCACCGCGTCGGTCACGATCTCGGCGACGTCGCACGCGGCGGGCTGCGCGCCCTCCTCGCCGGCCCGGCCGAGCCGGCCCATCGTCTTCACGAGGCCGTGGATGCGGTCGACTTCCTTGAGCGCGAGCTCGTGATACTCGCCCCAGAACTCGGCGTCCGCCTCGCCGCGCTTGGCGGGCGCGAGGCTCAGGAAGGTGCGGATCGAGACCAGCGGATTGTTGATCTCGTGCGCGAGGCCCGCAGCCAACGTGCCGAGCGTGCCCAGCCGGTCCGCGCGCCGGACCTGCTCGCGCGAGTGGCGCAGGTCGTCGACGAGGCGCGCGTTCTCGATCGCGATCACGGCCTGCGAGGCGATGCCGTCGAGCAATGTGTAGTCGGAGGCGCCGAGCGCCTCGCCGCCGCGGCGGTTGTCGACCGCGAGCGCACCCATCACGCCGTCGTGCCCGACGAGGGGAACGAACAGGATTTCCTCGGCGGCGATCTCGGTCGCGACGCGGCGCAGCGGCGCCTCGAGCGACAGCAGCTCGCTCATGCGGAGGAACTGGACGCGGCCGGCGCGCAGGCGGCCGCAGAACTCGGGCGCCGCCGCGACCGGCACGTCGAACTCGGCCGGCTGCGCGGCCAGGTGCGAGTCGCGCGGCGCCGTGCGGACGAGCTGGAGCCGCTCGCCGGGCGTGTCGAACAGGAACACCGAAGCGCCGTCGTAGCCGAGCTCGCTGGTGAGCGTCCCGAGCAGCAGGTCGAGGAGCGGCACCAGCTCGAGCTCGCGGTTGAGCAGCTTGGACGTGCGGTTCAGGATGTCGAGCTCGTAGAGCAGCTGCTCGCGTTCGCGGTCGAGCGCGTAATGCTCGATCGCGTTGCGGATCGTGAGCCGCATCTCGTCGGGCGTCCACGGCTTCGGCAGGTAGCGGTAGATCCAGCCGTTGTTGATCGCGTCGCCGAGCGTCGTGGCGTCGCCGTACGCCGTCACCAGGATGCGTACGGTCTTGGGATCCACCTCGCGGACCTTGGCGAGCAGCTCGACGCCGCTCATGCCGTCCATGCGGTGGTCGGAGAGCACGACCGCGGCCGGGTGCTCGTGGAGGATCTGCAGCGCTTCGTCGCCGCTGCGCGCCACGCGGACTTGATACTCGCGCCGGAAGGTCAGCTCGAAGATGCGCGTGTTCTCGGGCTCGTCGTCGACGAAGAGGATCGGATACTCGCGGTAATCGAGCAGGCGCTCGATCCTAGGCCCGATCCTTTGCGCCATCGTTCGTCTCCGCCGGCAGTCGGAGCGTGAAGGCTGCGCCTCCGCCCGCTGCGTCTCCGGCCTCCAGACTTCCCCGATGCGCCTCTGCGATGCGCCGGCAGATCGAGAGGCCGAGTCCCGTGCCGCGTCCCGCGGACTTGGTGGTCACGAAGGGGTCGAAGATCCGGGACCTCACGTCCGCCGAGACGCCGGGGCCGTCGTCCTCCACCGTGAGGACGGCCTCGTGTCCGTCGGACGACGGGACCGCCGAAACGCGGACCCTCCCGCCGGACTTTTCGAGTGCGTCCGCCGCATTCTTGAGCAAGTTCAGGACGAGTTGCTTCATCGCGCTCGGGTCCGCGGTGACGACGGGGACATCCGCGGCGTAGTTGCGCTCGACCCGGACCCGTCGCTCCGTGAGCAGCGGCCCGATCAGGCCGAGCGTCGAGTCCACGACCGCGCGCAGATCGACCGCCACCCGCGCGCGCTCGGTCGGCCCGCCGAAGTCGCGCAAGTCGCGCACCAGGCGGCCGGTCCGGTCGAGACCCTCGATCACGATGCCGACCAGCTCGTCGAGCGTCGCGGCGACCTCGCCGAGCTCGATCTCCGCCTGCAGGCGTTCCAGCTCGCGCGCGCTGTCGGTGAGCTTGGCTGCGTCCCGCCAGTCCAGCGCGGCGACGCGCGCCGCGAACTCGTTCACCTGCCGCACCGTGTCCTGCAGCATGCGCAGCGAGTTGAGCGCGAAGTTGACCGGATTGTTCACCTCGTGCGCGATGCCGGCCGCCAGCTCGCCCACCGCAGCCAGCCGCTCGGACTGCACCAGCGCGACCTCCGTCAGCCGCAGGTGCTCGAGCGCGCGCTCGAGCGCCGCGTTCTGCTCGGCCAGCTCGAGCTGCAGCTCGCGCAGGCGCACGAGCGAGCGCGCCCGCGCCACCAGCTCGCGCGGATGGAACGGCTTCGTGACGTAGTCGTCCGCGCCGAGCTCGAGACCCTGGATCTTCATGTCGCGCTCGGCCTTCGACGTGACGAGCATGACGGGAACACCCGCCAGTGACGCGTCGCCCTTGATCGCCGCACACAGCTCGGTGCCCGACATCTCGGGCATCATGACGTCCGTCACGACGAGCTGCGGCGCGTGCTCGCGCACCAGCTCGAGCGCCTCGCGTCCGTTGCGCGCCGGACGCACGCGGAACTCCGCGCCGAGCAGGTGCACGAGCAGGCGCCGCATGTCCGCGTTGTCCTCGGCGACCACGATCTCGGGAGTATCCGCGCGCCCCGCTTGCGCGGTCGCAATCTCGAACGCGCGCTCGCCCTCGTGTCGCTCGACGGTCCGCTCCATCTCGAGCGTGCGGTAGCGGGTCGCGACCGCGTCGGCGTCCGCGTCGCCTGCCTCCGACGTCGCGCGGGCTGCGTCGCCTGCTTCGCCACCGTGGTGCGCGAGGTCGGCGCCGAGCGCCTCAAAGGAGCGGCGCAGGCTGAGCCGCCGCCCCGACTCGTCCTCGACGACCTCCTCGGCATCCTCGTCCGCCGTTCCGAGCGGGAGCTGGACGTGGAACTGTGCGCCGTGGCCCAACCCTTCACTGGTCGCCCAGGCGCGCCCTCCGTGCAGCTGCGTCAGCTCCTGCACCAGCGAGAGTCCGATCCCGGTTCCCTCGTGGCGCCGCGTCGCGGAGCCGTCCACCTGCGCGAAGCGGTCGAACACCCGCGCGAGTTGCTCCGGCGGAATGCCGATACCCGTGTCGATCACCGACAACACCACGCCCGGGCTGCCCGCGCCCGCCGCGATCTCCGCCGCCTCCGGCTCGCTTTCCCGCTCCACCCGAACCGTGATCCGACCGCCCGAATCGGTGAACTTGAGCGCGTTCCCGACCAGGTTCACCACGACCTTCTCGAACGCGTCGGGATCGGCGTTCACGAGCGGCAAGCCGTCCGCGCAGTCGGCCACGAGCTCGACGCCCTTCCGCTCCGCCATCGGCCGCGCGGTCGCGACGATCTCGTCCACCAGCCGCGGCAGCTCCAGCGGCTGCCGATGCAGCTCCACCTGCCCGCTCTCGATCTTCGCGAAGTCCAGCAGGTTGTTGATCAGCTTCAACAGCCGCAGCGCGTTCTTGTGCATCGTCGCCAGATACGACCGCTGCGTCTCCCCGACCTCCCCGAAATCCCCCGCCAACATCGCATCCAGCGGCGCCAGCATCAGCGTCAACGGCGTCCGCAACTCATGATGCACATTCGCAGTGAAGCGGGATTTGGCTTCGTCGAGTTGC
>QEVM01000081.1 GCA_003576805.1 Pseudomonadota bacterium | reverse complement strand
CGCAGACGACGCGCGCGCGCCCGTGCTGCCCGAGGCGTGCCGGCGCGAGGCGACGCTCGCGCGCGAGGCAACCGCGCTCGGTGTCGGCGAGCGCTGGATCGCGGCGTGCGGGCCCGGCGGGCTGGTCGGCCGCACGCTCGGCGTGACGGGTCTCGACGCGACGCGCAGCGACGCGCTGCTGCGCGTCGCGCTGGCCGACGGCCGCGTCGTCCAGCACGTGCTGCGCTCCGACGCCGAACGCTTCGTCGTGCCCGCGCGCACGCCGCGGCTCGCCGTGGCGCGCGACTACGCGCGCCTCGGGATCGAGCACATCGCGACGGGCACGGACCATCTGCTCTTCGTGCTCGGCCTGCTGCTGCTGGTCGGCGGCGGCCGGCGCCTCGTGCAGACGATCACCGCGTTCACGCTCGGCCACAGCGCGACGCTCTCGCTGGCGGCGCTCGGCTTCGTGCGCTTCCCGTCGCGCCCGATCGAGGTCGCGATCGCGGCGAGCGTGCTGTGGCTCGCCGTCGAGCTCGCGCAGGGCGAGCGCGATTCGTGGCTGCGCCGCGCGCCGTGGCTCGCCGCGGGCTGCTTCGGTCTGCTGCACGGGCTCGGCTTCGCCGGCACGCTCGCCGAGACCGGGCTCCCGTCGGGCGAGATCCCGCTCGCGCTGCTCTCGTTCAACGCCGGCATCGAGGCGGGCCAGCTCGCGTTCGTCGCGGTCGCGCTCGCGCCGCTCTCGCTGCTGCGCAGCCCGCTCGCGGCGGCGCCCGCCTGGCTCGCGCGCGCGCCGGTGTACGCGATGGGATCGCTCGCCGCGGCGTGGTGCTTCGAGCGCGCGGCCCTGCTGCTTCCGTAGCGCCAAGGACCGCGGCGTGGGGCACGCCGCCCCAGCCGGCGCGGCTGCTGCGCCGATCCGTCGCCGCCCCGCATGGCGGACGCGCGGAGGACGCGCGCGGCGCGGCACGTCGCTTGCGACGCACGGCGTGCGACGATGACGACGCGCCGCCGCCCCGATCGCAAGGTTCCGCTCTGGACCGCCGCGCTCGCCGCGCAGCTCGGGCTGCTCGGCTGGCTCGCGGGGCTCGGCGTGGCCGGCGCGGTCGCGAGCGCGGCGCTCGGCGTCGCGCTCGGCGGACTCGTGATGCTGCGCGTCGCCGCGCGCTGGCCCGGCGCCGTCGCGATGCTCGCGCTCGGCGGGCTCGGCATGACGCTCGGCTGGTGGGCCGACCTCGGCTTCGCGAGCGCCGCCTCGGTCGCGGCGCACGCGCGCTTGCCGTACGACCCGCTCTGGTGTCGCGTGCCGGCAGGGCTCGCGTCGCTCGCAGGCGTCCCGGGCGTCGGGCACGTCGTGTCGTGGATGAACGCGGGCATGCTCGCGCTCGGGCTGCCCGCGATGGCGCTCGCGCGCGGCGCGTGCGGCGACGGCACGGGCCGCACGCGCACGGAGCTCGTCGTCTGCGCGCTCGCAATGGTCGCCGGCATGACGGCGGGCTCGCACGTCGTGCTGCTCGCTGCGGGCGCGCTCGCGCCCGGCGCGATCGTGCTGCTCGACTGGGCCGGCATGATGGCCGGCATGGCGATCGGGATGGCGCTCGATCAGATCCCGCGCCACGCCGCGAGCGCGACCAGCGCGCAGCCCGCGACCGTGACCGCGAAGCCCGCCGCGCCCGCGTAGCACCACGCCAGCACGCGCGCGCGGTCGGCGCCCGGCAGCGCGCCGTGCAGCGCGGTCGGCTGGATCCACCAGCGCGCGGGCAGCCGGCCGCACGCCGCGAGCGAGCGGCGCAGCGCGACGTGGTAGATCGCGCCGGTCGGCACGCCGAAGGCGAGCCCCGCGGCGGCGATCCAGAAGCCCGCGACGAGCAGCGTCGCCGGCGGCGCCGCGAGCACGAGCGCGAGCGCCCCGAGCGCGAGCAGCGAGCCGAACGCGATGGCGACCTCACCCATGCCGCGCCTTTCGACCGCCGCGCGCCGCCGCCTGAGCGCCGTTGCTAGCGTGACGAGGGACGCGAGGAGGCGCAGGCATGATCCGTGGCGAAGGCGTCGAGTGGATCGAGGGCGTGACGCCGCAGCAGGTCTTCGACTTCGTCCTCGATCCGGCGCAGTACACCAAGGCCGACACCAAGATCCGTTGGGTCACCAAGCTCGGCGACGTCCCGAACGGGATGATCGCGCGCGAGGACGGCAGCTTCCTCGGCGTCGCGAACGGCTCCGTCGTCACGCGCTACGTCTGGGAGCCGCCGCACAAGATCGACGTCACGCTGGAGCACGGCTTCATCCGCGGCCTGCACGCGTGGTTCGAGATCGACGCCCACGACGGCGGCACGCGGCTGCGGCACGTCGAGGAGGTGGACTTCGGCTGGGGCCCGCTCGGCTGGATCCACGATGCGCTGCTGCGATCCTGGTGGCAGAAGTCGGTGCGCCAGGAAGTCGCGGAGATCGCTCGGTTGCTGCGGGCGGGGGAGCGGGGGAAGGGGCTCGCTGCGCTGTAGCGGCTCGTCCTTCGCTCGGGGCTGGGTCGGGCGGGATGGGGATCGTTCCGGCCCGCGCAGGCCGTGCACACCCAGGTCCGTCGTCTGCTGGCGAGTGCGTGCGCGCCGCCCTCCACCTGTGTCCTCGGCCTGCTCGAGGCAGGGGCCTCCACGATTCCCCATCCCGCCCGCTTGCGGCGTTGACCTTGCGGCTTCGCGCGGTGCTTCGGCGCGACGCGGTGCGGGCGGGTCCGCGATTCCTGGTGGTGTAGTGAGAGAAGTTGGGCGGCATGGGCGCCGCGAAGGATCGGCTCCCCAGGCACCTCATCCTGACGGCGTGGCGACACCGCGGGGAGCGGCGGGCTCGTAAGCTTTTGCTCGTTGCCGTGCGCTTCGGGTGCGCACTGGAGGACGTCGATGGACATCCGTTGGGGGCGCGTCGTGCGCGATGCGCTCGGCATCGCGCTGCTCGTGGGCGTGGGCGGGCTGCTGGTCGCGAACGTGTTCGGCACCGGCACGGGCAATGTCCCGATGCCGCAGGTGGCGGCTTCGAGCTTCGTGCTCGGACTCGTCGGGTTCGTGATCGCGGGGGCGCTGAATCGCGACCTGCGCGGCCGTCATCTGTGGTTCGTCGCGCTCGGCGTCTGGCTGCTCGGCCTCACCAGCGTGGCGCTGCTCGGCATCTCGCTGCGGCAGTGGCTGGTGAGCGCGCTCGCGATCTTCTTCGCCTGCCTGTTCGGCGGCGCGATCGCGTCCGCGCTGTTCCGCGCGCGCGCCTGAGGCCGGCCGGCTGGGCTAGCGTCGCCGCCTCTGCGGAGGAGGGACGCATGCGCGCTGCACTGCTCGAAGCCGCCGGCCAGCCGCTGCGCGTGGTCGACGACGTCTCGATCGCCGCGCCGCGCGCCGGCCAGGTCCGCGTGCGCGTGTCGCACTGCGGTGTCTGCCACTCGGACCTCAGCATCGCGGACGGCGTCTTTCCGGCGCCGCTCCCGATCGTGCTCGGGCACGAGGCGGCGGGCGTCGTGGACGCGGTCGGGCCGGGCGTCGCGCACCTCGCGCCCGGCGATCCCGTGGTGCTGACGCCCGCGCCGCCCTGCGGCCGCTGCTACTGGTGCGTGCGCGGCGAGGCGGCGCTCTGCGCCGACGCGGCCGGCATCGTCACCAACACCTTCGCCGACGGCACGACCGGTCTCGCGCGCGGCGGCGCGCAGGTGTTCCGCGGGCTGAACCTCGGCGCCTTCGCGGAGCACGTGGTGTGCGCGGCGAGCGCCGCCGTCCCGGTGCCGCGCGACGTGCCGCTCGCCGTCGCGTGCGTGATCGGCTGCGCGGTCCAGACCGGCGTCGGCGCGGTGCTGAACACCGCGCGCGTGCCGGAAGGCGCGACGGTGCTCGTGATGGGCCTCGGCGGCATCGGCCTCTCCGCGGTGCAGGGCGCGCGCATCGCGGGCGCGGCGCGCGTGTTCGCGTCGGACCCGCTGCCCGAGCGCCGCGAAGTCGCCGCGCAGCTCGGCGCGACGGACCTGCTCGATCCCGCGGCCTGCGACGTCGCGGCGCTCGTGCGCGACGCGACGGGCGGCGTCGGCGTCGACTACGCCTTCGAGACCGCGGGCCGCGCGGCGCTGGTCGGCGTCGGGCTCGCCGCCGCGCGCAACGGCGGCACGGTGGTGTGCGTCGGCGCGCCGCCGATCGCCGAGAAGATCGAGATCGCGCCGGCCGCGCTCTTCACGGTGAGCGAGAAGAAGCTCGTCGGCTGCATGCTCGGCTCGTCGAACTCGCTGCGCGAGATCCCGCGCCTCGTCGCGCTCTGGCGCAGCGGACGGCTCGACCTCGAGCGCCTCGTCACCGCGCGCCGGCCGCTCGCCGAGATCGACGCAGCGATGGCCGACCTGCGCGCCGGCCGCGGCGTGCGCACCGTGCTCTCGATCTGACCGCGCTGCGCTACGGCGTCGCGAGCGCCGCGCGCCGCGCGTACATCGAGTGGTGCACCGACCACATGCGCAGCAGCAGCTCGGGGTAGGGCTCGTCGTCGATCGTGACGAGGCCCCAGTTGTTGTCCTCGCCGTCGAAGCGGCCGCTGGCGGGCTGGTCGGCCCACTCGAACCAGTGCGCGCCGACGATCCACGGCCGCGCCAGCACGCGGTCGAGATAGCCCTCGTAGGCGTCGGCGCGCGCCGGCTGGTCGGGCAGCGTCGGATAGATCGGCGGCCACGAGTTGGGCAGGCCCGCGTCCTCGGCGCGGTAGCCGAACTCGGTGATCAGGATCGGCTTGCCCGCGACGGCGTACATCGCGTCGACGTCGTCGAGCAGCGCGCCGGCCGGGAACAGGCCGTTCAGGCGCGTCGAGTTGACGGCGGCGGCGGTCCACGCCTCGTTCCACTCGTATGGATTCACCGACACGACGTCGACCCACGGCGCGGCGGCGGCCGCGGTGTCGGGACCCGTGCCGTACGCGAGGAAGCACGCGCCGAGGATCAGGAGGTCGGGCGACACCGCGCGCAGCGCGTCGTGCGCGACGCGGAAGTAGCGCTCGGCGACGTGGCCGCGGAACGCCATGCGATCGGCGCGCGTCGGCGGCGTGTCGGCGCTGAAGTCGACGGGGAGCGCGTCGAGGTCCTGGAGCTCGTCCCAGTCCGCGAGCGACGTCCGCCACGCCGCGTTGAACGCCGCGAGATCGCCCGCCCAGCGCGCCTCGAAGAACGCCTGCAGCGCGCGCTTGCCCGGCGCGCCCGCCGGGAGCTTCAGGTACGCGTCCACGAAGGGCAGCCGCTGCCGGAAGTGCGGTCCCCACGGCAGCTCGTTGTCGCTGTACACGCCGATGCACCAGGGATCGTCGGCGCACTCGCGCGCGGAGGCCGCGCCCGCCGCGGCGCCCGCCGCGAAGGCCGGATCGAAGAAGTCGCGCAGCGGACCGCCGAGCGGCGGCGCCGCGGTGCCGGCGATCTCGGGCGCCCCGCTCGCGAGCGCGAGGATCTGGGTGTACGGGAAGCGGCCGCGGAAGCGCGCGATCTCGCTCCACGCGCCGATCGTGTTGAGGCCCCACTGCTCCATGCGCGCGAGCACCGCGTCGCTCCACGCCTCGGGCGAGCCGTACTTGGCCTGCACGGCGTCGCGGTACGGGCAGGTGTCGAGCGCCGCCGCCCAGTCGGTGCACCACGAGACGTTGTTCACGCCGGCGGAGAAGAAGGGATGGCCGTCGGGCGTGACCAGCCACCAGACGCCGTCCACCTGCTCGACGCGGAAGCGACCGGTGGCCGCGAGCTGCATCCCGGTCCAGCCGCGGTAGGCGTCGAGGTCGCGGAACCAACAGCTCGGCGCGACGAGGGCCGGCGCGCACGCGAGCAACGCGGCCGCGATCCAGCTCCGCCCGGCGCGCGATGCGCGCGATTTCACGTTCCGCGACGTCCGCGACCGGCTCCGCATCGAATCGTCCGCTCGGCTCTCTGGCGCGGATGCGCGTTCGGCTAGTGTACGCGCATGAAGCAATACTGGGCACGGCATCAGGGCAAGAGCCGGTGGGGCGTGCGCACGTCGCTCGAGACCTCGGACGAGGTCTACAAGACCGACGGCGGCGTGTTCTTCGTGTGGGCCGATCGCGTCGAGCTGCAGCAGGGCGGCAACCTCGTCTTCCTCAGCGACGACGGCGCGATCCAGGGCGCGGTGGCGGCGGGACGCTGGGACGCCGTGTTCGAGGCGGGACCCGACGACGACTCGCCGCAGGCGGTCGAGACGCGCGGCTGACGCGCAGGCGGGAGGAGCGGGCGATGGCGACGCGAGCGCTGCGCCGATCCGCGCTCGTGCTCCTCGCCGCGCTCGCGCTGGGCTGCTCGTCCACGCGGATCGTCGCGACGTGGAGCGATCCCGAGTCCGCGCCCGTGCAGTTCCGCAAGGTGGTCGGCGTCGCGCTCTCGGGTGACACGACGTTGCGTCGGATCGCGGAGGACGAGTTCGTGCGCGTCGTCGGACCCGCTCTCGCGATCGCCGGCTACCGCGTCCTGCCGGACGAGGAGATGCGCGACCGCGAGCGGGCCCAGGCGCGCGTCGAGGCGGCCGGCGCGGACGGCGCCGTCGTGTATCGGCTCGCCGGCGTCGAGACGCGCGAGCGCTGGGTGCCGCCGACGACCTACGGCCACGCGTGGGGCTACTGGGGCTGGGCGGCGCCGATGGTGTACGAGCCCGGCTACCTGACGACGGACCGCTACGTCCAGATCGAGACGACCGTGTACGACGTCGCGAGCGCGCGCCTCGTCTGGGCGGCGCGCAGCGAG
This sequence comes from Pseudomonadota bacterium, assembly GCA_003576805.1. Classification (GTDB taxonomy): domain Bacteria; phylum Myxococcota_A; class UBA9160; order UBA9160; family PR03; genus PR03. The sequence goes on along the minus strand of QEVM01000081.1, from coordinate 12,750 downwards.
ACGCTCAATCCGGACGACGCCCACGACGTGATCGACGAGGTCGTGCGCGCGTCCGTGGACGCGCTGCGCGAGGCGGGGCTGTTGCCGCCGGAGTGAGGCGCGGGCGCGCGCGCTCAGCGCCCGCTGCGGCCCTCTTCGTAGCCGCTCTCGTACGCGCGGCGCTCGGCGTCCTTGTGCTTGCCGTAGAGGAAGCCGCCCGACGCCCCCGCCGCGCCGCCGATCGCGGCGCCGAGCCCGGCGTTGCCCGAGAGCGCGCCGATGACCGCGCCCGCGGCCGCGCCGCCCGCGCCGCCCGAGAGCGTGCGCTGGCCGGTGTCGCTCATGCCGGCGCAGCCCGCGGTCGCGAGCGCGCACGCGAGACCGATCGCGAAGATTCGCCGCTTCACTTCGCTCCCTCCTTCCGCTCCGGCGCCGCGGCCTGCGAGCACGGCCACTTCTCGACGAGGAACCGGAACAGCGTCTCCACCGCCGGCTCCGTCATGTGCTCGGGATGACCCGCGGACCATGCCACGAACTCCGCGATCAGCTCGGCGCGCCGCGGGTTCGCCTCGCTCGGGGTCGGGCACACGATGCGGTGCCCGCGCGGGCCGTTGGCCTGGGCCTGGTGGTACTGCCAGGCGCCCGAGGCGTAGCCGTGACAGAAGTTGACGGCGTCGTCGTAGAGCGGGTCGTCGGCCGCGGTGGAGCACAGGTCCACGAAGTCCTGCGTGGTCTGGATCTTGAAGTCCTCGAGGGTCGCCGCGCGCGCCGCGAACGGCGCCAGCGAGACGGCGAGCGCGAGGAGCAGCGAACCTCGAATGCTGCGGGTCATCGACTCCCTCCGGTTGCGAAGGCCCTGGGTCGCGAAGTGCGGCGTCACCGAGCCACCGGCGCGAGCGGCGCCGCATCGGGATCGTAGTACGGGGAGAGCTGGTTCAGCGCTTCGCGCGCCGCGCTCGCCTTCTGCTGCACGTCCTGCGTGGTGAAGACGTGTCCGGCGGTGACGCGCGCCGAGCGCACGAGCTGCATCAGGCTCTCGTAGATCGGCAGCGTCTCGTCACGACCCGCTCCGCGCTCGAGGCTCGCCGCCAGCTCGCGCGCCTCCATCTGCACGCGCCGCACGTCCTGCTTCAACTCGTGGTACTCGCGCGTCTGGCCCGAGCCGGCCGTCGGCGGCGGCGCCTTCTGGAAGGTGTCGCGCAGCTCGTCGCTCGCCGTCGCGAGCTTGCGCGCGATCGCGCCGACCTGAGCCTGGTCCCACGCCGCGAGATCGGCGCGCGCGACCGCCGCGGCGAGCGCGACGACGCAAAGGAGCGTCACGGCGAGACGAGAAGCGAGCGACATGGCGAGCCTCCTGGAGGTGGGCGATCTCAGTCGTACATCGGGCGATGGTCGCGCAGCCGCAGCCAGCCCTTGCCGATGCGGTACGCGAGCCAGAGCGTCACGAAGCCGAGGATCGCGAACGCGAGCGGGATGCCGATCACCGTCACGAACAGGATGCTCGCGATCACCACCCAGACGATCGAGAACCAGAAGGTGCGGATCTGCCAGCGGTAGTGCGACTCGACCCAGGTGCCGCGCGCGTCGCTGCGCTTCACGTAGTTGAGCACGACGGCGGCGATCGAGGGCAGGCTCATCACGAAGCTGCCGATCACGGTCGCGGCGCCGGCGATGCCGACGACGATCGCGAACGCGTGCAGGGCATACACCAGGTTGGCGACGGTGAGCACCGAAGGCAGCGGCTCGGCGCTCGTGCGCTGGCTCGTGCGCGGGTCGGGCGTCGTCATCGCGGCTCACCTCCAGGGAGCGCCAGGATAACGACGCTTCGCGGCGTCGCCCGCCGCGGCTCAGGTCGCGAGGCCGAGCTGGCGCCGCGCCTTGCGCGTGATCGACTGCCGCGCGCACGCCGCATAGCCCTCCCAGGGATCGCTGCGCAGCGTCGCGAGCCGCTCGGCGATGCGGGCGACGGCGAACGAGCGCGGATCGACGCCGTGCTGGAGCTCGCTCCACGTGACGGGCGTCGCGACGGTGGCGCCTTCGCGCGCACGCGGCGAGTAGGGCGCGACCGCCGTCGCCCCGCGCGCGTTGCGCAGCGCGTCCACGAAGATGCGCCCGCGCCGCTGCGCCTTGCGCGCGTTGGCGGTGAAGCGCTCCGGGGCGTCGTGCGCCATCGCCTCGGCGAGCGCCAGCGCGAACGCCTTGTGCTCGTCCCACGAGAGGCGGCGCGCGACCGGCGCGACGACGTGCAGGCCCTTGCCGCCCGTCGTCTTCACGAAGCTCTCCAGCGAGAACGCGGCGAGCCGCTCGCGCACCTCGAGCGCCGCGCGCACGACCGCGTCGAACGGGACGGCGGCGTCTGGATCCAGGTCGACCACGAGCTGGTCGGGCCGCTCGAGATCGTCGAGGTGGCAGACCCAGGTGTGGAGCTCGAGCGCGCCGAGCTGCGCGGCGGCGATCAAACCCTCGACGCCGCGCACCGCCATGTACGGCTCGCCGCGGTCCACCGCGACGCGCTCGATCGCGCCGGGCACGCTCTCCTTCGGGTGTTTCTGGTGGAAGCAGTGGCGATGACGGCCGTCGGGGCAGCGCACCAGCGTCAGCGGGCGGCCGGCCACGTGGGGCAGCATCCACGGCGCGACCGCCGCGTAGTAGGCGAGCAGCTCGCCCTTGCGCAGGCCCTGCTCGGGATAGAGCACCTTCTCGAGGTGGGTCAGCGGGAAGTCGAGCATCATCCCCGCGACGATCCGCGCGAGGGAGCGCGGCGTCGGGACCGCCGGGTTCTTGCGGCGGGGCGTCCTCCGCGTCACGCCACGTCCATCGGCGCGCACGTCGATCTCCCGTCCTGGCGCCGCGCGCGACATGGCCCGCAGCGATGCACGCCGCGTGCCCTCGCGCCGCGCACGCAAATCCGCCGCACGGCGCCGCATGCCGCGTCGATTGCACAAAGCTCCGCGCAAGCGGCTCGCTGCGGCGGGCTACGCCAGCTCGGGCGGATCGCACTGCAGGCAGCGCTCGACGTCGGGCGCCGCGGCCAGCCGGCGCCTCGAGATCTCCTGCCCGCAGTCGACGCACAGCCCGTACTCGCCGTCCGCGATCCGCTCGAGCGCGGCGTCGATGCGCTCGAGCCGTTCGGTGAGGTCCGTCTCCACGCTGGACGGGTCGGCGATCGCGTCCGCCTCGTCGAGCGGCGCGACGCCGACGACGTCGGCGTTGGGCACCTCGGCGCGCAGCGAGTCGAGGCGCTCGACGATCTCGCCGCGGATCTCCTCGAGCCGCGCCGCCAGCTCCGCGTCGGGCGCGGCGTCGGAGAGGTTCACCGCCTGCGCGTCGCGCCCGCGCATGCCGTCGAGCGCGTCGGCGCCCGTCCACTCGCGCGTCTCGTCGAGGCCCGCCAGCTCCGGCGCCCCGTTGTAATCGCCGTCGACGTCCTCGTCGGCCCCGACCTCGACCACGAGGCCGTGGTCCTCGGGCTCGAGCGGGTCCGCCGTGATCGGCTCGTCCCCGGCCGTTCCTCCGGTCCGCTCAGACATCGCGTCCCTCTCCGAAGTGGGCCGCCGCGACCTCGCGGCGGTGCTCGCCGGCGAGCCGCGCGAGCTGGAGCGGCGCCACGTGGCGCAGCGGCTCGCGCGTCAGCTCGCAAGGATCCACGACCTCGCCGTTCTCGAGCGTCGAGCGCAGCGGCGGCGGATCCGACGACTGGCGCCCGGCGCGCCAGCTCCCGTCGGCGCGTCGCGTGAGCAGCGCCACGGCGCCCGCTTCGGGCGCTTCCGCGGGAAGCGACGGCGCGCCGAGCGCCTCCCACGCGGCGCGGAAGTACGGCGCGTCGGTCACGAGCAGCACTGCGTCGGCGCCCGTCGCGTCGAGCACCGCGACGCCGCTGCGAGCGTGCTCGACGAGCGCCGCGCGCATCGCCGGCGTGCGCAGCGCGGGCGGCGTCGCGAAGCGGGCGTCGATCAGCACCGCGCGCCGCAAGCTCCGCGCGGCTTCGAGCGCGGACGGCGCGGGACTCGACGCGATCAGCTCGATCCACTCCCACACGTGCGCGAGGCAGCTCATCGCCCCGATCGACTGCGCGGACGTCGGAGCGTCGGGCTCGCCGGTCGAGAACAGCAGGAGTTTGCGAAGCGTGGTCGTCATGTCGGGTTGGTCGCGATCCACGCCGCGCAGCCGTTGCAAGCTGCGAGCCCTGACGCTGCGCGACGCGGTGCGCCGAGCGCGGGTGCGGTGTGGCGCTTTTCTACAAGCGATCCGGTCGGCGTGAGACGAACGCCGCTCTTGCGTTCCGCCCGCGCGCGACGCTAGGCGCGCCGCTTGCACTTTCGATGGACTCCGAGTTGGATGGGCTCCGAGTCGGTGAGAGGAGTGGAGGAACCATGGCGGAACGCAATCAAGGCGAAGCGGGACGCTGGCAGACGGCGCGCTGGGAGGCGCGGCGGGTCGAAGCCGAATGGGCGCCCGAGCGCTTCGAAGGCGAGCGCACCTGGGTGGAAGGCAAGACGAGCGGAGACTGGGACGGCCCGGGCATCGGCGGCGCCGAGCTCGACGACAACGACTACGGCGCGTGGCGCCACGCGGGCGTCGGCTACGGCGGCGTGCGCGAGGAGCAGCGCGGACGCTTCACGGGCCGCGGGCCGAAGGGCTACCGGCGCGCCGACGCGGCGATCCGCGAGGACGTCTGCGAGCTGCTGTGCGACGCGGACGACGTGGACGCGAGCGAGATCGAGGTCCAGGTGCACGAGGGCGAGGTCACGCTTCAGGGCAGCGTGCCGGAGCGCCGCATGAAGCACGCGGCGGAGGACTGCACGGAGTTCGTGCCCGGCGTGCGCGAAGTGCACAACTGCCTGCGCGTGATCCGGCGCGAGGACGCCTGAGCGGGAGTCGGGGCGCCGACAACGCGCGCGTGCTGCGCGCGCGCCGCGGCCCGTGCGCGCGCGGTTTCGAGTAGCATGCGAAGCGAACGGAGCGCTTCGTGTCCTACTCGCACTACGAACGGCTGACCGCGCTCGACGCGACGTTCCTCGAGATCGAGGACGAGAACGTGCACATGCACGTCGGCGCGATCTCGATCTTCGAGGGCGGCGAGCTGCTGCGCGCGGACGGCAGCATCGACTTCGCGCGCATCCGGCGCATCTCGGCGCCGGCGATGGCGCGCAACCGCCGCTTCCGGCAGCGCCTCGAGCACGTTCCGCTGCTCGGCCATCCCGTCTGGGTGGACGACGCGCGCTTCAACCTCGACTACCACCTGCGCCACACCGCGCTGCCGGAGCCGGGCGACGAGCGCCAGCTCAAGCGCCTGTTCGGGCGCCTCATGTCGCAGAAGCTCGACGTCCACAAACCGCTCTGGGAGATGTGGTTCGTCGAAGGCCTCGAGGGCGGGCGCTTCGCGGTGATCAGCAAGATCCACCACTGCATGATCGACGGCGTGTCGGGCGTCGATCTGATCGCGATGCTGATGGATCCCGACGCCGAGGCGGACGCGCGCCGCGCGGAGGAGGAGGGCGCGCTCACGGCGCGGCCGTGGCTGCCGCGCCCGCCGCCGACGCCCGCCGAGCTGCTCGCGGGCGAGGCGCGCCGCCGCGCCGCGCTGCCGCTCGAGGTGCTGCGCGCCGGCGTCGGCGCGATCGCGCACCCGGTGGAGTCGGCCGAGCGCTTCCGCGACCAGCTCGAGGCGCTGCGCAGCTTCCTCGCGCCCGGGCTCGAGGGCGGCACGCACACGCCGCTCAACCCCGACATCGGCCCGCACCGCCGCTTCGACTGGCTCGCGATGGACCTCGCGGAGGTGAAGGACGTCCGCCGCAAGCTCGGCGGGACGCTCAACGACGTCGTGCTCGCCACGGTCGCGGGCGCGGTGCGGCGCCTGCTCGAGGCGCGCGGCGTGCGCGTCGACGAGCTCGGCTTCCGCGCGCAGATCCCCGTCAACATCCGCGCCCTCGACGAGCACGGCCAGCTCGGCAACCGCATCGCGATGCTGCTCGCCGACCTGCCCGTCGCGGAGGGCGACCCGCGCAAACGACACGCCGCGGTGGTCGCGACGACGAGCCATCTCAAGGAATCGCACCAGGCGCGCGGGGCCGAGATCCTCGAGCAGATCGGCGACTGGACCGCGAAGGAGTTCCTCGCCGCGATCGCGCGCATCACCGGGCAGCGGCTCGCCTACAACGTCGTGGTCACCAACGTGCCGGGTCCGCCGGTGTCGGTGCAGCTCCTCGGCGCGCGCATGACGGCGATCTACCCGCTGGTGCCGCTGTTCGCGAATCAAGCCGTCGGCATCGCGCTCTTCAGCTACGACACCGGACTGTTCTGGGGCTTCAACGCGGATTGGGACTCGATGCCCGATCTCCACGACCTCGTCGAGGCGGTGCGCAGCGAGTTCGCGCTGCTGCGCTCGCTGTGAGGCAGGCGCCATGTCGGACTGGCACTACGAGCGGCTCTCCCAGCAGGACAACTCGTTCCTCGTCTTCGAAGGCCCGAACTGCCCGTACCACGTCGGCGCGGTGCAGATCTTCGAGGCGGCGCCGCTGCGCCGGCCGCAGGGCGGCATCGACATCGAGCGCATCGAGGAGTACGTCGCGTCGCGGCTGCACAAGATCCCGCGCTACCGCCAGCGCCTCGCGCGCACGCCGATCGAGCGACACCCGATCTGGGTCGACGACACGCGCTTCCAGCTCCGCTACCACGTGCGCCACACGCGCCTGCCGCGTCCCGGCGACGAGCGGCTGCTCAAGCGCACCGCCGGGCGCATCGTCTCGCAGCACCTCGACCGCGGCAAGCCGCTCTGGGAGATGTGGGTCGTCGAAGGCCTCGAGGGCGACCGCCTCGCGATCGTGACCAAGCTGCACCACTGCATGGTGGACGGCGTGGCGGGCGTCGACCTGCTGAACGTGCTGCTCACGTCCGCGCCGGTCGAGAAGATCGAGCCGCCGCACGCGTGGATGCCGCGGCCGGCCCCGAGCGCGGCGCAGCTCGCGCGCGACGAGGCGGCGCGCGCACTCGAGGCGCCGCTCGGCGCGGCGGGCGCGCTCTGGCGGCTCGCCCGCGACGAGGACCGGGCGCGCGAAGAGCTCGCGAGCCGGCTCGGCGCGATCGGCCGCACGCTCGCGGGCGGCGCGAGCGCGACGCCGACGTCGATCAACCAGCCCGTCGGCCCGTATCGCCGCATCGACTGGATCGAGACCGACCTCGCGCACATGCGGCGCGTCGCCAAGAAGCTCGGCGGCACCGTGAACGACGTCGTGCTCGCGACGACCGCCGGCGCGGTGCGCCGCTTCCTGAAGCGCTTCCGCCAGGAAGACGTGCGCGGGATCGACTTCCGCGTGATGGCGCCCGTCAGCATGCGCGAAGCCGGCGAGCGCCGGCTCGGCAATCGCGTGTCGGCCTGGATCCTGCCCCTGCCGGTCGGCGAGCGCGATCCGCTCGAGCGTTACGAGCTCGTGCGCGAGACGACGCGGCAGCTCAAGCGCACGCACGCGGCGCTCGCGGCGGACACGGTGCTGCAGCTCAGCGAGTGGACCGGCACGACGTTGCTCTCGCTCGGCGCGCGGCTGATGGAGACGAGCGTCCCGTTCAACCTGTGCGTCACCAACGTGCCGGGCCCGCGCGAGCCGCTCTACCTGCTCGGCGCGCGCATGCTGGCGGCGCACCCGCTGATCCCGCTCATGGGCAACCTGTCCACCGGCATCGCGCTGATGAGCTACTGCGACACGCTCTCGTGGGGCCTCGTCGGCGACTGGGACCTCGTGCCCGACCTGCACGACTTCACGGTCTCGGTCGAGCGCTCCTACCGGCGCCTCGCCGCGGCGGCCGGCGTCGATTAGCGCGGCGCGCAGCGCCCCGCCCGGTCGTCGAGCGGGAGCGTGAAGCACACGCGCGCGCCCGGCTCGTCGGGCGCTGCGACCCAGATGCGGCCGCCGTGCAGCTCGACGAGGCCGCGCGCGATCGCGAGGCCGAGGCCGGCGCCGCCGCGGCGGTCGGGCTCCTTGCGCCAGAAGCGCTGGAAGATGCGCTCGCGCTGATCGGGCGGGATGCCCGTCCCCTGGTCCGCGATCGTGAAGAGCGCGATCGGCTCGTCGGCTTCGACCGACAGCTCCACCGTTCCGCCTTCGGGCGAGTGGCGGATCGCGTTGTCGATCAGGTTGGCGAGCACCTGCAGCACGCGGTCGCGGTCGGCGCGCACCGCCAGCGTGGGATCGGCGCGGCGCGCGAGCTTGACGGCGCGCGCGAGCGCCGCCGCGTGCGCCATCTCGCACGCGTCGGCGAGCAGCAGGGCGGCGGGCTCGCGGCGGAGCGTGATGGCGAGCGCACCCGCCTCGATGCGCGCCATGTCGAGCAGATCGTTGATCATGCGATCCATGCTGCGGACCGCGCGGTCGATGCGGTCGATCGCCGCCGACCGCTCCGCCGGGAGCAGCTCGTCGCGCAGCAGCGCGGCGGTCATCGACACCACGCCGAGCGGGCTGCGCAGGTCGTGCGAGAGCGTCGCGGCCATCTCCTCGCGCACGCGCGCGGCGTCGCGCGCCTCGCCGAACAGCCGCGCGTTGTCGATCGCGAGCGCCGCGCGCACCGCGAGCGCCGCGACGAGCGAGACGTCGTCGGGACCGAAGCGGCGCGCGGACTCGGCGGTCGCGAGCGTCACCAGCCCGATCGGACGGCCGCGCGCCATCAGCGGCACGACCATCGCCGAGCGCACGCCGAGGGCGCGCAGCGCCGCCATGTGCTCGGGGCTGCTCGACGCCTGGGCAGCGCGGCCTCGCCGAAGTCCGCGATCAGCAGCGGCGCGCCGCGGCGCAGCGCCTCGGCGTACGGCGTGCGCGCGCCGTGCGCCACCGGAAAGCGCGCCCGCAGCTCGCGCGCGAAGCGCTCGCGTTCGGGATCGACGTGCGCGACCGCGACGTGGCGCAGCACGCCGCTCGGCGCGACGAGATCCACGCTGCAGTAGTCCGCGATGCGCGGCACGCTGAGCTGCGCGATGCTGCGCGCCGTCTCGTCGGTGTCGAGCGAGCGCGCCAGGCGTTCGCTCGCCTCGGAGAGGAAGCGGAAGCGCGACGCGGCGTCCTCCGCGGCCGCGCGCGCGGCCTGCTCGTGCAGCAGCTCGCGGTCGTGGCGCTCGAGCGAGCGGCGCTCGGTCAGATCCTTCGCGGTGCCGAGCAGGCGCTCCGCGCGGCCCTCGTCGTCCACCGCGACGCGGCCGCGGCTGTACAGCACGCGCACTGCGCCGTCGGGGCGGACGATGCGGTGCTCGACAGCGAAACGCGTCGCCTCCCAGCTCGCGCGCTCGAGCGCGGCGCGCGTCGCGTCGCGGTCGTCGGGATGGATGCGCGCGAGGAACGCGCCCGCAGCCAGCTCGCACGCGCCGCCGGCGCCGAGGATGCGGCCCATCTCTTCGGAACAGTGCACGACGCCGGCGGCGAGATCCCACTCCCAGCTGCCGATCTGCGCGATGCGCTCGAGCTCGTCGAGCTCGCGACGGCGCCGCTGCTGCGGGTCCTCGTGGCGTTCGCGCCGCGCCTCGACGCGGCCGCCGCGCCGCGGGTCGGATCGGCCCGTCTCGAGTCGGTCGTCGAAGCGACCGTCGAAGGGGCCGTGCGGATGCTTCCCGGGATGATCCAAGGCGCGCATTGTAGACCGGGCTGCGAGCGTGAAACAATTTCTTTCGCCGCTCAGGGAACGGCGCGCAGCACCACCGTCGCGAAGTGACCGTCGGCGTCGATGTCGCGCGCGGCGAACGCGGGATGTCCGCTCGGATACTCGCCGGCCGTGAAGTTGTCGGCGATCGTGTCGTTCTTGCCCATGCGAATCGCAACTTCGTCGCCCGCCGCCGCGGGAAAGAACGCATTCGAGTTCGACTTCGCGTACAGCGTCATGGCGAACTCGATCGTCACGTGCGCGTCACCCGATCCTGCGAGGATCGCCGCGTTCGCGCCGCTGAACGGCTGGTCCGTGTGGCCTTCGCCGCCGCCGAGCGCGTGCACGACCGACGCGGGGCTCGTGGTGAAGCCGAACGACGCGCCGCCGCCGCCCGCGATCTGCGCGGTGGCCGTCACGGCGCCGATCGACGCCGTACCGCCCGCGTCCTCGAGCGCGACCTTCTCGTCCTTCAGGCTGAACGCGCCGAGGATCGAGTGGCCGAGGTCGAGCTCCCAGGCGCCGTCCGCGACGACGTCGAGCTCGATGCGGTAGCGCGCGACGCGCGTGATCTCCTCGTCGCCCGTGGTGAACGCGGCGTCGGCGCCGAGCACGCCCTTCATGTGCGCGTTCGCGGTCGTGTTCGTGAACGAGAGGCGCGTCGTGTGGCCCCATTCCTGGACGTCGCCCGCGCCGTCGATCTTGGAGTTCGGCGGCGAGAGGTCGGTGAGCGTCGCGTTCGCGATGCGCGTCGGCGGCACGACGGGGGCGAGGTTCGCGAAGATCGTGGTCACGCCGTTCGGACGCGACACCTCGACGGGCTCGAGCGCGAGCCCGAGGAAGTCGGGGATCGGCACGCTCGCGAGCGCGCCCGCGAGCGCCGGGAACGCGGTCGGCAGCGTCTGCAGCAGGAACGACTGCAGGTTCGCCTCGTTCGTCTGGATCGGATTCACGAGGATCGTGACCGCGACGTCTTCGGGCGCGGGCGCGGACACCGCGAAGGCGAGCCCGCCGCCGCCGAACGAGAGATCGAGGCCGACGCGCGCGTCCACCTCGACGCCGAGCAGCGGCGACGCCGCGCCGGGCTCGCGGATCTCGACCGCGAGCGCGCCGATCCGCAGCTCCGCCAGCTCGCCGTTGGGACCGCCGGCGGAGGTCACGATCGGCGCGATCGTCGGCCGCAGCCGGATCACGAGCGGCAGCGACGGCGCGTAGCCGCCGCGCAGCTCGGGAATGAAGATGCCGAGCAGGCCGGCCGTGACGGGCAGCGGCCCGAACCCGATGTCGAGCTCGGTGAGGTCCGCCTGCAAGAGGCCGCCCTCGATCTGCGCCTTGAGGAGCTGGTTCAGCGCCGTCGTCGAGATGCCGAGCGCCAGTCCGTACGGGAGGCCCTGCACCGGCGTGGTCGCGCCGTAGGCCGGCGCGGGCTCCGCGACGGCGTACGACGCGGGCAGGTCCGGCGCGCCGGGCGCGAGCGCGGGCGACGTGATCGACGCGTCGGCCGTGAAGCCGATCCCGTCGGCGTCCTCGCCGATCGACGCGAACGGCGCCGCGAGATCGACGCCGATCGTCTCGCCGATCGGGCCCGCGATGGAGATGCCCGCGAGCGCCGTCTCGATGCCGGCCGCGATCGGCGAGTCGGCGGGCCCGGCGCCGTCGGGATCGCGCAGGTTCGTCTCGAAGCCGTCGCGCACCAGGTCCTCGAGCATGTCGCCGCCGATCAGGAGCTGCACGATGTCGCCGATCACCGGCGCGGCGCACAGCCCCGAGATGAACTCGGCTTGGAAGCCGCCGATCGCGACGCCGACGTCGCCGTTCTGGCGCACGTCCACCTGCGACGGCGCGCCGGCCTTGGGCGCGAGGTCGAAGCTGCCCGTGACGCTGGTCGTGTCCGCGTAGATCTCGAGACCGCAGTCGAAGCTGACGGCGACCTGGTCGCGCACGTGCAGGTTCAGCGCGACGAAGAAGTCGTTGATCGTGACCGCGGTCGCGACGCCGCCGGGCTGCGCGTCGGCGTCGAGCGAGAGCGACGCGAAGTCGACGTCCTCGACGTCGACGGTTGCGAAGTAGAAGCAGAAGTTGGGGCCGTTCACGACGCACTCGTCGTCGAGGATCGGGTTGCGCGCCTGGAGCAGGGCGCCGATGTCGAAGGCGCCCGCGGCGAGCGACTCGACGAGCGGCTCGACCTGGTCGAGGCCGGCGTCGCCGATGCGCAGCCCGAGCGCCTGCGGCGCGAGCGCGCCGTCGGCGACCGAGCTGGTGGCGACTCCGTCGCCCGCGATCACGGTGGCGCGGTCGCGCTTGCGCTTGCCGCCGGTGGTGACGAGCTCGGCGACGATCGGGTTCACGACGAGGCCGGCGTCGAGCGCGACCGTCGTCGAGAAGGTGAGCCCCGGCCCGAGCGGCAGCACCGAGACGCCGTTCACGAGCACGTCCGCGATGCTGCCCGCCGCGATGTTCACGACGCGGCCCGTCACCGCGATCGAGGGCGCGTCGCTGAAGACGCCGCTCACCGGCGCGTCGATCACGATCTTCGGCTTCGGGGGCAGGCACGAGGCTGCGAGCGCGAGCGAGGACGCGATCGCGGCGAGGAGCAGGCGGCGGGCGGGACGCGAGCGGCGGTGGAACGGCATGCGGCCTTCTACACCGGCCGCCCCGAAAATGGAACCCGTTTCAGGCGCCGCAGGCGGCGAGATGACGGCCGAATCGCCGCATCACCCAGGCGTGCACGCGCGCCTGGGTGACCGCGTAGAGCGGCCAGGGCAGGGCGGGCCGGAAGTCGTGGACCGCGGCGAGCACGCAGCGTCCGCCCAGCACCTCGCGGAACTCGAGGCGGCCCTCGCGCGGCGCGCGGCCGTCGACCAGCGCGCCGCGGTCGATCGCGAACACCCGGCGCTCGCCGCTGCTGCGCGCGGGCTCGAGGCGCAGGTGCAGCAGCTCGCGCGCGAGCGGCCGCGCCGAGAAGCTGCACGAGCCGTCCGCGTCCACCTCGACGCGCACCAGCGGCCAGAGCAGGCGCGGCAGCCAGGCCGCGTACTCGCGCGCGACCCACGCGGCGTCGCGGCCGGCCGGCAGCGGCAGGCGCTGGATCGAGCGCACGCTGCGCGACGCGCGCAAGCGCCGCCGTTCGCCCGCGAACGCGCGCCGCGT
>QEVM01000080.1 GCA_003576805.1 Pseudomonadota bacterium | reverse complement strand
CTGGGCGGACTACTACTGGCGGCGGATCGAGACGCGCCGGATTCCGAACGGACGAAGGCACGCGCTGCGCTTCGCGGTCTGAAGAGCGAACGAGCGGCGGAGGCGGGGATCTGCACTGGCAGCGGCATCAATTTCGGGAGCACAACACTCAGCGCTCGGGCTGCGGCGTGCGCCGCAGCCGCGACACGTCGTAGCCCTGCGCGCGCGCGCGGCCGACCAGCTCGTCGTAGAGCGCGGCGTCGATCTGCGGCGTGCGCGAGAGGATCCAGAGGTAGTCGCGCTCGGGATGGCCGACGACCGCCCATCGGTAGTCCGGATCGAGCGCGATCACCCAGTAGTCGCCGGTGAAGGGCCAGAAGAACTGCACGGCGAGCTTCGCGTTGGTCTCGTCGAGCGGCCACGCGATGCCGTCGACGCTGCGCTCCTCGCCGTCGAAGCTCTCGTCGAGGCAGCGGTTGCGGACGCCGATCTTGCCGTCGCCGCGCGGCGTGTACGTCGCGGTGGTCGCGACGCAGCCGCGCTGGAAGTACATCGGGAAGCTCGCGATCTCGTACCACGTGCCGGCGTAGCGGCCGAGATCGACGCGCGGCACGGTGCTCTGCGGCGGCGACGACGGCGCGCCGCCGCACGCGAGCGCGAGCAGCGCGCCGACGGCGAGCAGAGCGGGGCGGAACGAGTGGTGACGAGCGGCGCGCGGTGTCACCGGCCGAGGCTAGCGGCCTCCCACTCTGGCGACGAGCGCGCCGGCGAAGGCGCGGATGCGCTTCGCGTTGGCGCCGAGGTCGCCGCGGCCGTCGCGCGACTTCGAGCGGACGTCGACGACCGAGCCGCCGCCGTCGGCAGGGCGGATGCGGATCGCGACGTCGTCGACGAAGCGGAACAGCGCGACGTGTCGCGCGCCTCGATCACGCCGCGCGCCTCGTCGGACAGCGTCACCTCGAAGCCGAGCTCCGCGGCGGCCTGCTGCGCGGCCTCGAACGCCGCGTCCGGCGGCGCCGCGAGCGTGATCGGCGCGAGGTCGGGGTACGCCGCGCGCTGCTGCTCGGCGAAGCCGGCGGGATAGTCGTAGCTGCGCTCGCGCGTGGCGGGATCGCGCTTGGCGTACTCGAACTGCGGCGGGTCGTCGGGATCCGTCGTGATGTCATTGATGCGCGGCAGGCCGGCGCCGGCGCTCGCGCCGCGCAGCAGCGTCGCGAGCATGACGCCGCCGAGCACGAGCCCGAGCCAGGCGCGCCCGCGGCCGCTGCGCCCGCTGCCCGCGCGCGTCGCGCGCAGCGCGAAGCCCGACACGATCACCGACACGACGCCGAGCAGGCCGCCGAGCGCGAAGGCGCCGAAGCCCTGCATCGGCGCGAGCACGCCGAGCGTGGCGCCGAGCACGCCGCCGGCGCCGACGACGACGGCGAGCGCGCCGAGCGTGGCGGCGGCGGTCGCGAGTCGCGAGCTCTGCTGGGACACGGTTCGCCTCCCGAGCGCCGCGGAGCACGGGCGCGCCGGCACCATATCACGCGCGCCCCGCGGCGCGGGCGCGCTTCGCGCCGCGCTAGGATGCGCGTCCGATCGGAGGAGCCGTGAGCGAACCCGTCCTGCTCGAGCGCCGCGCTGCGACGGCGCTCCTCACCCTGAACCGCCCCGACGTCCTGAACGCGCTCGACCGCGCCACGCTGGAGGCGCTCGCGGCCCACGCGGAAGCGCTCGCGCGCGACGCCGCGGTGCGCGCCGTCGTGCTGACCGGCTCGGGCCGCGCCTTCGCGGCGGGCGCGGACATCGCGGCGATGCGGCAGATGGGCCCCGCCGAGGCGGAGCGCTTCAGCGCACTCGGGCACGCGGCGCTCGCGGCGCTCGAGTCGCTCGGCGTGCCGACCATCGCCGCGGTGAACGGCTTCGCGCTCGGCGGCGGCTGCGAGCTCGCGCTCGCCTGCGACTGGATCTACGCCTCGACCAAGGCGCGCTTCGGCCAGCCCGAGGTGAACCTCGGCCTGCTGCCCGGCTTCGGCGGCACGAGCCGGCTCGTGCGCCGCGTGGGACTCGCGTGGGCGAAGGAGCTCGTGCTCGCGGGCGAGCCGATCGACGCCGAGACCGCGCTGCGCGTCGGGCTCGCCAACCGCCTGTTCGAGCCCGACGCGCTGCTCGCCGGCGCGCTCGCGGTGGCCGAGAAGATCGCGAGCAAGGGACCGCTCGCCGTCGCGCACGCCAAGCAGGTCATGCAGGAGGGGCAGGACGCCGACGTGCGCACGGCGCACGCGCTCGAGCGCAAGGCGTTCGGCCTGGTGTTCGCGACCGAGGACCGCAGCGAAGGCATGGACGCGTTCCTCGAGAAGCGCGCGGCGAGCTTCCGCGCGAAGTGAGGCGCGCGCCCGCCGCGGCGTGCGCGCTCAGCGCGGCCGCGCCGCGAGCGGCTCCGCCGCGCACGCGTGCGCCATCACGGTGAGCGTGCCGTCCGTCTTCGTCGCGGGCCGGTTCGTGGTCTCCTCGACGTAGTACGCGTACACGCGGTCGAGTCGCTCCGGGCCCGCGTGCGCCTCGTTCCAGGCGCGGCACAGCCAGCGCCCGAACGACGCCCAGCGCGGATCGCGCGCGTCGCGCTGCAGCCGGAAGAAGAACTCGCGCCAGCGGATGTTCATCGTCTCGGACACGACCGGCGGCTTCACGAACGACACCGCGCCGCGCCAGAAGGGGTCCACCTCGCGCCCGTCCGCGCGAACGCCCATGAACACGTACCAGCCGTCGTAGACCGGCGGATCGGGCGAGAACAGGCCCCAGAGCTGGTCGACGAAGATCCACTCCGCCGGGCGCTCCCACGCGACCGGCGCGCGCGGCGTGCGCGCGTCGTGGCGCAGGCTCGCGAGGTTCGAAAGCACGACGAGGCCGAACGCGACCGCCACCGCGGCGTCGCGCGCGCCGCGCCACGACCAGCGGAGCTCGGTGCGCGCCGGCTCGGCCCCGAGCGCGCGGTCCCAGAACGCCGTCGGCAGCATGCCGAGCCACGCGACCATCGACACCGCGGGGAAGAGCCCGAGGTTGAAGAGCAGGCCGAGGGTCGCGTGGAAGCCGAGGAACAGCGCGACGCCGAGCGTGCGCGCCGCCGCGCTCGCGATCGGCGACACGAGCAGCAGCGGCCCGAGCGCCTCGAACCAGATCGCGGCGTCCGTGAGCGCGGGCAGCACGCCCTCGTGCGCGCGCAACATCGTTCCGAAGCGCGACGCGAACTGGTCGAAGTGGAGCGCGTCGTGCAGCGCGCGCCCGTTCCACCACGTCGGGCCGGTGCGGTTCGCGACCGAGAAGACGTAGACGATCGCGAGCTGCGCGATCAGCGCGGCCGTCGCGAGCGACGCGTAGGCGTTGCCGCGCGCGACGTCCGGATCCGGCGCGCGGCGGGCGTCGAGCGACCAGCGCGCGCCGAGCGGCAGGAACAGGCCCCAGAACAGCAGCATGCGCAGCAGCACGTCGCCGCCGAAGACGAGCGCGGGATTGCGGTACTGGAGGCTCGTCAGCAGCAGCCACGACCCGAAGGTCGCGGCGCGCGTGCGCCAGCCGAGCAGCAGCGCGATCGCGCAGAGCGCGGCGAGCGCGAAGAGCGCCGCGACCGCCGCCGGCCACGGGCTCGCGAGCCCGTGCAGGGTCCAGACGGTGCGCCACGTGTAGAGGCCCAGCTCGGCGCGCGGCAGCAGACCGAAATCGGTGTAGTGCGCGCGCAGGTCGCCCGCGCGCACCGCGAGGTCCACCAGCAGGAGCGCGCCGGCGCCGATCCGCAGCAGCGCGAGCGAGCGCAGGTCGAGCGCGAGCATCCGACGTAGGCGGGCCGCCATCGGGTCGCGCGGGCGGGGCTACGCGGCGAAGCCGTTCACGTAGGGGAGCCGGGCCGCCGTCCGCTGCACGGCGTCCTGCGCCTCGAGCAGCACCGCGGTCGCGTCCCAGGTGCCTTCGAGGAGCGAGCGGCGCGCGCCGTCCGGCATGGCGATCTTCTGCACGCCGGCGCGCGACGCGAGCGTTCCGGCGGCGAGGTCCAGCACCAGCTCCTGCTTCGCGTCGAGCTCGATCGCGTCCATCAGCCGGTCGAGCTCGGCGCGCGGCAGCGTCACCGCGGGCAGTCCGAGCGCGACGCAGTTGCCGAAGAAGATCTCCGCGAACGACTCGCCCACGAACGCCTGGAAGCCCCAGCGCATCAGCGACTGCGGCGCGTGCTCGCGCGACGAGCCGCAGCCGAAGTTGCGGCCGACCACCAGGATGCGCGCGCCGGCGAAGCGCTCGTCGTCGAGCGGGTGGTTGCCCTTGGCCTGCCTGCGGTCGTCTTCGAAGGCGTGCTCGTCGAGCCCGTCGAAGGTCACGCAGCGCAGGAAGCGCGCCGGGATGATGCGGTCGGTGTCGATGTCGTCGCCGCGCAGCACGCAGCCCGTCCCCGCGACGCGAGTCACCTTCGCATCCATCACAGCACCTCTCGCACGTCGACGACGCGGCCTTTGATCGCGGCGGCGGCGACCATCGCGGGCGACATCAGCAGGGTGCGGCCGGTCGGCGAGCCCTGGCGGCCCTTGAAGTTGCGGTTGCTCGACGACGCGCACAGCTCGCGACCCACCAGCTTGTCGGGGTTCATCGCGAGGCACATCGAGCAGCCGGGCTCGCGCCAGTCGAAGCCGGCGGCGCGGAAGACGTCGGGCAGCCCCTCGGCTTCCGCCTGGCGCTGCACCTCCATCGAGCCCGGCACGACGAAGGTGCGCACGCCGGGCGCGACCTTGCCGAGCCTCGCCACGCGCGCCGCCTCGCGCAGGTCCGAGATGCGGCCGTTCGTGCACGAGCCGATGAACGCGACGTCGATCTGGGTGCCGGCGATCGGCTCGCCCGGCTTCAAGTCCATGTAGTCGAGCGCCTCGGCGAGCGGCGCGCGCTCGTCGTCGGCGACGCTCGCGGGGTGCGGCACGCGCTCGTCGACGCCGATCGCCTGCCCGGGGTTGATGCCCCAGGTGACGGTGGGCGCGATCGCCGGGCCGTCGTACGCGACGCGGTCCGCGTAGTCCGCGCCGGCGTCGCTCGCCATCGAGCGCCACCACGCGACCGCGCGCTCCCAGGCGGCCCCGGTCGGAACGAACTCACGTCCCTTCAGGTACGCGATCGTCGTCTCGTCGGGGTTCACGTAGCCGCAGCGCGCGCCGCCCTCGATCGACATGTTGCACACGGTCATGCGCTCTTCGAGCGTCATCGCGTCGAAGGCGTCGCCGGCGTACTCGTAGGCGAAGCCGATTCCGCCCTTCACGCCGAGCTTGCGGATGATGTGGAGGATCACGTCCTTCGCGTACACGCCGGGCGCGAGCTTGCCGTTCACCTCGATGCGGCGGACCTTGGGGCGCGCCATCGCGAGGCACTGCGTCGCGAGCACGTCGCGCACCTGGCTCGTGCCGATGCCGAACGCGACTGCGCCGAACGCGCCGTGCGTCGAGGTGTGCGAGTCGCCGCAGGCGATCGTCATGCCGGGCTGCGTGAGCCCGAGCTCGGGCCCGATCACGTGCACGATGCCCTGCTTGCCGCTCGCCGGTCCGAAGAAGCGGATGCCGTGCTCGGCGCAGTTCTTCTCGAGGTGCTGGAGCATCTGCTCGGCGAGCGCGTCGGCGAGCGGCCGCGCCTGCGAGTCGGTCGGGATGATGTGGTCGACGGTCGCGAAGGTGCGCTCCGGGAACGGCACGCGCAGCTTGCTCTCGCGGAGCGCCGCGAACGCCTGCGGGCTGGTCACCTCGTGGATCAGATGGAGCCCGATGAAGAGCTGCGTCTGCCCGCTCGGCAGCTCGCGCACCGTGTGCGCATCCCAGACTTTGTCCAGAAGGGTTCGTCCCGCCATGGGCTGGGGATAGCATCCGGGTCGTCGCGAGGGCTAGCTTCGGCGCCACCATGAAGCTCCTCCACACCGCCTACGTCCCCGAGGGAGAAGGGCCGTTTCCGACGGTCGTCGCGATCCACGGCTGGGGCGCCAACGCGATGGATCTGCTCGGCCTCGCGCCCATCCTTCACCGCGGCGACGCGCTGGTGCTGTGTCCGCAGGGTCCGCTCGCGCTCGCAGATCCGCAGTCGCGGATGGTGGTCGGCTTCGGCTGGTTCCCGCTCGCGGCGGGCCGTCCGCCCGATCCGCTCGAGTTCGCGCAGGCGACCGGCATCCTCGGCGACTGGCTCGACGAGGCGTTGAAGCAGTACCCGGTCGATCGCAATCACGTCGTGCTGCTCGGCTTCAGCCAGGGCGGCGTGATGGCGTACGACCTCTTCCTGCGCGAGCCGTCGCGCTACGCCGGGCTCGCCGCGCTCTCGACCTGGCTGCCGCCCGAGATCGCCGACCGCGCGCACGCGAACGAAGCGCTGAAGGGCCGCCCCGTGCTGCTGATCCACGGCACCGGCGACCCGATGGTGTCGGTCGACCAGGCGCACGCCTCGCGCGATCGCCTGCTACCGCTCGGCGTGTCGGTCACGTATCGCGAGTTCGAGATGGGACACGAGATCTCGCCCGACGCGCTGCGCGCCTTGCTCGAGTGGTTCGAGGACAAGGCGTTCGGCATGGTGCGTCCGAGCCTGATCGTCCCGGGCGCGTAGCCGGGTCCGTTCCTCTTCGGGGTGTAGCTCAGCGGCCAGAGCCGGAACTTTGGGGGTTCCGCGTCGTGGGTTCGAATCCCACCACCCCGACCACCCGCTTGCCGCGCGCCGCGCGCCGGCGCAGCCATCCGAGCGGCGCCAGCACGAACGCGATCTCCCAGCCGACGCCACACGGTGACGACTCCCAGTACGGCAGCTCCGGCGTGCAGCCGGAGTCGGCGAAGTCGAGCAGGCCGTCGCCGTCGTTGTCGATGCCGTCGTCGCAGAGCGGATTCTCGGGGCCGGCCAGCGCGAACGGGCAGCCGGGGTCCGCGAGATCGACGAGGCCGTCGCCGTCGTCGTCGGCGCCGTTGCCGCAGGCCGACGCGAGGAGCTCCGCCGGATCGGTCGCCGCGTCGCAGCCCGTGTCGGCGAGGTCCACGAAGCCATCCCCGTCGTCGTCGACGCCGTTCTGACACTCGCCGAGCTCGCTGTCGTCGCCGGCTTCGGTGCGACCCGGATCGGTCGGGAAATCGACGAGCCCGTCGCGGTCGTCGTCGACGTGGTCGTCGCACGCGGCCGTGGCGTCGACTTCGGATCCGTCCGCCGCGCTCTTGCAGCCGGGATCCGCCGTGTCGGCGAAGCCGTCGCCGTCGTCGTCCGTGCCGTTCGCGCAGTCCACCGTCTCGCTTCCGTCGAGCGGCGCGGCGCAGCCGGTGTCGTCGGGGAAGTCGACGGCGCCGTCGCCGTCGTCGTCGATTCCGTTCGTGCAGCGAAGCGCGAGCGTGACCCGCCATGCCTCGCCCACGGTCTGCGTCGCGTCGATCCAGCGCGCCGCCGAACCGACGATCGTGTGCCCGTCGGCCGAGATCGCGTTCGCCTGCATCAGCACCCAGTCCGGCAGATCGACGCCGTACTCGTCGCGCAGCAGGTCCGGGAGCGAACGCACGCCGAGCTCGCGTGCCAGAGGACGGCACGCTGCGTGAACATGTCGTTCGTCCCCGCGTCGCCCACCATGATCGCGCCGTCGTGGGAGAGGTCGCGCACGAACATCGGGTAGGGGCCGCCGGGCAGGCCGGCGAGCTGCACCTCGCCGCCGGCTTCGGTCCAACGGGTTCCCATGCCGCCGACGACCGCACCGTTCGCCGAAACCGCGAACGCCCATCGGCCGACGTCCTGCATGCCGCGCTCGGCCGTCCAGCGGAATCCCTTCACGTGGCCGAAGCCGTTCATCGCATGGCCGACGATCACGGAGCCGTCCGCCGACGCGGCCTCGGCAGCGCGGTACTCACCGGAGACGCTGTCGCTTGGCAGTGCGCCCAGCAGCTGAATCCCGGTCGCCTGCGACCAGCGCATCGGATCGCCCAAGCTGAACGCGTCGAGGCGTCCCACGGCGACGGATCCGTCGTCGGAGAGCCCGTAGACGAGCGCGCGTCCCGTCGTCGGTCCTGACAACGCCTCGATGCGCACCGCCCCGGTCGCCTCGGTCCAGAAGAAGGATCGCCCCGCTTCGTCCTCGCCGATGATGGCGGACCCGTCCGCGGAGACGTCGATTCCTTCCTTGGTGCGCGATCCCTCGACGAAGCCGAGTCCCGTGAACGTGGCCGCGGGTTGGGCGGCGGCTTCCCGTTCCGCTCCCAGCAACGCGAGCACGACGAGCACCGTCGCGAGCTCGCAGCGCATCTTCGGATCCTCCGGCTCGAACTCCCCATCGATCCCGTTCAGAGGCGGCTGCATCGGGCGTGCCAGGGGCGGTCGACCCGCGCGCCGACGCGAAGAGGCGTCGCGCTGCGGCGCGGCGCCGCGTCGCACCTGAGTGTTGGGACGCGTTGCCGCGTCGGAAATGGCGGTCCGGGCTCGACTCGCCGCGCCCCGACCCGTTCGCAGCTCCCTCGCAAGTCGCGGCGGCGTTGCGCGGCGCGGACATGATGGCGTCATCGCAGGGCTCGTTCGCGGCTTGATCGCCGCAGAAGCGGGAGGGAAGGTGGTGTGGGCGTGAGCGGGAGCGCATCCGATGCTGCTGCGCACCTTGTTGGCGGTGGCGTTCGCGGTCGGACTCGTCGGACTCGTGGCGTCCGATTGCCTCCAGCCCGCGTCGCGCGTCGCCTACGATCCCTACGCGGACGTGGACTGGGATGCGGATCTCGCACTGCTGACACAGTTTCATGATCACGCGGGCGGCCCGAACATCGTCCAGACGCGGATCCAGGCCTACGACGCCGCGGGCTATCACGTCCAGGCGCTGCTGCACTACTCGGGCTGCCCGTGGCTGGCCGGCGCCTGGGGCGAGGTGCGCGACCCGCCGGAGGCTTGGCTCTCCGCGAGCGTGCTCGCCTCGCTCGGAAACACGGAAGTGATCCTGCCGAGCGGCGAGCAGGTTTGCCTCGGAGAGCACTTCACCACGCCGTTCCTCACGCACTACATCGAGGCATGGGATCCCGCGCATGGCAGCCCGCCCGTGAAGCAGCCACATCAGTACGCCACCACGCAGGAGGGGATCGACCTCGCCCGCTCGCTCGGCGGGATGGTCTTCTACGGCCACCCGCTCCATTCCACGCCGCCGGACGAGCGCAACTTCGACGGCGTGGAAGTCTTCAGCGCCCACTACTGGAACGCGTACCTGCGCGGCTCGTACGCGGCGGACCCGAACGAGAACATGCTGGCCAACTGGGACGCGCTCCTCGAGGAGGCCCCATCGATCCTCGGCATCGCCGTGAACGACTGGCTCGGCCCGGTGGCGTGATCCGAGCGAGGTCGCGCCGATCGCGATCGACTCCGGGAAGACGCTCGTGTTCGCGCACGCGGCGACCCGCGAAGAGGTGCGCGACGCCGTGGAGCGCGGCGCGATGCTGGCCGTGCGCGACGCCGGGCCGGTCAAGGGCCGCCATCCGCAGGTCGCGCGCATCGTCGAGAACCAGGGGAACCTGTGGATCGCGACGCGCGCCGCGAGCGACGTCGTGCGCTGGATCGCGAACGGCGAAGAAATCTGGGAGGGGGCGTCGCTGAACCTGGGCGCTCTGCCGGCCGACGCCTCGTACGTGCGCGCCGAGATCTCGAACGCCGACGGCAGCGTGGTCTACACGCAGGCCTTCGCGCTATCGCGCAAGGCCGAGTGAGCCGCAACCGTCCCGAACACCGCGCAGAGCTGTCGGGTGCCGCCTTCGAAAAGACCGGTCTCGCTTGGATCCTCGACTCGGAGCGCACGTGGAGGAGTTGGCGGCCTCGCTGCGCGATGCGCCCGTCGCGGCGCGCGATCGCGGCACCGTGATCTTCGCAGACGGCCGCGTCGTCACGTCGGACGTCGACGCGGCGACGCGCCAGCTCAACCGGCTCGGCTGGGGCACACGCCGCATCGAGATCGTCGCGTCCTTCCGGCTGCGACCGCAGCAGGCGCCCGGCTTCGGCTGAGGCTAGTTCAGCGGCTCCCGTGCGGGGCCGACGCAGCGGCGGGGCGGGGCGCCTGCGCAGCGCGCAGGCGCAGCAGGTCGCGATCGCTGCCCTCGCGCTCGAAGTCGATGCTGCCCCAGATGCCGGCGAGGAAGAGCTTGCCGCGCAGCGCGTAGGCGAAGCGCGGCTGCGGCTGGCCGGCGAACGCGACGATCTGGTTCACGACGTCGAGCAGCGAGGTGGTGGTGGTGACGGGCACCACGACTTCGCCGAGGCGCGGCAGCGTCGCGCGCTCGCTCGACACGCCCGACGCGAGCCGCCGGCCGTTGACGTCGAGCACGAAGCGCAGCCCGTCGATCTCGTAGGCGCGGTCGTTCGGATTGCGCAGCCGCAGGTCGACGCGCAGCCGGTGCTCGAACGCCGTGCTCGGCAGCGGCGTGATCGAGGCGAGCTGCACCTCGAGCGGCTCGCGGCCGGCGAGCGACGCGCAGCCGGCGCCGAGCGGCGCGCACGCGAGCAGCGCGGCAGCGAGGACGCGGCGCGCGCGCGCCAGCTTCGTCGAACGTCGTTTCATCGCGGCTCCTGCGACGGAACGTCGCGGCGCGGCTGCGCGCGCAGTCTAGCTGCGACTCGCGCGCCGCCGCGTTCTTT
This sequence comes from Pseudomonadota bacterium, assembly GCA_003576805.1. Lineage (GTDB taxonomy): Bacteria > Myxococcota_A > UBA9160 > UBA9160 > PR03 > PR03. Next base: position 8,907 of record QEVM01000080.1, on the reverse strand, counting down.
CCGTGTCCGACGGCAGACGGTAGAGTGGGCCATCCCCGACAGCTCGCTCATCCACGGAGCCGCGATGACCACGGATCTCACCCCCGCCTTGCGAGAACGCATCGTCAACACCATCCGATTCCTCGCGGTGGATGCCGTCGAGCAGGCGAAGTCGGGCCATCCCGGCGCGCCGATGGGACTCGCGGCGGCGGCGTTCGAGCTGTGGCACCGCCATCTGCGCTTCGATCCCGCCGACCCCGCTTGGCCGCTGCGCGATCGCTTCGTGCTCTCCAACGGGCACGCGTCGATGCTGCTGTACTCGCTGCTGCACCTGTTCGGCTACGAGCTCTCGCTCGACGACCTGAAGCGCTTCCGCCAGCTCGGCTCGCCGACGGCGGGTCATCCCGAGTACGGCCACGCGCCCGGCGTCGAGACGACGACGGGCCCGCTCGGCCAAGGCTTCGCGAACGCCGTCGGCATGGCGCTCGCCGCCCGCATGACGCGCTCGCGCTTCGCGCGCGACGGCGCCGGACCCGGCCAGCACTTCGTGTACGCGATCGCGGGCGACGGCTGCCTGATGGAAGGCATCTCCGCCGAGGCGGGCTCGCTCGCGGGGCACCTCGGCCTCGGCAACTTGATCTGCCTCTACGACGACAACCACATCACCATCGACGGCCCGACCAGCCTCGCCTTCAGCGAGGACGTCGCGAAGCGCTTCGAAGCGCAGCGCTGGCACGTGCAGCGCGTGGACGGCCTCGATCACGAGGGGCTCTCGCGCGCGCTCGAGGCCGCTCGCGCGGAGACGGAGCGCCCGTCGATCGTCCTGCTGCGCACGACGATCGGCTACGGCAGCCCGAACCTCGCCGGGAAGTCGAAGACGCACGGCGCGCCGCTCGGCCCGGACGAGACGCGCGCGACCCGGGCCGCGCTCGGCTGGCCCGAGGAGCCGCGCTTCTTCGTGCCCGACGACGTGCGCGCCTGGCTCGCGCAGCGCATCGCGGAGAAGAAGGCCGCGCGCGCAGCGGACGACGCGGCGCTCGCAGCGTGGCGCCAGGCGCAGCCCGAGCTCGCCGCGACGTGGGACGCGCAGCGCGCGCGCCGCGCGCCCGCCGATCTCGCGCACACGCTCGTCGCGGGCCTCGAGGACAAGAAGGCCGCGACGCGCAAGCACTCGGGCGAGGTGATCCAGCGCGCCGCGGCGGCGCTGCCGTTCCTCGTCGGCGGCTCGGCGGACCTCGCCGAATCGAACAACACGCACGTGAAGGGCGGCGGCGACGTCGGCCCCGCCGCGGGCGAAGGCGCCGATCCGTACGCCGGCCGCAATCTGCACTTCGGCGTGCGCGAGCACGCGATGGGCGCGATCGCGAACGGCCTCTCGCTCGACGGCACGTTCCTGCCGTACGTCGCGACCTTCCTCGTCTTCAGCGACTACATGCGGCCGCCGATCCGGCTCGCGGCGCTGATGGGCTTGCGCGTCGTGTACGTCTTCACGCACGACTCGATCTTCCTCGGCGAGGACGGGCCGACGCACCAGCCGATCGAGCACCTCGACGCGCTGCGCGCGATCCCGAACCTCACCGTGTTCCGGCCCGCGGACGGCGTCGAGACGGCGCTCGCGTGGTCGTGGGCGCTGGAGCACGCCGAAGGCCCGGTCGCGCTGGCGCTGACGCGCCAGGACCTGCCGCCTCTGCCGCGGCCCGCGGGCGTGGACGCCGACGCGGTCGCGCGCGGCGGCTACGTCGCGCGCGAGGCGGACGGGCGCGCGGACGCGGTGCTCGTCGCGACGGGCTCGGAGGTCGCGCTCGCGCTCGCGGCCGCGGAGAAGCTGGCGGCGCAGGGGCTCGGCGCGCGCGTGGTGTCGATGCCGTCGCTCGAGCGCTTCGCGGCGCAGCCCGAAGCGGCGCGGCGCGCGCTGCTGCCCGACGACGGCACGCCGATCATCGCGGTCGAAGCCGCGCGCGGCGACAGCTTCTGGCGCTGGCTCGGGCCGAAGGGCCTCGTCTACGGCATCGACCGCTTCGGCGCGTCGGCGCCGATGGGCGCGCTCGCCGAGCACTTCGGCTTCACGCCCGATCAGCTCGCGGCGCGCGTGCTCGCCCACGTGCGCGGCGCCTGAGGCCCGGACGCCGCGCTACGGCGTCTCGTCGGGCTCGGGAACGCGCGCCGACGTCTCGAGCTGGTAGTCGCTCGGCACGACGACGCGCGCGACGCCGGCCTTCATCGCGGCCTCGGCCACGGCGCGCGCCACCGCCCGGTGCACGTCGATGCGCAGCGGGTTCGGCACCAGCTCGTTCTCGCGGGCGCGCGTCGAGATCGCGTTCGCCGCGGCGACGTACATCGACTGCTCGATGCGCCGCGCACGCACGTCGACCGCGGCGCGCAGGATGCCGGGATAGCCGAGCAGGTTGTTCACCGAGCGGCCGTCCGCGGCGAACGCGGCGCCGGCGGCGAGCGCCTCCTCGGGGCGGATCTCGGGATCCGGGTTGGTGAGCGCGAGGATGCCCTGGCCGCGCCGCACCAGCTCGCGCGGGATCAGGTTCGCGCGGCCGGTCACCGCGACGACGAGGTCGGCGCGCGCCATCAGGTCGCCGAGGTCGGCGGCCGGCTCGCCGCCGAGCGCGCGCAGCCGCGCCGTCGCCTCGGCGCCCGGGTCGAAGCCGATCACGGGGCGGCTCGTCACCGCGCCGAGCATGCGCGCGATCGCGGTGCCGGCCGCGCCGAGGCCGACGACGCCGACGCGCGCGGACGCCAGCTCGAAGCCCGCGCGGCGCATCGCGTTGGTCGCGGCGGCCAGCGTCGCGACCGCGGTGCCGTGCTGGTCGTCGTGGAGCACCGGCATCTCGAGCTGCTCGACGAGCCGGCGCTCCACCTCGAAGCAGACCGGCGACTCGATGTCCTCGAGCTGGATCGCGCCGAAGCCCTGCGCGAGGTGCATCACGGTCTCGACGATCTCGTCCGGGTCGCGCGTGTCGAGCACGAGCGGCCACGCCGAGAGGCCGACGAACTGGTGGAGGAGGGCGGCCTTGCCCTCCATCACGGGCAGCGCCGCGAGCGGCCCGACGTTGCCGAGCCCGAGCACGCGCGTGCCGTTGGTGACGATCGCGACCGTCTTGCCGCGGATCGTGTAGAGGTACGACTCGTCGGGCTCGCGCGCGATCGTGCGCGCGACCTCCGCGACGCCGGGCGTGTAGACGCGCCGCAGGTCGTGGAGCGTGCGCACCGGGTGCGTCGCGCGCACCTCCAGCTTGCCGTCGATGTGCAGCTCGTGGACGTCGTCGATCACCTCGAGCAGATCGACGCCCTCGAGCGAGCGCACCGCCTCGACCGCGCGCTCGAGCATGGCTTCGTCGTCGGCGATCATGTCGATGTCGCGGACGATGTGCGCCGGCCCGACCCAGACCGTGCGGATGTCGCCGAGGTTCGCGCCCGCGCTGCCCAGCGCGCTCGCGAGCCTGCCGAACACGCCGGGGCGGTTGGCGTTGCGGCAGCGCAGGGTGCGGAGCAGGTGGTCGGCCATCGAGCTGTCTCCCATCTCGCCGAACGGATCGCGCCGCGCAGATGGGCGACCGGGCGGAGCGACGAGGGGCCGAAACATAGGGAATCGCCCGCGCGCGTCCCGCGCGCCGCTCAAGTCCGCTGCGTCTGGCCCGAAAAGCCCCGTGCCCGGGAGTTGCTAAGGTTCCGCGCTGCACTCCCTCGGAGGACTCGCGTTGCATCCGTTGAGCATGGTCGCCCTGGGCGGGCTTGGGGTCCTCGTGGTGACCTGGCTCGTCGTGTCGTTCCTCTCGCCGTCGCCCGCGCGGCGCCGACTCGAGTGGATCGCGACGACCGCGATGTACGTCACGCTGCTCGCGTTCTTCTCGCGCCAGCTACACGACGCCGTCGTGGACGACTCGCTGGTGCGTATGTTCGCGTTCGGCCTGCTGGTGGTGATCTTCGGTCTCGGCTTCGCGATCAGCGGCGTGCGGCTCGTGGGCGCGCTCGCCGGCCGCGGCGCGTCGGCGAAGTCGAGCGCCACGCACTAGCCGCGCGCCGAAGTCAGCGGCCGCGATTGCGCCAGCTGCCGGGCGCGCGCGGCGCGTTCACCGGCGCGCGCGGCGCGCGCACGTCGTCACGGCGGTCCCGCCAGCTCTTGCGATCCGCCTGCCACGCCGGCCGGCGCGGCTTCTCGACGCCCGAGCCCGGGACCGAGACGTGCGGGTGCTCGCGGATGCGGTCGCGTTGGCGCTCGATGCGGCGGTCGACGTCGCGCCGGTGCTCGCGATCCCAGTCGCGCTGGCGCTTGCGATCGCCGTCGTGGCGGTGGCGGTCCTTGCGGCGGTCGTCGTCCCAGTCGCGGTAGACGGGGACGTAGACGGGATACGGGCGCGCGCCGACGGACGGGCCGTAGCGGCCGTAGCCGTACGAGCGGTAGCGGCCGTCGTAGTAGCCGCCGCCGGAGTAGGGGTCGTAGCGGCCGTAGGAGCAGCGGCCGTAGCTGCAGCGGTTGGCGCCGCCCCAGCCGGCGTAGGTCGTGCAGCCGGAGGCGAACAGGAGCGCGGAGAAGCCGACCGACGCGAGCAGGACCAAGCGGGAACGACGGGGATGTGGGCCCATGGAAGGAGCTTAGAGTTCGTTTCGGCACGCCGTCCGCCTGCCGTTCATCTGCCGGTCATCGGCTCTCAGCCGCGCCAGGTCCGCCACATGCAGTAGCCGGCGACCGAGAGGACCGCGCTCCACGCGACGGCGAGGAAGATCCAGCCCGCGACCGTCACGACGCCGCCTCGCGCGCCGCGCGCCGGCGCGATCCCGCGCGCACCGCGAGCCAGCACGCGACGAGCCCTGCGACGAGCGCGACGCGCGCGCCGACCACGTACGGCCGGTCCGCGGGCGCGACGGCGGCGAGCGAGAGCTCGGGCCCGAGGTTGGTCGCCGACCACGAGATCAGGATCGCGGCGAGCGCCAGCGGCATCACCCACGCGATCACGTACCAGAACACGCGCGGCACGCGCATGCGCGCGCCGCGGTTGATCTCCTCCCAGCCCTTGGTCATGCCGTACAGGCGGGTGAAGACGACGATCTCGAGGAAGCCGAACGCGAGCAGCCCGAACGAGCCGGCCCAGAAGTCGAGCTGGTCCATCACGCCGTGCGCGAAGAACGCGATCACGCACAGCGAGCCCGCCAGCACGAGCAGCGCCGTCACCACGACGGCGGGCGCGCGCGCGAAGCCGAAGTCCTCGCGCAGGAGCGCGACCGTCGGCTGCAGCATCGCGACGCTCGACGTGATGCCCGCGAAGAAGAGCAGCAGGAACCACATGGCGCCGAAGACGCGCCCGCCCGGCATCTGCTCGAGCGCGAGCGGCATGGCGTGGAAGCCGAGGTCGAAGGAGCCCTGGCCGGCGATGCGCGCGGCGTCGGCGACGCCGAAGAAGACCACCGCGGCGGTGAGCGCGATGGTGCCGCCGAGCACGACCTCCGCGAACTCGTTCAGGCTCGCGGTGGAGAGCCCGGTCAGCGCGACGTCGTCGTCCGGGCCGATGTACGAGGCGTAGGTGTGCAGGATCCCCCAGCCGACCGACAGCGTGAAGAAGATCTGGCCGGCGGCGGCGAGCCACACCTTCGGATCGGCGATCGCGCCGAAGTCCGGGTTCCACACGAAGCCGAGCCCGTTCAGCACGGTCTGGTCGGGGCCGGCGCCGGCGGGCGGGTCGAGCGTCAGCACGCGGATCATCAGGATCACGGCGAACACGAAGAGCAGCGGCATCGCCAGGAGCGCGAGCCGTTCGATGCCGCGCGCGATGCCGCCGAGCAGGATCGCGACGTTCAGCACGAACGCGACCGCGAAGAAGCCGTACGCGGGCGCGGCGCTCGAGAAGTGGTCGTTGCGCTCGATGCCCTGGTAGCCGGCCAGGAAGTGGCTCACGGCGTCGAGCGAGCCGAGCCCGAAGTAGCTCCCCGAGAGCGAGAAGATCGAGTAGGCGAGACACCAGGAGGAGACGAACAGGTAGTAGCAGCCGATCACGAACGGAATGAAGATCCCGAGCGCGCCGAGGTACTTCGAGAGCGGGTGCGACCACAGCACCTCGAACATGCCGGCCGTGTGGCCGCGGCCGTGGCGGCCTCCGAGCCGGCCGATCGAGAGCTCGACCCACACCAGCGGCAGGCCGATCACGAGCAGGCACACGAAGTACGGGATCATGAACGCGCCGCCGCCGTTCTCGGCGGCCTGGCGCGGGAAGCGCAGGAAGTTCCCGAGTCCGATCGCGTTGCCGGCGAGCGCGAGGATCAGCCCGATCTTGGTGGCCCAACGCTCGCGCGCCACGAATCCCCCCGTCCGCCGGCTCAGTACCACGTCCGCGTGCGCGAGCCAAGCGCGGCGGGCGCGGCGCGCGCGCGCCCGTGTCGCGCGCCGCACGTCGTGGCTACTCTGCGCCGCCGATGCCGGCCGGTCGCAAAGCCCTGCGCATCGCGCTCTGGAGCGCGGTGGCGCTGCTCGGTGCGACGGCGCTCGCGATGATCGCGACGCACCGGGGCGAGGCGATCTCCAGCGCCTGGTTCCTCGCCGCCGCGCTGTGCACCTACGCGATCGGCTACCGCTTCTACTCGGCGGCGCTCGCCGCGCACGCGTTCGCGCTCGATCCCGCGCGCGCGACGCCCGCCCACCGCCTCGCGGACGGCAAGGACTTCGTCCCGACCAACAAGTGGGTCGTGTTCGGCCATCACTTCGCCGCGATCGCGGGACCCGGTCCGCTCGTCGGGCCGATCCTCGCCGCGCAGTTCGGCTACCTGCCGGGAACGCTCTACATCCTCGCGGGCGTCGTGCTGGGCGGCGCGGTGCAGGACATGACGATCCTGGTCGCCTCGATGCGCCGCGACGGCAAGTCGCTCGGGCAGATGGTGCGGGACGAGATCGGGCCGGTCGGCGGCGCGGCCGCGCTGGTCGGCGTGCTCGCGATCATGGTGATCCTGATCGGGGTGCTCGGGCTCGTCGTCGTGAACGCCATGTACGGCAGTCCGTGGGCGACCTCCACCGTCGCCGCGACGATCCCGATCGCGCTCGCGATGGGCGTCTACATGATGTACGTGCGGCCGGGCCGCGTGCTCGAGGCGAGCCTCGGCGGCGTCGCGCTCGTGTTGTTCGCGGTCGTGGCCGGTCGCTGGGTCGGCGAGAGCGCGGCGCTGCGGCCGTGGTTCGATCTCGGCAAGCCGCAGCTCGCGGTCGCGCTCGTCGTCTACGGCTTCGTCGCGAGCGTGCTGCCGGTGTGGCTGCTGCTCGCGCCGCGCGACTACCTCTCGGCGTTCGTCAAGCTCGGCACCGTCGCGCTGCTCGCGCTCGGGCTCGCGATCGCCGCGCCGCCCGTCCAGCTCCCCGCGATCACCGCCTTCGTCGACGGCAGCGGTCCCGTGTTCGCGGGGCCGGTGTTCCCGTTCTGCTTCATCACGATCGCGTGCGGCGCCATCTCCGGCTTCCACGCGCTGATCGCGAGCGGCACCACGCCCAAGCTCTTGGACCGCGAGACCGACGCGCGCATGATCGGCTACGGCGCGATGCTGATGGAGTCGTTCGTCGCGATCATGGCGCTGCTCTCCGCCGCGGTGATGGACCCCGGCCACTACTTCGCGATCAACTCGCCGCCCGCGGCGATCGGCACGACGCTGGCGCAGGCGGCCGACACGATCCGCGGCTGGGGCTTCGCCTTCGACCCGGTCTCCTTCGAGCAGCTCCAGCGCGACGTCGGCGAGGCGAATCTGCTCTCGCGCACGGGCGGCGCGCCCAGCCTCGCCGTCGGCATGGCGGAGATCTTCGCGAGCGTGCTCGGCGGACCGACGCTGAAGTCGCTCTGGTACCACTTCGCGATCATGTTCGAGGCGCTCTTCATCCTGACCACGCTCGACGCCGGCACGCGCGTCGGGCGCTTCATGGTGCAGGACCTGCTCGGCAAGCTGCACCCGAAGCTCGGCGAGACGTCGTCGCTGCCGGCGAACCTGCTCGCGTCGGGGCTGATCGTCGCCGCGTGGGGCTACTTCCTCTACCAGGGCGTGATCGATCCGCTCGGCGGCATCAACTCGCTCTGGCCGCTCTTCGGGATCGCGAACCAGCTGCTCGCCGCGACGGCGCTCGCCTGCGCGACCACGATCCTCGTGAAGTCGAATCGGCCCGCGTGGGCGCTCGCGCCCGCGCTGCCGCTCGGCTGGCTGCTCACGGTCACGATGAGCGCGGGCTGGATGAAGATCTTCCACCCCGACCGCCGCATCGGCTTCCTCGCGCAGGCCGAGCACCTCGGCCAGCAGATCGCGGGCGGCGCGGTGCCCGCCGAGAAGCTGCGCGAGACGAAGACGCTGATCTTCAACGCGCAGCTCGACGCGGCGCTGACGGCGCTCTTCATGGCGCTCGTCGCGATCGTGGTGCTCGACGCCGCGCGCGTGTGGTGGCGCACGCTGCGCGGCGGCGCGCCGCGCCTCGCGCCCGAGGGCGCGACGCCGTGACGCGGCTCGCGCCGCTCGCCCGGTTCGCGGCCGCGCTGCGCGGCTTCGCGCGCGGCTTCCTCGGCCTCGCCGCGCCGGCGCCCGACGCGGCCACCGCGCGCCGCCGGCTCGAGGAGGCGGCTGCGCGACGCCCGCGCTGCTGCTGAGAGCGCCTGCGTTTCGCTATCCCCGCCGTCCGCGGCGCTCGCCGCGCGGAGCGGTTCATGGCGGAAGCGCTCGACACCTGGCGCGTGCAGGGCCTCGAGCTCGCGATCGGCGAGCCGGAAGAGCGCGTGCGCGAGCGGGCGCTCGCCGCGGCGGGCATCGGCGCGGCCGACCTGCGCGGCTTCCGCATCGCCAAGAAATCGCTCGACGCGCGCCGCCTCGGGCGCACGCGCCGGCTGCGCTTCGTGGTGCACGCGGACCTCGTCGTGCCGGCGGCGCTCCGCTCCGCCGCGCTCGAGCGGGCGCAGCGCGCGGGCC
>QEVM01000001.1 GCA_003576805.1 Pseudomonadota bacterium | reverse complement strand
TCTGGTGGGCCGCCCGGGACTCGAACCCGGAACCGACGGGTTAAAAGCCCGCTGCTCTACCAATTGAGCTAGCGGCCCGCGAACGGAGCGAAGAGGCGAAGCTAGCTCGCGGCGGGCGCGCGCGACTACGCCTTCTTCTGCGCTTTCGGCTTCGGCGACTTGATCTGCTTGTCGCGCAGCTTCTGGATCAGGCCGTCGGGGCCTTCCGCGGAGACGATCTCCTGCGCCTGCGAGCGGAAGTTCTGGACGAGCGAGACGCCTTCGATGATGACGTCGATGCCGCGCCAGTCGCCGCCGTTCTGGCGCAGGCGGTAGTCGACCTTGGTGTCGCCGGTCGTGCCCTTGACGAGCGTCATCACGGTGACGTCGCCGTTCTTCTCGGCGCGCGAGCTCGCGATCGCGATGCGCTCGTCCTTGAAGTTGTTGAGCGTGTCGCGGTAGGTCGCCGAGAGGTGCTTCTTGAAGGCGTCGATGAAGTCGGTCTTCTGCTTCGCGGAGAACTTGTCCCAGTTGCGCGCCAGCACGAGGCGCGAGATCAGCTCGAAGTCGAAGCGCTCGTAGGCGATCTGCTCGACGCGGTTCTTCTTCTCCGCGAGCGGGAGCTGGCCGTCGTGCAGCACGCCGAGCACCTGGTCGATGGTGCCCTGCACGAACTTGCGCGCGTCGCCCTCGGCTGCGCCCGACGGCGCCGCCGCGACCGCCGTCGCGACCACGAAGCAGAGCGCGGCCGCCGTCGCGGCGGCCGTCCGAAGCATGCGCTCACGGCGCATCGGGATCCTCCTCGCCCGCGTCGTCCGCGGGCTCGTCGAGTTCGTAGAGGTCGTCGCTCGGGCCCGCCTCGTAGATGGCGCCCGAGCCGTAGTCCGAGGTCGAGCCGCGGTTGGCGACCGCCGCCTCGCGGTACTGCATGTAGGCATCGCGCACGAAGACGTAGTAGTCGAGCGCGCTGCGCCGCGCGTTCTCGATCTGCTGGTCGGCGCGCGCGCGCGCGTTGACGACGTTCAGCACGCCCGGAACGCCGAAGGTCGGGATGCCGGTCGTGATGCCGATCCACGTGAACGGCGAGAGCAGGCCGTCGAAGACGAGCCCGACCGCGTCGCGCGGGCTCGACGGGCCGAGCAGCGGGATCACCAGGTACGGGCCCGGCTCGACGCCCCAGCGGCCGAACATCTGGCCGATGTCCTCGTCGCGGCGCGCGAGCCCCCAGCGCGTCGCGGGGTCGAAGAAGCCGACGAGCCCGACGGTGGTGTTGATCGTGAAGCGCGCCACTTCGATGATGGCCTGCTGCCCTTCGGCCTGGCCGACGTTCGACACGAAGCGCGAGGGGAACGCGAGGTTGTAGAAGAACTTCGCGACCGAATCGCGGATGCCGTCGGTCGTGATGAAGCTCCAGCCTTCCGAGGCGGGCTCGAGCACCCAGCGGTCCGCGCCCTCGTTGAAGTCGAAGACCGGCCGGTTCATTCCCTGCCACGGGTCCGCCGGATTCGGCGGCGTGCCCGCGCACGCCACGGCTCCCAGCGCCCAGAGCGCGAGCGCGGCGACGGTCGCCGTGCGCTGCCTCATTCCGCTCCCCCTCCCTCGTCGGCCGCTTCGCCGCCGGCGTCGTCGGACCCGTCCGCGCCGCCGTCCCCGCTCGAGCCGCTGCCCAGGTTCTGGATCAGCTTGCCGATCAAGCGCTCGAGCACGACCGCGCTCTGGGTGAACTGGATCTCGTCGCCGGCCGCGAGAGTAGTGGGGTCGCCGCCGGGCTCCAAGGCGACGTACTGGTCGCCCAGCACGCCCGAAGTCAGGATCGACGCCGAGGTGTCCGCGGGCAGCGGGAGCTGCTCGTCCACGTCGAGCGTGACGCGGGCCCGGAAGTCGTCGGCGAGGTCGATGGCCTTCACCTGCCCGACCTTCACGCCGCCGACGACCACGCGGGCGCGCGGCTTCAAGCCGCCGATCTCGTCGAAGGTCGCGACGATCTCGAGGCCGCCCGCGCCTCCGGCGCGCAGGTTCCCGATCGCGATCGAGAGGTAGGCGGCGGCCGCCAGGCCGACCAGCACGAACATCCCGACCCAGAGCTCCTGGCGCGGCGATTCTCGCATCGTTCAATACCCCCAGAGCGCCGTGATGAAGTAGTCGACGATCAGCGTCGCCACCGAGGCGATCACCACGGTGGACGTCGCGGCCGCGCTGACGCCGGTCGACGTGGGCAGCGCCGTGTAGCCGCGATAGGTCGCGACGAGGCCCACCAGCAGCCCGAACACGCCCGCCTTCAGGAAGCCGCCGAGGACGTCGTCGCGGAACACGACCGCGTCGGTCAGCGTGGACATGTACGAGCCGGGATCGCCGCCGAGCACGACCACGCCCACCACGTAGCCGCCGAAGATCCCGAACAGCACGAAGAGCGTGGAGAGCAGCGGCATCGAGATCAGCATCGCCTGCGCCTTGGGCGCCACGACGAAGTCGAGCGGGTCCACCGACATCATGCGCAGCCCGTCGAGCTGCTCGGTCACCACCATGCTCGCGATCTCCGCCGCCATCGCCGAGCCCGCGCGTCCCGCGACGAGCAGCGAGGTGAGCACCGGGCCGAGCTCGCGGATCAGCGAGAGGCCGACCACCGCGCCGAGGCTGCCCGTCGCGCCGAAGCGCGCCAGCGTGTTGTGCCCCTGCAGGCCCAACACCATCCCGACGGCGAGCCCGGAGATGCACACGATCACGAGCGAGAGCACGCCCGTGTCGTAGATCTCGCGCACCAGCCGGCGCCAGCGGTACGGCGGGCGCCGCGCGGCATTGCCGAGCCGCAGCGAGAACACGCTGAAGCGGCCGAGGTCGCGCACGAACGCGATCGAGCGCGCGCCCAGGCTCTGCACGCCGCCGAGCGCGCTCACGGCGCGGCTCCCGGGACGGAATCGGCGACGTCCGCGAAGAACTCGGCGACGCGCGCGTCGCCGCCCGCGAGCAGCTCGCGCGGCCGCCCCGAGACGGCGGCGCGGTCCACCATCATCACCACGTGGTCCGCGATCCGCATCGTCGTCTCGTTGTGGTGCGACGTGATGATCATGGTGCCGCCCAGGTTCTGGTTCACGAAGAGCAGCAGCTCCTCGATGCGGCGGATCGTCGGCGGATCGAGGCCCGAGAACGGCTCGTCGCACAGCAGCAGGTCCGGCCGCTCGACCAGCGCGCGCGCGAGGCCGGCGCGCTTCACCATGCCGCCCGAGAGCTGGCCCGGGAGCAGCTCGTCCACGTTCGCGAGGCCGACCGCCTCGAACACGCGGTGCACCTCGTCGCGGATGCGGCTCTCCGGGAAGCCGCTGTGCTCGCGCAGCGGCAGCGCGACGTTGTCGAAGACGGTCATCGAGTCGAGCAGCGCGCCGCCCTGGAACAGCATGCCGACGCGGCGCCGGAAGGCGTGCACCTCGCCGTCGGAGAGATGCGCGACGTCTTCCGTGCCGTCGATCAGGATGCGGCCGGCGTGCGGCCGGTTGAGGCACGCGATCATGCGCAGCAGCGTGGTCTTGCCGCAGCCCGAAGCGCCGACGACCACGCTGATGCGGCCCGCCGGAAAGCGGCACGAGAGGTCGTGCATGATCACGCGACCGCCGCGCGCGTAGTGCAGGCCCTGCGCCTCGACTTCGATCGGCTTCGCCAGCGCCGGCGCGGCGTCCACGTCCCCTCCGCCGTTCCGCGCTACGCCCGGAACGGGTCGCTGCGCGTGATGGTCTGATCGCGGCCGGGGCCGACCGAGACCACGTCGACCGGCACGTCCACCAGCGACTCGATGCGCTCGACGTAGCGGCGCGCCGCGTCGGGCAGGTCCTCGACGCGCCGGACGCCCGAGAGGTCGGCGTCCCAGCCCGGCATCGACTCGTAGACGGGCACGGCGCGCGCGAGCTCGCCGAGCGTCATCGGGAACTCGTCGGTGCGCTTGCCGTCGATGGTGTAGGCGACCGCGATCGGCACCTCGGGAAGACCCGAGAGGATGTCGAGCTTGTTGATCACGAGCGCGGTGAGACCGTTCACGGTCGCGGCCTCGCGCAGCATCACGGCGTCGAGCCAGCCGCAGCGGCGCGGGCGGCCGGTGGTCGCGCCGAACTCGCTGCCGCGCTGGCGCAGGTTCTCGCCGGCCGCGCCCTCGTCCTCGGTCGGGAACGGCCCGCCGCCGACGCGCGTGGTGTACGCCTTCGAGATGCCGAGCACGCGCTGGATCGCGGTCGGCCCGATCCCCGAGCCGGTGCACGCCGCGCCCGCGACGCAGTTGGACGACGTCACGTACGGATAGGTGCCGTGGTCGACGTCGAGGAAGGTCCCCTGCGCGCCCTCGAAGAGCACGTTCTTGCCCTGGCGCAGCGCGCGGTCGAGCAGTCGGCCGGTGTGGTCGACGTAGGGCGCGAGCTTGCGCCCGTACGCGCACGCCTTCTCGTACACCGCGGCGGCGTCGACCGGCGCCCAGTGGTGCACGTGCTCGAGCTCGAAGTTCTTCTCGGCGGCGAGCCGCTCGACGGCGTCGCGCAGCGCCGCCGCGTCGAGCAGGTCGGCGACGCGGATGCCGCGCCGCGCGACCTTGTCTTCGTAGGTCGGGCCGATGCCGCGGCCGGTGGTGCCGATCGCGCTCTGCTTGCGGGTCTCCTCGCGCGCCTTGTCGAGCGCGACGTTCCAGTCGAGGATCACGTGGGCGCGGCCGGAGACGCGCACGCGCGAGGGGTCGCGCAGCACGCCGCGCGCGACCAGCGCGTCGAGCTCGGTGATCAGCACGGCGGGGTCCACGACCACGCCCGGCCCGATCAGGTTCAGCGTGCCGGGCTGGAGCACGCCGGCGGGCACCAGGTGCAGCACCGTCTGCTCGCCCTCGACGACGAGCGTGTGGCCGGCGTTGTTGCCGCCCTGGTAGCGCGCCACCACGTCGGCGCGCGTCGCCAGCCAGTCGACGATCTTGCCTTTGCCCTCGTCGCCCCACTGGGCGCCGACGGCGACGAGGGTCGCCATCGCTAGAGCTCCACGAGCTGGCAGGAGATCACGTGCGGCAGCGTGCGCAGGCGCTCGAGCACCGCGTCGGGCGGCGCGCTGTCGAGGTTCACCAGCATCGCCGCCTCGCTGCGCTCGCGCTGCAGCGCGAGCTGCATGCGCGAGATGTTGCAGCGCGCCTCGCCGAGGATCGTGCCGACCGCGCCGACCACGCCGGGCCGGTCGTGGTTGTGCAGCAGCAGCGTGTGGCCCTCCGGGATCGCCTCGAGGATGAAGTCGTCGATGCGCACGATGCGCGGCTGGTTGCCGTGGAAGACGGCGCCGACGATCAGCCGGTCGACGCAGCCGCGCACGCGGGTCGAGATCGTGCTGGCGTAGTCCTCGGTGCGGCTCGACTTCGACTCGATCACTTTGATGCCGCGCTCGCGCGCGACGACCGGCGCGTTCACCATGTTGACGCGGTCGGTGACCGTCTCGAGCAGGCCCTTCAGCACCGCGATCGTGATCGGCGCGACGCGCAGGTCGGCGACGTCGCCCGCGTACTCGATCTCGATCTCGTCGATCTTGCCGGGGCAGAGCTGGCCCTGGAAGCGCCCGAGCTTCTCGCCGAGCACGAGATAGGGGCGCACCTGCGCCAGGATCTCGCCCGACACCGAGGGGACGTTGACGCCGTTGCGCACGACGTCTTCGATCAGGTAGTCGCGCACCTGCTCCGCGACCTGGATCGCGACGTTGAGCTGCGCCTGCTCGGTCGACGCGCCGAGGTGCGGCGTGCAGACCACCTTCGGGTGCTGCACCAGCGGGTCGTCCTTCGGCGGCGGCTCCTGCTCGAAGACGTCGAGCCCCGCGCCGCCCACCTGCCCGCTCTCGAGCGCGGCGAGCAGCGCCTTCTCGTCGACGATGCCGCCGCGCGCGGCGTTCACGACGAGCACGCCCTTGCGGCACTTCGCGAAGGCGGCCGCGCCGAGCAGGCCCGCGGTGTCCTTGGTCTTCGGCACGTGCACGGTGATCGCGTCGGCGCGCCCGAACAGCGCGTCGAGGTCGAGCAGCTCGACGTCCAGCTTGGAGGCGACGTCGTCCGGCAGGTGCGGGTCGTACGCGACGACGCGCATGCCGAGCCCCTGCGCCTTCTGCGCCACGACGCGCCCGATGTTGCCGAGCCCGATCACGCCGAGCGTGCGCCCCTCGAGCTCGAGGCCGGTGAAGGCGTTCTTCTCCCACTTGCCCGCCTTCATCGAGGCGGTGGCCTGCGGCACGTGGCGGGCGAGCGCGACGAGCAGCGCGATCGCGTGCTCGGCGGTCGTCACGTTGTTGCCCGACGGCGTGTTGACGACCACGATGCCGCGCGCGGTGGCGGCAGGCAGGTCCACGTTGTCGACGCCGATGCCGGCGCGCCCGATCACGCGCAGCTTGGCGGCCGCTTCGATCACCTCGCGCGTCACCTTGGTGCCGCTGCGGATCACGAGGCCGTCGGCCTCGCGGATGCGATCGAGCAGCTCCGCCGGCGAGAGACCGGGGGCGTAGTCGACCTCGAGGCCGCGGGCGTGCTCGAGGATCTCGAGGCCCTGCGGCGCGAGGCTGTCGCTCACCAGGACGCGAGGCATGCTGTCTCCTTGCGGGCACGGACGGGCGCCGGCTGGCGAGCGCGCGACTTCCGAGGCGGTGGCGCCGGGCCGGGACCAGGACGGCGACCGGGCTCGCCGAAGGCGCGATAAGTCCCCGCCACCTCTATCAAATCCTGGACGTGATCCGCGAGCGGGGCAGTGTGACCGAGCGCCCGGGGGTCGTCAACGGCCGCGAGCGCGCGAACGCGCTCGGCTAGGCTCGGCCGCCGCACAGCGGGGAGAGACGCGCGCGTGACCCAAGACGCTTCGCCGGTCCTGTACGAGCTCGACGGCGCGATCGCGCGCATCACGATCAACCGGCCGGACGCGCGCAACGCGCTCTCGCAGGAAGTGATGGAGGGGCTGCTCGCCGCGTACGACCGCGCGGCCGCCGATCCCGCGGCGCGCGTGCTGGTGCTCACCGGCGCCGGCGACAAGGCGTTCTGCGCCGGCGGCGACCTCGGCGGCAGCGGCTTCGCGCAGAAGGGCTTCCTCGAGCGCCATCAGGACCGCCGCACCTTCGCGGACCTGTTCCGCCGCATGAACCGCCTCGGCAAGCCGATCATCGCGCGCGTGCGCGGCCACTGTCTCGCCGGCGGCTTCGGGCTCGCGCTCGGCTGCGACCTCGTCGTCGCGAGCGACGACTCCACGTTCGGCACGCCCGAGGTGAAGCGCGGCCTCATGCCCATGATGATCATGGCGACGATCTTCCGGAACGTCGGCCGCAAGAAGGGCATGGAGCTGCTGCTGACGGGCGACCGCCTCGACGCGCAGCAGGCCGAGCGCCTCGGCCTCGTGAACTACGCGGTTCCGGCCGCGCAGCTCGACGCCAAGGTGAACGAGCTCGCCGCCAAGATCGGCGCGATGTCGCCGGCCGTCGTGCGGCTCGGCCGCGACGCCTTCTACGCGATGGCGGACCTGCCCTTCGACGCCGCGCTCGAGTACCTCCAGACGATGCTGACGGTGAACGTCGGCACCGAGGACGCGGTCGAGGGCGTGCGCGCCTTCCTCGAGAAGCGCGATCCGGTCTGGAAGGGCCGGTAGCGCCGGTGGGCGCCTACCCGACCCAGATCGCGATCCGGCCGCGCGGTCCGCTGGACGCCGCGCTGCGCGTGCCCGGCTCGAAGAGCCTCACCAACCGCGCCGCGCTGGTGGCGGCGCTCGCGCGCGGCGAGAGCGTGCTCTCGGGCTGCCTCGAGAGCGACGACACCGACGCGATGCGCGCCGCGCTGCGCGCGCTCGGCGTCGCAATCGACGTGCGCGGCGACGTGTGGACCGTCGGCGGCCGCGCCGGCGTGCTGCACGCGCCGCCGCAGCCGCTCGACGCGCGCGCTTCGGGCACGACCGCGCGCTTCCTCGCCGCCGCTGCGCTGCTCGCCGACGGGCCGGTCGTGATCGACGGCACGCCGCGCATGCGCGAGCGGCCGATCGCCGACCTCACCGACTGCCTGCGCGCGCTCGGCGGCGCGGTCGAGGTGCTCGGGCGCAACGGCTGCCCGCCGCTGCGCACGAACGGCGGCGGACTCGACGGCGGGCGTGCCCCGATCGACGCGCGCCGCTCCAGCCAGTTCGTGTCGGCGGTGCTGCTCGCGGCGCCCTACGCGCGCAGCGACGTGACGCTCGACCCGGTCGGCGGCGTCGTCGTGTCGGCGCCCTACGTCGACCTCACGCTCGACGTGATGCGCGCCTTCGGCGCGCGCGCGCAGTGGCTGCCGGGCGGCTCGCTGCACGTCGCGGCCGGCCATCACTACGCGGGGCGCGCCTACGCCGTCGAGAGCGACGCGTCGGCCGCCGCGTATCCGTTCTGCGCGGCCGCGATCGCGGGCGGCCGCGTGCGCGTCGACGGCGTCCCGGCCGGCTCGCTGCAATCCGACTTCCGCATCGTGGACGTGCTCGAGCGCATGGGCTGCGCGGTCGTGCGCGGGCCCGACTCGATCACCGTCGAGCGCCCGAACGGAGCGCCGCTCGCCGGCGTCGAAGTCGACATGAACGAGCTGCCGGACGCGGTGCTCGCGCTCGCCGTCGTCGCGCTCTTCGCCGAGGGCCCGACGCGCATCGAGAACGTCGCGAACCTGCGCATCAAGGAGACCGACCGGCTCGCCGCGCTCGAGCGCGAGCTCGGCAAGCTCGGCGCGCGCGCCGAGGCCGGGCCCGACTGGCTGCACGTCACGCCCGGGCCGCTGCGCGGCGCCGCCATCGACACCTACGACGATCACCGCATGGCGATGGCGTTCGCGCTCGCGGGCCTGCGCGTGCCGGGCGTGGTGATCCGCGACCCCGGCTGCGTCGCGAAGACCTGGCCCGACTACTTCGCGATGCTGGAGCGCCTGTGAGCGGAGCGCGCGGGGCGTCGGTCGAGACCGAGGCGCTCGAGCGCCGCTTCGGCGACCGCGTCGCGCTGGCGGGCGTCACGCTGCGGGTCGCGCCCGGCGAGGCGTTCGGGCTGCTCGGCGCCAACGGCGCGGGCAAGACCACCTTCATCCGACTCGTGACGGGCTACCTGGTTCCGACACGCGGCAGTGTCCGAGTCGACGGCGTCTCGCCCGTCGACGATCCGCGCGCGGTGCACGCGCGCATCGGCTTCGCGGCGGAGACGTCGCGCCTGTACCCGGAGCTCTCGGTGCGCGGCTTCCTGCGCTTCGCAGCCGGCGCGCACGGCCTCGCCGGCGCCGCGGCGCAGGCCGCGATCGAGCGCGCCGTGGACCGCTTCTCGCTGGGCGAGGTGCTGCGCCGGCCGATCGGCAACCTGTCGAAGGGCTTCCAGCAGCGCGTGAACCTGGCGCAGGCGTTCCTGCACGATCCCGCCCTGCTGATCGTGGACGAGCCGACCGCCGGTCTCGACCCGCTCCAGCAGGAAGAGGTGCGCGGCGTGCTGCGCGACGCGGAGGGCACGCGCACGGTGCTGCTCTGCACGCACGACCTCGACGAGGCGCGCGCGCTCACGAGCCGGGTCGGCGTGCTGGCCGGCGGGCGGCTCGTCGCGTGCGGCCCGACCGCCGAGATCCTCGCCGGCGACGCGCTCGCGCTCTTCCGCAGCGACTGCGGGGAGGCCGCGTGATCCCGCTGCGCGCGCTGATCCGCAAGGAGCTCGGCGTGCTGTTCGGGTCGCCGATGGCGTGGCTCACGCTCGCCTCGATCGGCCTCGTCACCGCCCTGCTCTTCTTCGACAACCTGCGCATCTACAACCAGATCCTGTTCCTGTACGCGACCACCACGATGGGCGGCTTCGAGAGCGACACGGTGCCCGCCTACGTGAACCTGCGCGACCAGGTCTTCCTGCCCGTGATGGAGACGCTCGCGTTGACGCTCGTCGGTCTGGTGCCGCTCGTCACCATGCGCGTCTTCGCCGAGGAGCGCGCGCGCGGCACCGACGAGCTGCTCGCGACGACGCTGCTCACGCCCGGCCAGGTCGTCGCCGGCAAGCTGATCGCGACGTACGCCTTCGTCGCGCTCGCGCTGGCGCTCTCGTTCGTGTATCCGGCGACGTCGATCGTGCGCTCGGGCCTCGGCCTCGGGCACCTCGTCGCGGTGTACGCCGGGCTGTTCGCGCTCGGCATCGCGCTCGCGTCGGTCGGCCTCGCGTGCTCCGCGTTCGCGACGAGCCAGCTCGTCGCCGCGATCTCCGCCTACGCCGTCGCGTTCGTGCTCTACGACTTCCGCTGGATGGCGCAGTTCCTGCCCGAGCGCGCCGCCGCGTTCGTCGATCCCTTCTCGATGCACCCGCGCTTCGGCGCCTTCGCGGAAGGCCTCGTGCGCGCGGGCGACGTCGTCTACTTCGCCGGCTACGTCGTGGTCGCGGCGGCGCTCGCGCGCCTCGCGCTCGACCAGACGCGGGTGCGCTGAGCGTGCGCGCGCTCGCGCTGGTCGGCCTGATCGCCGTGCTGTTCTCGGCCGGCTCCTACTACACGTCGGGACGCTTCGGCGCGTTCGCCTGGCTGCACGCGGTCGCCGGCGCCGGCGCGCTCGGCCTCGCGTTCGCGCTCTGGCTGCGGCGCAGGCCGGGCTTCGGAACGCCCACCGCGCGCCGCATCCTGCTGCCGCGCGTCGCCTGGGTGATCGCGATGCTCGGCGTCGCGATCGGCGCCGAGCGCGCGGTCTCGGGTCTGGGCTGGACCGCCGACCTCACCGCCGACGCGCGCTACACGCTGGCGCCCGCGACGCGCGACGCGCTCGCCGCGCTGCGCGCGCCGGTCGCTGCGACGCTCTACGTCGATCCCGGCGACAACCGCGCGCGCAGCACGCGCCTGCTGCTGCAGCGGCTCGCCGAGGCGGGTCCCGTCGAGGTGCGCGAGCGCGCGCTCGACGAGGCCTCCGACGACGTCGCGGAGTACGGCATCGCCTCCTCCAACGCCGTCGTGCTCTCGCTCGGCGAGCGCTTCGAGCTGGTCATGCGTCCCACCGAGGGCGCGCTCTACGAAGGTCTGCGGCGGCTGATCGGCGAGCAGGGACACGTCGTCTACGTCGCGCGCGGCGAAGGCGAAGGCGACCTCCAGCGCGGCGACGACGGCGGCTTCAGCGGGCTCGCCGCCGCGCTCCAGACGGAGGGCTTCCTCGTGCGCGACTTCGTCGCGGCCGGCGCGGCCGCGATCCCCGAGGACGCGTCGCTGCTGCTCGTGATCGGCGCGGCGCGCCCGCTGCGCGCCGAGTCGCTGGCCGCGATCGACGCGTGGCTCGCGCGCGGCGGCCGGCTCGTCGCGATGCTCGAGCCCGGCACCGACAGCGGCCTCGAAGCGCTGCTCGCGCGCTGGGGCTTCGGCCTGCCGGACGCCGTCATCGTCGACCCGGCGTCGGGCCCCGTCGAAGGCGACCCGCCCGGCGTCAACCCGATCGTCTACTCGTTCGCGACCCATCCCGTGACGCGCGGCCTCGACGCCACGCGCATGGTCTTCTTCCGCAAGGCGCGCCCCGTGCTCGCCGAGCGCAAGCCCGAGTCCGACGACGACCTGCGCGCCGTCGCCTTCGCGAGCCGCCGCTCCTGGCTCGCGCCGAACGCCGCCGCCGTCCAGAGCGGCGCCGCCCCCGAGCGGCCCCCCGACGTCGAAGAGAGCTACTGGCCCGTGCTCAGCGTCGGCCGCTATCCGCGCGGCGCGTCCGACGCCGGCGCCCCCGTCGAGGCCCGCATCGCCGTCTTCGGCGACGCCGACTTCGCCAGCAACCGCTCGCTGCGCGCCCTCTACAACCTCGACCTCCTGATGAACACCGTGCACTGGGCCACCCAACGCGAGCAGCACATCACGCTGCGTCCCAAGGCCCTGACGCCCGACCAGTACCCGCTCACCCCCCAGCAATCGCTCGACATGCTGTACGGCGTCGGCCTGCTGATCCCCGAGCTCTGCCTCGCGGCGGCGGCGTGGACGTGGCTGCGGCGGCGGAGCGGGTAGCCGGCGCGACGAAGACGGCGGCGTCGCGAAGTCCGCGCCCTGCGCTCTCGACCCAGATCCTCTTCAGCGCGCCGCTACTCGCCGCGAAAGTCGACCGCCGGTTGGCGGACTCGTCGCGTCCGGCGTGCGGCCGTTCGTGCGCGGTGCGTGACGCCCGAGAAGAGTGAGCGAGAGGCGTGCGGTCGCCGGAGCAGCATTCGCCGGGACGGCACGGGCGAGCGCTTACCGAGGCATCCGTGCAGCGTGAAACGGTGGAGAACGCGACGCGATCCGGCGACAGCGCGCGGTGGTGCGCCTGGTCGAATGCGCCGTGTCTGCGCAGCGCATCCGGCCGCTTCGCGACACCGTCTGGCGTTCGACCCACACGTGCAGCCCGCCCCCATGCATCGGCGCCGTTGCCATCGCGTCGAGAACATCGCGAGAATCAAGACGAGGCGTGACCGCATCTGTCACATATTCATGTCACTCTGCGCTCATGCCGCGCCGATCTCGCCAGCTCGAGCTCGATCTCCGCGCCGTCCCGCGCTGGGGCGGTCGCCGTGCGGGTGCGGGACGCAAGCCCGGCATTCGCCGCCGCGATCCGCACGGCCGGCGCGCACCGCTCGCCGCACGGCACCCCTGCCACGTGACGATCCGCGTGCGGCGCGACGTGCCGTCGTTGCGGTCGCGACGGTTCGTCGCGGAGGCCGAGCGCTCGTTCCGCGCCATGCGGAAGCGCGGGCGCTTCCGCCTGATTCACTACTCGATCCAGCGCAACCACGTGCACGCGATCGTCGAGGCGGCGAGCGCTCGCGACCTCTCGAACGGCATGAAGGCGCTCGCGGCGCGCCTTGCGCGGGCCGTCCATCGCGTGTTCCGGCGCGTCGGCCGCGCGCTCGACGACCGCTCGCACGTGCGCGTCCTGCGCACGCCGCGCGAGGTGCGAAACGCGATTGCCTACGTGCTCCTGAACGCGCGCCGCCACTCCGCGCAGCTCAGCGTGCGCCTTGGCGCGACGGCGTCGATCGATCCGGCGTCGTCGGGGCGCTGGTTCGACGGCTGGCGAGCGTCGCCGCACGCGATCGCGCCCGATGCACCGGTCGCCGTGCCGCGGACATGGCTGCTCGCGGTCGGCTGGCGGCGGTTCGGGCGGATCGATCCCGGAGAGGTGCCGGGAGGGCGGACGCGATCGGGTCGCCCGTGAGCTGCGATCCCGGTCAGGCGTCGGCTTCGAGCCACGCGTCGGCATGATCGAGGACGTGCTGGATGGTGAGCGGGCGCCGATGAGGCATGCCAACGGCGGGCATCTTGGCGGCGGACGTGACGACGGCGTCCGGGATGGCGGCCGCCATGTCCCGCTGCAGCCGCAAGAGCGCCTCGGATCCGAGCTGCTCGCTCTGCCACCAGACATAGCTCGTGTCGACGTTCCCGTTCGCGTAGACGATCAGGACGTTGATCGGACCCTCCGTCCCGACCGGAAGCCGCACAATGAGCGTCTTCTTCACGTCGTAGTGCAG
This sequence comes from Pseudomonadota bacterium, assembly GCA_003576805.1. Lineage (GTDB taxonomy): Bacteria > Myxococcota_A > UBA9160 > UBA9160 > PR03 > PR03. The sequence continues at coordinate 67,470 of QEVM01000001.1, read as the reverse complement.
CCCCACGTCTGCGCCGGCTCGGATCAGCGCCTTCACGCGCTTCGAGGCATGCGGGTACACGCGATCCAGCGCGTCGAAAGAACTCTTCCTCGCTCAAGCTCCGGGGACGACCCTCGGCCTGCTCCACCTCGCGGATGCGGACCGTGCCATCGCGCAGCTCGACGATGCCTCGCAACACGTTCGTGGTGCGAAGCGGGACGGAAGGAACGATGACGACGCCGTCTCCCATCCCGAACACCGCGAGCTGCACGAGCGCGAGCGTCCTGCTGGAGCGTCGATTTGGTGAGCTCGTAGAGGCTCTGCCCAGGAACGGAACCCTGCGCGATCACGCTCCGGCGCGCCTCCGGATTCCTCCAGAGCTTGCACTCGACGAGCGTGAGGTTGCCGTCGGGGTTGACGAGCAGGTTGTCCGCGAAGCGGCCAGCGAGCTCCAGCTCCATGCAGGCCGAAGCCGCCGGCCAACGAGCCGGCTCGATCTCCCAGACTTGGGAAGGACGCTCGGGTTATTTCGGGAGCGATCCGCTCGAGAACGCGCGCCTCGCCGCCGTGCGGCAGCCAGACCGGCCGTGCTTGGCGCCGCGACCGCACCGGCTACTTCTTCGCGCCCGCCTTCTTCTCCCCCGGCCCCGGCGGCTTCGTCGCGAGGGCGATGCCCTTGGCGCCGGCTTCCTGGGCGACGTCGAGGATGCCGACGGCGCGGCCGAGCACGACGTCGCGGTCGCCGCGCAGGATCACGACCTTGTCCTTGGCCTTGGCGAGCGCGGCCTCGAGCGCGGGGGCGAGCTGGTCGTCCTTCACGATCTGGCCGTCGACGGCGATCTGCTCGTCGGCGGAGAGCGTGACGGTGACGCCGGCCGGTGTCTGCGACGCGACCGCCGAGCTCGGCAGGTCGACCTCCTTGCCCTGGCTCGAGATCACCGACGTGGTGACCATGAAGATGATCAGCAGGACGAGGAAGATGTCGGTCAGCGGCGTGATGTTGATCTCGGCGACGATGTCGTCGCCGGTCGACTCGTCGGCGCTAGGCAGGGAGTGGATGGCCACGGCCGACCTCCGGTGCGTTGCCGCGCACGTCCGGCGCGGGGCCGGACGACTCGACGTAGAGCAGCGCCTGGACCAGGCGCTCGCAGGCGCGCGCGAAGCCGTTGCCGATCAGGCCGATCTTCACGTTCAGGTAGTTGTAGAAGGCGAGCGCGATGATCGCGACGCCGAGGCCGACCGCGGTCGCGATCAGCGCCTCCGAGATGCCGGCCGCCACCACCTCGAAGCCGCCCGAGCCCTCGACCGCGATCTGGTGGAACGCCTTCATGATGCCGACCACGGTGCCGAACAGGCCGATGAAGGGCGCGAGCGAGCCGATCGTGCCGATCACCCACACGCCGCGCCGCAGCTCCGACACCGTCTCCTGTCGCGACGTCGCGAGGATCCGCTCGAGGTCCTCGAGCGCGATGTTCTTCCACGCGAGTCCTTCGCGGAAGATCTGCGCGATCGGCGTCTTCGAGGTCTGGCACAGCGCGTTCGCGGTGGAGAGGTCGCGCTTGCCGAGCGCCTCGACCACGCCGCGCGTGAGCTCGCGCGTCTGCTTCTCGATGCCGCGGTAGCGCAGCCAGCGTTCGATCATGATCGCGAGCACCAGGATCGAGCAGAGCGCGAGCGGCGCCGTCGTGAGCCAGCCATCCTGGATCATTCGGGCGATCGTTGCGACGTCCAACTTCGGCACCTCCAGCGGTGTTCGATCGCCGCGCGGGATGTCTTTCCCCGGCCAGCGAGCGGCTCATCTTATCCGAACGCGAGAGCGCGATTCAAACACGATCACGCGCGCGTTGACACGCCGACGCCGCGCAGTCTACGATTCGCGCGCATGATGGATTCGCGAGACATGGCGAGCACTTCGCGGACTTCGTTCGAGCCTGCGTTCGAATTTCCGAGAGCTCGCGTGCGCGCCTCGTTCGCAACTTGCGGAGCGGCTTCCAGCGCGTTGCGCACGCCGCCTCGCGAGCGTCCTTCGACGGCGCCGGATGCGAAGCATTCGCGCAGCTCGCGCATCCAACGATCTCGCGCCGGACGGAACGCGTGAGCGTGCAGCGCGCATCCGTCCCGGTGCAGGACGCGCGCAACTCGACGCCGCCGGCTCCAGCGGCGACTCTGCGGAGCAGCCGAGAACGATCTGCATGAGCTCTTCCTCTCCCGGATTCCGGCGCCGCGAGGCGCGCCCCACGCCGCTGCGCACGCTGCGGCTCGGCGCGGCCGCGCGCGGCGCGCCGACGCGCCGCTTCCCGGGGATCGAGCTGCCCGAGCCGGAGGGCCGCCGCCGCCGCACGCTGGCCGCGCTCGTCTCGGGCGGGCTGCACGTCGCGGTCCTGCTGCTGTGCGTCGCGATCGCGTGGGTCGTGCCGGTCGAGCCAGAGGAAGAGGTGATTCCGATCGAGCTGGTGAAGGAGGCGCCGCCGCCGCCCCCGCCGCCGCCCGCGCCGAAGGTCGAGAAGATCGAGAAGGTCGTGGAGAAGCCGCCGGCGCCCGCGCCGAGGCCCGCACCGACGCCGGCGCCCAAGCCCGCTGCGGCGCCGAAGGCGCTCGCCGAGCGGCGCAGCGTGAACTTCGCGCCGTCCGCGCAGGCGGTGCAGCCGCAGGTCGTGAACCCGTCGGTGATCCAGCAGGCGTCGCCGAACGTCGCCGCGCCGACGCTCGACATGAAGCAGCTGCAATCCGCGGTCTCCGCGCCGCGCGAGATCCGCACGTCGTCGGTCGCGGTCGAGACCGTGCAGGCCGTGACCAACGTGGCGGCGCCGTCGGCGCCGCGGCAGATCGACGTCGGCTCGGTCGCGGCGCCCGCGGTGCGCGGTCCCGTCAACGCCGCGGGCGGCGCGGTGGGCGCGTCGGTCGGGCCCAAGGCGATCGCCACCGGCGGCAACAGCGTCGGCGCGGGCACGGTCGTGCGCAGCGGCGACGGCTCGTCGGTGCGCGAAGGCGCGGTCACCGGCCGCGACGTGCTCGGCAGCCCGGACGGCGAGCGGCTCGCGAGCGTCGACACGCGCGTCGGCACCGGCAACCTGCGCGGCCCCGGCGGCGACGGCACCACGCTCGGCGGCGACACGCCCGACTGCGACAGCCGCCCCGAGGTGCGCGCCTATCAGGAGCAGATCCGCCAGCGCACGCTGGCGCGCTGGGTCGCGCCGCCCTCGATGCAGAAATCCGCGCGCGCGACGCTCAGCTGGCAGCTCGACGTCTCCGGCTCCGCGACGAGCGTGAAGCTCGTGAACGCCTCCAACTCGGCCGTCGGCAACAGCGTCGTCGAGGCGCTGCGCGCCGCGTCGCCCTTCCCGCCGATGTCGGACCGCGTGCGCTGCCTCGCCAACCGCCGGCTCACCGGCACCTTCTCGCTCACCCCGGAAGGCTGAAGTTGCACCGAGCTCCGCTCCTCGCCGTCGCCCTGGCTGCTCTGGGCCTGGCCGCCGCTGCGCCCGCGCACGCGCAGTCGGCCAAGAAGTGCGCGCCCGTCGAGCTGCTCTACGACGACAAGGAAGAGCTCGCCGAGAAGCGCGCCGACAACAACAAGGACTGCAAGTTCGACGAGATCGTGACCTACCGCGGCGGCAAGCCGGCGCGCGCCGAGAAGGACGCGGACTTCGACGGCCGCATGGACACGGTCGTGACGTACGACGCCGCGGGCCAGACCGTGAAGCAGGAGCGCGACACCGACGGCGACGGCAAGCCCGACGAGACGATCGAGTTCCAGGGCGGCCAGCCGGCCGTGCAGAAGGCGGACAAGAACCGCGACGGCAAGCCCGAGGCCGTGCTCGTGTTCGACGCCGCGGGCCAGCCCGCGAAGGAAGAGGCCGACACCAACGGCGACGGCAAGATCGACCGCTGGGTGTTCTACCAGAACGGCAAGCGCCAGCGCGCCGAAGAGGACCACGACGGCGACGGCAAGCCCGACGCGCGCGCCGAGTACGACGCCGAGGGCCGCCCGCTGCGCGAGGAGCAGGACACCGACGACGACGGCAAGATCGACGCCGCGATCGTGTACCAGGACGGCGTCAAGGTGCGCGTCGAGGAGGACACGAACGGCGACGGCAAGTTCGACCTCGTCACGCGCTACGAGGGCGGCAAGCCGGTCGCGCGCGAGGCCGACAGCGACGGCGACGGCCGCACCGACACCATCAGCGAGTTCAAGGGCGGCGTCGAGCAGGAGCAGGTGCGCGACGCCAACCGCGACGGCAAGCCGGAGTTCGTCGCCGAGTTCGACGCGCAGGGCAAGGTCGCGCGCGAGCGCCACGACACCAACGGCGACGGCCGCTTCGACCTCGTGCGCGAGTTCTCGGGCGGGCAGAAGGTGCGCGAGGAGAAGGACGAGAACGGCGACGGCAAGCCGGACCTCGTCACGGAGTACGCGGGCGGCGAGCCGGCGCGCTCGAAGGCCGACACCAACGGCGACGGCAAGCCCGACACCTTCGTCACCTTCGCGAACGGCAAGAAGGCGAAGCAGGAAGAGGACCGCAACGGCGACGGCAAGATCGACGCCGTCTACGAGTTCGGCGCGAACGAGAAGCTCGTGCGCGAGCAGGTGGACGCCGACGGCGACGGCAGCTTCGAGACCGCCGGCGAGTACCGCGACGGCGAGCTCCAGAAGCGCACGAGTGTCGGCAAGTCCGGCCAGCCTTCGCGCGTCGAGATCCGCGGCGAGGGACGGCTCCAGCGCGTCGAGATCGACGAGGACGGCGACGGCCGCATCGACCTGTGGAACTTCTTCGACCCGAACGAGAAGATGGAGAAGCAGGAGCAGGATCGGGACCGCGACGGCCAGGTCGACACCTGGGTCACGCTCGATCCGGCGACGGGCAAGGAGACGCGCCTCCTCACCGACACCAACCGCGACGGCCGCGTCGACACCTGGCGCACCAGCGACGCGTCGGGCCAGCCGGTGAAGGTCGAGGAGGACAAGAACGCCGACGGCAAGCCGGACCGCCTCGTCGAGTTCGCCGGCGGCAAGCCCGCGCGCTTCTCCGAGGACACCGACTTCGACGGCAAGCCCGACGTGAAGGGCACGCTCGACGCCGACGGCAACGTCACCGCCGACGAGAAGGACACCGACCACGACGGCAAGGTCGACGTGCGCACCACGTACCGCGCCGGCGTCCCGCTGCGCGAGGAGCGCGACACCAACGGCGACGGCAAGCTCGACGTCGCGACCGTCTTCGAGAACGGCCAGCCCGTGCGCCAGGAGCGCGACACGCAGGGCAAGGGCGCGTTCGACACGGTGCTCACCTTCCAGGACGGCAAGCAGGCGAAGCAGGAGCGCGACACCGACGGCGACGGCCGGCCGGACGCGTGGGTCGTGTTCGACCGCGACGGCAAGCCGGCGCGCGAGGAGGTCGACACCAACGGCGACGGCCGCGCCGACGTGGCGCGCGTCTATCAGGGCGGCGTGCTCGTCAAGGAAGAGTCGGACCGCGACGGCGACGGGCGCTTCGAGGGCTCGACCACCACGAAGCTCGACTCCGCCGGCCGGCCGCAGCGCACCGAGGCCGACACCAACGGCGACGGCAAGGCGGACGTCGTCGTCGAGTACGAGAACGGCGTCAAGGCGCGCCAGAGCGAGGACCGCGACGGCGACGGCAAGCCCGACGTGCTCACCGTCTTCGACGCCGCCGGCAAGCCCGCCCGCATCGAGGAGGACGGCGACGGCGACGGCAAGCGCGAGCTCGCGACGCTCTTCGAGAACGGCGTGCGCGTGCGCACCGAGAAGGACAGCAACGCCGACGGGCGCGCCGACATCGTCGCGACGTTCCGCGGCGACCAGCTCCTCCAGACGCAGCAGGACACCGACTTCGACGGCACGATGGACGCGACGAGCCGCGCCCAGAAGGACGGCAGCCAGCTCCAGGAGCTCGACGCGAACGGCGACGGCAGGGTCGACACCTGGGTCGTGCTCGACGCCAACGGCCAGGTCGTCGAGAAGCGCGAGGACCGCGACGGCGACGGCCAGCCCGAGGCGGTCGCGACGTTCGTCGACGGCAAGCCGGCGTCGGCGGAAGAGGCGCGCGACGCCGACGGCGACGGCCGCGTCGACAGCTGGGTCGCGTTCGAGGGCGGTCAGCCGGTGCGCGAGGCGCGCGACACCGACGGCGACGGCAAGGCCGACGTGGTGACGCGCTTCGAAGCCGGCGTCGCGGCGACGCAGGAGCTGATCGAGGGCGGCGCCGCGCGGCCCAACAAGAAGCTCTTCCTCGCCGCCGACGGCAGCGTCACGGCGCAGTGTCTGGACACCAACGGCGACGGCCGGCTCGACGCGCGCGCGCTCGTCGCGGGCGGTCAGGTGACGCAGGCGATCCTCGACACCGACGGCAACGGCAAGCCCGACCAGCGCGAGGTCTACGAGAACGGCGTGCGCGTGCGCCTCGAGGCCGACACCAACGGCGACCGGCGCCCCGACGTGATCCAGACCTTCTCGGGCGACGCCGTCGTGCGCCAGGACGAGGACGCGAACTTCGACGGCAAGATCGACCGCGCCTTCCAGGGCACCGCGCCGGTCGCCGTGAAGGCGGGCACGCCCGCGCCGCCGTCGCTGGGCTCGCTCGACTGCGGCTCGTTCGACGCGTACTGGTCGGGCGGCGCCGCCAAGGCCGCGAAGAAGCCCGCTCCCGCCAAGAAGAAGCCCGCGAAGTCGGCGCAGCGCTGAGCGCGCGCCGCCGCGGCGCCGCGCGCGCCGCGAACGTGCTAGACCCGACGGTCTCGAGGAGGAGACCGGATGCAGATCGGCATCTTCGCGGCGCTCGCCAACCCGTTCTCGACGCCCGATTACCTGAACGCGCTCGGCACCGCCGCCGAGGAGCGCGGCTTCCACTCGCTCTGGGTCGCGGAGCACGTCGTGCTCTTCGACGAGTACGCCTCGCAGTATCCGTACGCGGCCGACGGCAAGATCCCGGCGGGCGGCGAGAGCGGGATGCTGGAGCCGTTCACCGCGCTCGCCTTCCTCGCGGCGCGCACGTCGCGCATTCGGCTCGGCACCGGCATCTGTCTCGTGCCGCAGCGCAACCCCGTCTACACCGCCAAAGAGGTGGCGGCCGTCGACTGGCTCTCGAAAGGGCGCTTCGACTTCGGCGTCGGCGTCGGCTGGCTCGCCGAGGAGTTCCGCGCCTGCGACGTTCCCTTCGAGCAGCGCGCGGCGCGCACGCGCGACTACCTCGCCGCGATGCAGGCGCTCTGGACGCAGCCCGTGTCGTCCCATCAGGGCACGTTCTACTCGTTCGAGCCGCTGCGCCAGAACCCGAAGCCGGTGCAGAAGCCGCACCCGCCGATCCACTTCGGCGGCGAGAGTGACGCCGCGCTGCGCCGCGTCGCGGACCTCGGCCAGGGCTGGTACGGCTTCAACCTGCTCCCCGACGCGGTGCCGTCGCACCTCGCGCGCCTCGACCGCTTCCTCGCGAAGGCGGGCCGCACGCGCTCCGAGATCCAGGTCAGCATCTCGCCCTACATGCAGCCGGTCGACTTCGACGCCGTGCGCCGCTACCGCGACGCCGGCGTCGATCAGGTGATCCTGCTCGTGGTGGCGGGCGACCGCGACGGCCTCGTCGCGCGGCTCGACGATCTCGCGAAGAGCATCGTGGAGCCGGCGCGCAGCTCGACGTCGTGAACCCGGTCTACCGCAGCGAGCAGAACCGCGACGTCCCGGTCGCGCAGCCGGGCGAGTTCCGCCCGATCGCGATCGGCCCGCTCGCGGTGTGGCCGCCGGTCGTGCTGGCGCCGATGGCGGGCGTCACCAACGTGCCGTTCCGCACGCTGTGCCGGCGCTTCGGCGCGGGCCTCTACGTCTCGGAGATGATCACGGCGCGCGGGCTCGTCGAGGGCAACGCGAAGACGCTGCACCTCGCGGCGTTCGCGCCCGACGAGAAGCCGCGCAGCCTGCAGCTCTACGGCGTCGATCCCGTCTCGCTCGGCGAGGCGGTCGCGTGGCTGGTCGGCGAAGGGCACGTCGACCACATCGACATGAACTTCGGCTGCCCGGTGCGCAAGGTGACGCGCCGGGGCGGCGGCTCGGCGCTGCCGTGGAAGCGCGCGCTGCTGCGGCGCATCGTCGCGGCCGCGGTGCGCAACGCGGGCGCGGTGCCGGTCACGATCAAGTTCCGCATCGGCATCGACGCCGCGCACGAGACCTTCCTCGACGCCGGCCGCATCGCCGAGGACGAGGGCTGCGCCGCCGTCGCGCTGCACGCGCGCACCGCCGCGCAGCTCTACGACGGCAGCGCGGACTGGGACGCGATCGCGCGCCTCAAGGACGCCGTGCGCACGATCCCGGTGCTCGGCAACGGCGACGTCTGGGAGGCGCACGACGCGCTGCGCATGCTGCGCGCGACCGGCTGCGACGGCGTCGTGGTCGGCCGCGGCTGCCTCGGCCGTCCCTGGCTGTTCCGCGACCTCGCCGACGTCTTCGAGGGCCGCGAGCCCGCCGACCCGCCGTCGCTCCAGGCGGTGATCGCGCTGATGCTCGAGCACGCCGAGCTGCTGTGCGGCTGGTTCGGCGAGCGGCGCGGCGTGCGCATGTTCCGCCAGCACGGCGGCTGGTACACCAAGGGGTTTCGCGGCGGATCGAAGCTGCGGCCGCGCATCATGGCCGTCGAGACGCTGGGCGCGCTGCGCGCCGTGCTCGCCGAGGTGACGCACGACGAGCCGTTCCCGCCCGCCGCGATGCGCGTGCCGCGCGGTAAGAGCGGCGGGCGCCAGCGCGTGGTGCTGCCCGAGGGCTGGCTCGCCGACCGCGACGATCCCACGCCGCCCGGCTGCGAGGCCGAGGACGAGACCTCGGGCGGCTGATGCAGCCCGCGCTGCGCGATGCGTGGCTGGCCGGCGATCCGCCCGCCGATCCCCTGCCCTTCTTGCGCGCGTGGCTCGACGAAGCGCGCGCCTGCGGCGCGATCGACGAGCCCGAGGCGGCGGCGCTCGCGACCGTCGATCCCGACGGGCGGCCGTCGGCGCGCATCGTCGCGGTGCGCGCGCTCGACGCCGCCGCCGGCGTCGCGACCTTCTACACCGACCGCACCAGCCGCAAGGGCCGCGCGCTCGCCGCGCACCCGCACGCCGCGCTCGTCTTCCACTGGGACCGCTTCGGGCGCCAGGCGCGCCTCGAAGGACCGGTCACGCGCGCGTCCGAGGCCGACTCCGACGCCTACTTCGCGGCGCGCCATCCCGAGAGCCGGATCGCCGCCGCCAGCAGCGAGCAGAGCCGCCCGATCGCGTCGCGCGCCGAGCTGGTCGCGCGCTACGAGCGCGTCGCGGCCGGCGCGCCCGGCGGCGCGATCGCGCGGCCGCCGCACTGGGGCGGCTACCGCGTCTGGATCGAGCGCCTCGAGCTGTGGGCGTCGCGGCCGGGACGCCTGCACGACCGGCTCGCCTCGTCGCGCGCGCTGACACCGGACGGAGACGGCTTTCGCGGCGGCGCCTGGCGCGCGGAGCGATTGCAGCCCTAGCTACAGCGCCGCGAACGCCGCGTGGAAGTGGACGACGCCGGCGCGGCCGGCGAGCGCGCCCGGCGCGAGCGCGGCGACGAAGAACGCGGCGTCGTACGCGCGGCCGCCCGCGTAGGAGAAGCCGTGCGCCGCCGCCGGCTCGAAGCCGAAGCGCGGGTAGTACGCGGGGTGCCCGAGCACGAACACCAGCACGTGTCGATCCGCGCGGCACGCCGCGAGCCCGGCGCGCACCAGCGCGCCGCCCACGCCCGCGCGCTGGCGCGCGGGATCGACCGCCATCGGCGCGAGCCCGAGCGCGGCGAACTCCGCGCCGTTCGGCGCCGCCACGCGCACCGGACTGAAGAGCACGTGGCCCACGACGCGCGCCTCCTCCTCCGCGACCAGCGACACGCGCGCGGCGCCGGCGTCGCGCAGCGCGTCCACGAGGCGCGCCTCGGCGTCGCTCGGGAAGGCGCGCGCGTGGAGCGCGAAGATCGCGTCGCGATCGCTCGCGCGCTCGGGCCGGATCGCGATCGCCATGCGCCGCGGCGCCGCGCTAGAACGGAACGCCGAGCGTCTTGGTGAGCGCGAGGAAGGCGGCCCGCAGGCGCGCGAACGCGGGACCCGGCTCGCCCGCGCCGATCGGCTGGCCGTCGAGCGAGCGCACCGGCACGACGCCCGCGCCGGTGCCGGTGAGGAACACCTCGTCGGCGCCGAGCAGGTCGACGCGCGAGAGCGAGCGCTCGAGCGGCGCGAAGCCCTGCTGCCGCGCGACCTCGAGCACGCTGCGCCGCGTGATGCCGGCGAGCGCGCCGTCGGTCGGCGGCGGCGTCGCGAGCGCGCGGCCCGACACCGCGAAGACGTTGGCGACGCTCGCCTCCGCGACCGTGCCCGCCGCGTTCAGGAGCAGCGCCTCGTCGGCGCCGCGCGCCTTCGCCTCCTGCTTGGCGAGCGCGTTGTTCAAATAGTTGAGGCTCTTCACCTGCGGGTCGACGGCGTCGAGCGCCGGGCGCCGCACGCTCACCGTCACCAGGTCGAGCCCGTCCGCGAGCTTTTCGGGCGGATAGATCACCGCCTCGGCCGCGAGACAGAAGAGGCCCGCCTGCGGGCACGTCGTCGGATCGACGCCGAGTGCGCCGACGCCGCGCGTCGCGACGAGCCGCACGTACGCGTCGTCGCGGCCGAGCGCGCGCAGCGTGCCCAGCACGATCTCGCGGATCTCCGCGAGCGGCTTCGGCAGCACGAGCCCGATCGCGCGCGCGGAGGTGGCGAGGCGGGTCAGGTGGTCGTCGAGCCGGAACACCGCGCGGCCGTAGGCGCGGATGCCCTCGAAGACGCCGTCGCCGTAGAGCAGGCCGTGATCCAGCACCGGGATGCGCGCGTCCGCCGCGTCCACGATGGCTCCGTCGATCCACACCTTCATCCCGTCCTCCCGACCAGAGGGCCCGGCGCTTCGCGCCCTGCGGTCCCTTCGAGCCGCGCGCCGATGCGCGCGGCGGCGGCGACCAGCCGCTTGGCGACGCGCTCCGTCTTGGCCGCGGGCAGCCGCACCGACAGCGCCGCGAGCGCGAGCGTCGCCTGCATGCGCCCCGCCGCGACGACCGGCGCCGCCACCACGACCAGTCCCGGCATCCACTCCTCGCGGTTCTCCGCCCAGCCGCGGCGGCGCGCGCGCGCCACCTCGCGCTCGAGCGCGCGGCGCGACGTCGGCGTGCGCGGCGTGAAGCGCGGCCACGCGCCGTCCGGCAACGCGACATCCTCCGGCGCGAACGCGAGCTGCAGCTTGCCGACGGCGGTCGCGTGCACCGGCACGGTGGAGCCGACGCGCGGCGCCGCGCGCAGAAAACCGGTGCCCTCGACCTTGTCGAGCACCACGATGCGGCCCGCGCGCGCCGCGGTGACGAAGAGCGTCTCGCCGATCGCCTCGGCCTCCGCCTCGAGCACGGGGCGGGCCGCCGCGACGACCGGCTCGCGCTCGAGCACGCCGAGCCCGAGCGAGAGAATGCGCAGTCCCGGCTTGTAGCGGCCGGCGGCGTCGCGCTCGACGAGGCCGCGCCGGCCGAGCGCCGCCAGCAACCGGTGCGCCGTCGACTTCGGCAGCGCGAGCGCGCGCGCGATCTCGGACACGCCGGCGCTGCCCGCGCCCGCGACGTGGAACAGCACGTCGAGCGCCTTCTCGACGCTCGAGGTGGCGTCGAGCGGCGCCGCCTCTGCAGGTTGTTCCGTATCCTGGAACGCTGAGCTCATATGCGGAACATACCCGCGATCCGGGCCGCGCCACAAGGCGCGCCGCTGCGCGCGCGCTGCGTTCCGTCATGCCGAACGGCGCGGCGGCCGATGCGTGCCGAGGACCGCAGCATGCGCAGCTTCGCCGCAGCCGGGATCGCGCTCTTCGTTTCGTGCGCCGCGCCCTCCGCGCGCGCCGAGATCGCCGCGCCCGTGCTGGAGTGGCAGCGCTGCGCGAGCTCGTACTGCGACCGCGCGTGGTACGCGTCGCCCGCGCTCGTCGAGACGGACGGCGCGCCGCTCGTGCTCGGCGGCGGCGCGCGCTTGCTCGCGGTGCGCGGCGACACCGGCGCGCTGGCGTGGACGTATCCGCCGGCGGGATCGGCCGGCCGCATCTGGCCCGCCGTCGCAGTCGCGGACGTCGACGGCGACGGCGCGCGCGAGATCGCGGTCGTGCAGTACGACGCGCTCTCCGTGCTCGACGCGTCGGGGGCGCTGCGGCCCGGCTGGCCGGTGAGCCCGTTCGCGACGGGCGAGATGCGCACGCTCGCGGTCGCGGACCTCGACGGCGACGGCGCGCACGAGCTGCTGACGGCTGCGACGTCCGGCAGCAGCTCGGGCGCGCGGCCCACGTGGACCGTGTTGGACGGCTCGGGCGCGGTGCGCGCCGGCTGGCCGCGCCTCGCCTCCGGCGACGCCGGCTGGGCCGCGGGCGCGTACAACCAGAACCTCGCGGCGGGCGACCTCGACGGCGACGGCGAGCTCGAGATCGCGGCGTCGAGCGACGTGCACTACCTCGCCGCGTTCGGCGACGACGGCGCGCCGCTCGCCGCGAGCGCGATCTACGGAGCGGGCAAGACCTGGGCGCAGGTCGGCGTGCACTGGGACCCGGCCGTGGACCTGCGCGGCTGGGCCAACTGCGCCGCCGGGCCGCCGCTCGAGCCGCGCCCGAACTTCGCCGACGCGGCGCCCGCGATCGGCGACCTCGACGGCGACGGTGCGAACGAGATCGTGATCGTCGGCGGCTTCTACGACTGCCGCGCGGACGGCTACCCGCAGCTCTTCCAGGTGCCGATGGTGTTCGCCGCCGACCGCACGCGCTGGCGCGCCGGGCCGCACGACTGGACGACGCCGCCCGCGCCCGACGCGTTCGCCGCGCCGCTCTCGCTCGACTACGAGGAGATCGAGTCCGCCGAGGCGAACCCGGTGCTCGCCGACCTCGACGGCGACGGCGCGAAGGAGATCCTGTACGCGTCGTACGACGGCCGCGTCCACGCCTTCTGGCTCGACGGCGCCGAGCACGGCGCGTGGCCGTTCGACGTCAGCAACGACGCCGACCCGGACCGCAAGCGCTTCGCGTCCGAGCCCGTCGTCGCGGACCTCGACGGCGACGGCGCCGCCGAGGTGCTGTTCGCGACGTGGACCGACAAGGCGAGCGGCGCGAGCGGCGACCTGGTGATCGCCGGCGCGCTCGGCCAGGAGCGCGCGCGCACGGCGCTGCCGCGCTCGACCGCGAGCTGGGACGGCGCGCTCGCCGCGCCGACGCTCGCGCAGCTCGACGCCGACGCGAACCTCGAGGTGATCGTGAACACCGCGCACACGGGGCTCGTCGCGTACGAGATCCCCGGCTCGTCGCAGGCGCGCGTCGTCTGGCCCACCGGGCGCGGCGGCTTCGCGCGCGCCGCGCCCGAGCCGAGCGGCGCGCTCGCCGCGGCGTGCGCGCTCGGCGCGCTCGCGGCTACGGCGCGGCTTCGCCGCGCAGCAGCCGTCGCTCCATGATGCGCTCGTAGCCCGCGGGCCACAGGCGCGCGAGCCACCAGGACGCGACGCCGACCGGCGAGAGCACGAGGAAGCGGCGGCGCGCGATCGCCGCGCGCGCGATCGCCTCCGCGACCGCGTCCGGCGACGCGGGCTTCCCGGTCGTCGTGCGCGCGTCGCGCGGCGCGCCGCCGTCGGGCCCGAGCGCGCGCTTGCCGATGTCGGTCGCGACGAAGCTCGGGCACGCGATCAGCACCTGCACGCCGCGCCGCCGCCACTCGACGCGCACCGACGCGAAGAGCCCGTGCAGCGCGTGCTTGCTGGCCGCGTAGCCGGCGCGCCCCGCGAGCGGCGCGAAGCCCGCCACGCTCGACACCACGACGAGGACGCCGCGCCGCGCCGCGAGCGGCTCCGCCGCGGCCTGCGCGAGGTGCACCGCGCCGAAGAAGTTGACGTCCATCACGCGTCGCAGCACGGCGGCGTCGGTCTCCGCGAAGCGGCCGATGTGCGTGATGCCGGCGTTCGCGATCGCGACGTCGAGCCCGCCGAAGCGCGCGACGGCGGCGGCCGTCGCGGCGCGCGTCTGCGCGGCGTCGGTGACGTCGCACGCAAGCGCGAGCGCGTCGGCGCCGCTCGCGCGGAGCTCGGCGGCGAGCGCGTCGAGCGCGGGCCCCGGCAGGTCGAGCAGCGCGACGCGCGCGCCGCGGCGCGCGAACGCGCGCGCCAGCGCCGAGCCGATGCCGCCCGCCGCGCCCGTGATCGCGACGGCGAAGCCCTCGCGCAGTCGATCGGGACTCGTCATCGCGCCTCCGCGGCGCAGCATACGCCAGCACCGCGCGCTGTTGCGCCCGACCCCAGTTGTGGCGCATCGCCGCAGTCGCGCGCCGCGAGCGGACGCCGCGCGCGTTCGCTTCGCACGTGCGCGCTTGGCTCGATCCCTGCACCGCAACACCGATGTTCGCGGTGGAGGCGCGTCGCATGCGGTACGTCCGGCCGTTCCGAACCCTCTCGCTCGACGACCTGCCGCTCGTCGGCGGCAAGAACGCCTCGTTCGGCGAGATGATCGGCTCGCTCGCGCCGCTCGGCGTCTCGGTGCCCGACGGCTTCGCGCTCACCGCCGACGCGTACCGCGCGCTGCTCGACGGCCCGGGCGTGCGCGAGCGGCTGCGCGGCGCGCTCGCGCCGCTCGACCCGAACGACGTCGACTCGCTGCGCGCCTGCGGCGCGCTCGCCCGCAGCGCGCTGCGCGAGGCGCCTTTCCCGCCCGCCGTGCTGCGAGAGCTCGAAGCGGCCTACGCGGAGCTCTCGCGCCAGTACGGCTCCGAGGCGACGGACGTCGCCGTGCGCTCGAGCGCGACGGCCGAGGACCTGCCGACCGCGAGCTTCGCCGGCCAGCAGGAGACCTATCTCAACGTGCACGGCGCGGCGAACCTGGTGGAGGCGTGCCGGCGCTGCTTCGCGTCGCTCTTCACCGACCGCGCCATCTCGTACCGCGCCGAGCGCGGCTTCGAGCACGAGAAGGTGTACCTCTCGATCGGCGTCCAGAAGATGGTGCGCTCCGACCAGGCGGGCGCCGGCGTGCTCTTCACGCTCGACACCGAGAGCGGCTTCGACCGCGTGGTGTTGATCACCGCGATCTACGGGCTCGGCGAGAACATCGTGCAGGGCGTCACCAACCCGGACGAGTACGTCGTCTTCAAGCCGACCGGCCGCGAGATCGCGCGGCGCCTCGGCTCGAAGGAAGTCGCGATGGTGTACGACGAGGGCGGCTCGCGCGGCGTGCGCAACGTGACCGTGCCCGAGGCGCTGCGCCGCCAGTTCGTGCTCTCGCGCGAGGAGACCGCCGAGCTGGCGCGCCAGGCGATCGCGATCGAGAAGCACTACGGCGAGCGCGCCGGCGAGCCGCGGCCGATGGACATCGAGTGGGCCAAGGACGGGCCGAGCGGAAAGCTCTTCATCGTGCAGGCGCGCCCCGAGACCGCGCACTCGCACCGCGACGTCGCGAAGCTCGTCACCTGGCGGCTGAAGGAGCAGGGCGCGGTGCGCGTCACGGGCCGCGCGGTCGGCACCCAGATCGGCGCGGGCCCGGTGTCACGGCTCGACCACGCATCGCAGATGACGTCGTTCGAGCCGGGCTCGGTGCTCGTGACGGGCATGACCGATCCCGACTGGGAGCCGATCATGCGCACCGCCGCGGCGATCGTGACCGACCGCGGCGGGCGCACCTGCCACGCGGCGATCGTGAGCCGCGAGCTCGGCATCCCGTGCGTGGTGGGCGCCGGCAACGCGACCGCGGTGCTGCAGCCGGGCGAGCCGGTCACGGTGTCGTGCGCGGACGGCGAGACGGGCCGCGTCTTCGACGGCGTGCTCGCCTTCGAGCGCAGCGAGGTGGACGCGCGCGAGATCCCGCCGACGCGCACCCAGATCCTGGTCAACGTCGGCGATCCCGAGCAGGCGTTCGCGCTCTCGTTCCTGCCCGTGGACGGCGTCGGCCTCGCGCGCGAGGAGTTCATCATCATGAACGCGATCGGCGTCCACCCGATGGCGCTCGTGCACCCCGAGCGCACCGACGACGCGACGCGCCGCGCGATCGCCGAGAAGACGCGCGGCTACCCGGACGGCGCGACCTTCTTCGTCGAGAAGCTGGCGGAGGGCGTCGCGCGGCTCGCGGCGGCCTTCCATCCGCGCCCCGTGATCGTGCGCCTCTCCGACTTCAAGACCAACGAGTACGCGGGCCTGCTCGGCGGCGCCTTCTTCGAGCCGGAGGAGGAGAACCCGATGATCGGGTTCCGCGGCGCTTCGCGTTACGCGCACGACGCCTACCGCGAGGGCTTCGCGCTCGAGTGCCGCGCGATCAAGCAGGTGCGCGAGGAGATGGGGCTCGCGAACGTGATCGTGATGATCCCGTTCTGCCGCAGCGTGGACGAAGCCGTGCGCGTGCAGGCCGAGATGGCGAAGCACGGCCTCGTGCGCGGCGAGCACGGGCTCGAGATCTACGTGATGTGCGAGATCCCGGCGAACGTGCTCCTGATCGACGAGTTCGCCGCGCACTTCGACGGCTTCTCGATCGGCTCGAACGATCTGACGCAGCTCGTGCTCGGCGTCGACCGCGACTCCGGCATCCTCGCCGGCGCCTTCGACGAGCGGAACCCCGCCGTCGTGAAGGCGCTGCGCATGGCGGTCGAGGGCGCGCGCCGCGCCGGGCGCAAGATCGGCATCTGCGGCCAGGCGCCGAGCGACCACCCCGCGATCGCCGAGCTGCTGGTGCGCGCCGGCATCGACAGCCTCTCGCTCTCGAGCGACGTCGCGCTCGCGACGCGCCTGCGCGTCGCCGAGCTCGAGCGCACGCTCGCGGGCGAGACCCCGGACAGCGAAAGGAGAACGGCATGATGATGAAGTGCCCCGTGTGCGGAGCGCACGTCCCCGAGGAGACCGCCGTCGAGTTCCCGACCGCGCAGGGCTCCGAGCGTTACTGCTCGCTGCGCTGCGCGATCTCGACCGAGAGCGAGCACGAGCGCGCGGAGGGCGTGAAGCCGGCCGCACCGTCCGCCCTGCCCGCCGCGCCGCGCGAGATCGTGGTCGCGGTGGACGGCTCCGGCCCGTCGCTGCGCGCGGTCGAGCTCGCCACCTCGATCGCGAAGGTGACCGGCGGACGGCTCACGCTGATCTCCGCGATCGATCCCACCGTGATCCGGCTGCTGCCGCTCGACAGCGCGTTCGCCGGCGCGACGCGGCTCGGGCTCGACATCGGCAAGATGGAGGAGACGCTGCGCAAGGACGCGATCGCGCAGCTCGAGCGCTGCGGGCGCATCTGCGAGGCGGCCGGCGTTCCGCACGTGGGACGCGTCGAGATGAAGCCGCCGACGCGCGCGATCGCCGACGCCGCCGAGAAGGCCGACCTCGTCGTGATGGGCAGCCGCGGGCTCGGCGCGTTCAGCGGCGCGGTGCTCGGCTCGCTCTCGCACCGCGTGATCGGCGAGACGCGCAAGCCGGTGCTCGTGGTGCACTGAGCGCGCGCCGGCGGCCCGCTGACTTCCTCGCGCTTCGCTCGACGTATGCGCGATACGCCTTCGCTCGCGCTCGTCGTCAGCGAACCGCCGTCGCCCGCTCAGCATCGATCAGCGTGGCCCGGCGTCCACGCGGGCGGGCACGTCCCTTGCTCTTCCTGCCTCGCGCGGGGGACGAGCGAGGGAGCCACGTGGACCGCATCCGATCGATCCTGTTCGTGGGCCGGGCCGAGACGCTGCGCAGCGAGGGCGTCGCGGAGTCGCCGCTGCTCGACGTCGCGTGGGCGCGCGACGCCGAGGACGCCGCCGCGCTGCCGCTTTCGGCGTTCGACGCGATCGTGCTCGACGCCGACGCGGACCGCCCCGCGCGCGAAGCGGTGGCGCGCCTGCGCCAGGCCGGCCGCGGCGCCTGCCCGCCGATCCTGGTCCGCCTGCCCGCGACCAGCGCGACCAGCAGCGTCGTGCTGCGCAGCGCCGGCGCCACCGCCGTGTGTGCGCGCGGCGAGGCCGACGGCGCGTCGCTGCGCGATCTCCTCGCCGCCGTGGTGCCGCCCGCGCCGATCCGCACGCCGGCGGACGGCGTCGCGGGCCGGCGCCTGCTCGCGCGCAGCGCCCCGATGCGCGACGTGCTCGCGCTCGTCGAGCGCGCCACCGCCTCGCACGCGACCGTGCTCCTCACCGGCGAGACCGGCACGGGCAAGGAGGTGCTCGCGCGCGCCATCCACGACGGCTCGCCGCGCCGGCGGGGCGCGTTCGTCGCGGTCAACTGCGCGGCGTTCCCCGAGACGCTGCTCGAGAGCGAGCTGTTCGGCCACGTGAAGGGCGCCTTCACCGGCGCCGACCGCAGCCAGCCCGGCCTCTTCGAGGCGGCCGACGGCGGCACGCTCTTCCTCGACGAGATCGGGGAGACCTCGCCGTCGCTCCAGGCGAAGCTGCTGCGCGCGCTCCAGGAGCGCGAGGTGCGCCCGGTCGGCGGCGCGAAGGCGCGCAAGGTCGACGTGCGCGTCGTCGCCGCCACCAACCGCACGCTCGGCGAGGAGGTCGCGCGCGGCCGCTTCCGCGAGGACCTCTACTACCGGCTCGCGGTGTTCCGCATCAACGTGCCGCCGCTGCGCGCGCGCGCCGACGACGTCGTGCCGCTCGCCGAGCACTTCCTGCGCCTGCACGGCGAGCGCGAAGCCAAGCCCGGCTGCCACCTCTCGCGCGCCGCCGCCGACCTGCTGCTCGCCTACCACTGGCCCGGCAACGTGCGCGAGCTCGAGAACGAGATGCAGCACGCGCTCGCGCTCGCGGAGTCTGGCGAGTCGATCGCGCAGCGCCATCTCTCGGAGCGCCTGCAGGGCGCCCTGCGCCCCGTGCAGGAGTCGACCGCGCACGAGGGTCCGCAGACGCTGCGCGCGCAGGTCGCGCGCGTCGAGGCCTGGCTGATCCGCCGCGCACTCGACGCCCACGGCAACCGCCGCGCCGCCACCGCGCGCACGCTCGGGCTGACGCGCGAGGGGCTCTACAAGTAGAGGCCAAGGCTGTCGCGGGATCGATGGCTCGCTGCGACCTCCGTGATTTCCCCATCGGGGTCAATGACTCCAGGCTCCGGCAATCCCGGAGCGGCTCAACCCGGCGGGTTGCCCGCCGGTGCCGCTGGCAGTGGACCCGCCGCCAGTGCCCGCCAGCACCGCGCCGCCAGACCCCTCGTGCGCACCGGCTAGCGCGATCACCGCCGTTCGGCGCCTCGCCCGATCGGCATGGCCTTGCGGAAGCAGCGGCCCGTGTCTCGACTCGTCACGGTGCGCGATGCCTCGGAGCTGCTCGGGGTGAGCATGCGGACGCTCCAGAAGTGGCGTCTGCAGGGCAGCGGTCCGCGCTTCGTGAAGCTCGGGCACTCGGTGCGGTACGACGTCAAGGATCTCGAGGCGTGCATCGAAGGCGGTCGCCGGCGGTCCACGTCCGAAGCGACGCCACCGCGGCCGCAATGAGTCGCGAGTGTCGGTCGGACCTGCAAAGCGCCGCGCCGCCGCGATCCCCGCGATCGCGGCCGCTTCGACCACGATCTGGCTCGCTACCGCGCTGCCGGTTCGCATCAACTGGACGACCTCGGCACCTCTGGGCGTCTACTCGATCCAACGCGCGGCCGGCATCGAGCGGAACGACTTGGTCGCGGCTTGCCTGCCGGACTGGGTCGCAGCTCTCGGATTCGCCCGCGGATACCTGTCGGCCGGCTCGTGCTCGAGTGGAACGAGCCCGGTGCTCAAGCAGGTGATCGCAGTCGCCGGCGACGACGTCGAGCTGAAGCGCGACTTCCTCGCCGTCAACGGTCGAGTCGTCGATCGCTCGCGACGTCACTCGACGGACAGCCTCGGCCGCCCGCTCGAGCACGTCCCCTTCGGGCGCCGCCTCGTCTGCGACGGTGAGGTCTGGCTTCTCGGCATTCGTCGCGAGCGCAGCTGGGATAGCCGCTACTTCGGGCCCGTCTCCGCCGCGAGCATCGTCGCGATCGCTCGCCCGCTGATGACGCGATCGGCAGGTGATCCCAAGTGAGCCCGCGGTCGCCGACCGCGAAGCCTGGCTCGGCGCGATCGGATGCCG
Source organism: Pseudomonadota bacterium (assembly GCA_003576805.1). Taxonomy (GTDB): domain Bacteria; phylum Myxococcota_A; class UBA9160; order UBA9160; family PR03; genus PR03. The sequence goes on along the minus strand of QEVM01000001.1, from coordinate 47,453 downwards.
GCCAGGCGGTTGATCATGGCCACCACAGAGAGCACAAGCGTGGCCCCGAACTCTCGTCGCCGGCGCTCGCGCAACGAAGTGGTAGTCGCTCGACCTCCGATCGGGACGCTCCCTCGATGCGTCTGCGACCTTCGCGGATCGCGCGCGAGAGCGGAGGGCGGTCAGCTCGGGCACTGCAGCGCCTGTCCGCGGAGCTCGGCGCGCATCAGCGCGGACACCGGCGCGCTCGAGGCCCCATCGCGTTCACGACCACGTCGTCACCGCTCCAACAGCGCAGCCTCGTGAAGATGTCGTTCGCGCGGAATAAGGGACGCGGAGCCTGGCGGGCACAGGGCCGTTACCTGAGCCGCGCGGGTGCACAGCGCGAGGACGCGCGGGGGCTGGGATTCGATGCGGAGCGCGATGACCTCGACCTTCCCGAGCGGCTCGACGCTTGGCAGAAGGCCGGCGATGCGCGCCTCTGGAAGATCGTCGTCTCACCCGAGGCAGGGGCGCGGGCCGATCTCAGCGGCCACGCGCGGCAGCTGATGGCGCAGATCGAGTACGATCTTGGCACCCGGCTCGAGTGGGTGGCGATCGATCACCACGACACGGCGCACCCTCACGTACACATCGTGGTGCGCGGCGTAGACGAGGAAGGCAAGGCCCTCCTCCTCGCGCGCGACTACATCCGGACGGGCATTCGGGCGCGCAGTCAGGAGCTCCTGACGCGGACGCTCGGGCATCGGCAGGAGCACGAGTACCGGCGAGCGCGCGAGAATGCGATCTCGGCGCCGCGGCTCACGGAGATCGACCGCTCGCTCCTCGGACGAGCGGACGCGGGTGGGACCGTGTCCTTCGACGATGGGGTGCCGTCGCGACCCGTCGCCCAAGAGCGTCGGCAGCAGGACCTGCGTAGGCTTCAGTATCTGGAAAGCATCGGCCTCGCAGAACGGCTTGGACCCAAACGCTGGCACCTCTCCCCCGAACTTGTCCCGGCGCTCCGGCAGATCCAGATCGCTGGTGACGTGCAGAAGAGCCTCGCGCGCTCGCGCACCTTGGTGTCCGATCGGGACGCGCCGGTGGTGCTGACGCGTATGTTGGCGGGCGTGGAGGTCACGGGCCGCGTGACCGGAGGCGGGATCGACGAGTCCCGCGACGAGCCGCTGCTGATCGTCGAGGGCACGGATGGCCGTCGCCATCTGATCCCGCAGACAACGGAGATCGTCACGGCCCGCGGAGAGGGCCGCCTCCGGCCCGGCTCCGTTGTGACACTGCGCGGCGGCGCGGCCACCCGCACCGGAGACCGCGCGATGCGGACCGAGATCCTCGAGCATGGCCCGCTACGCGACTTGAAGCGCGCGGAGACCGCCTCCACCTTGCTCGACCGCGATGCCCTTCGATCCGTGCGAGAGACCGGCGCCCTTCCCTCTCCGGCCCCCGACCGCCGCGGCTTCTTCCGCCAATGGCGCGCCGCAGTCCGCGCGCGCGGACCTGTGCTCGAGCGGGAGGGCCTCCTGCGTCGAAGTCGCGACGAAGGAGCCGAGAGAACCTATGAAGTCGAGAAAGGAGCGGAGCGGATGGTCGAGGGAAGAATGATTCGCGGCGAGCGCGTTCCGACGACGCTGCGTGATTTGGAGCGCATCCATGGCAAGGAGAGCAGTACGACCAGGGCCGAGCCCGGCCGCGCCCACCAAGGCCCCGTCGTCGGCTACGCCGTCGACGACGACGGCAAGAGCTACGTCGTACTCGACACCGGGCAGGAGTTGACCGCAGTCCCGACGGACCGCCGAGACCTCGAGGTGGGCCATGCCGTCCGCGCGCGGGCCGAGGTCACCGCGGAGCAGGAAAGCCGCGAGCGTCGAACGCTCACCTGGGCGCTCGACGATGTCGAGCACGAGCAAGACCGCGGTCGCGAGCGCTGACGACGCCCGTCTAGGGCAACAGGCCCAGGTCACCTACACACCGCTGAGTTGACTCCGAGAATCCGCTCGGTGGCTCGCGGGAGGCTCTCCTGGCGGCCGGTACGTTTGTTTTGGCCGGTGGGCCGTTCTCCGGAGATCCGGTGGCTCGGGGACGCGGCCATCGCCAGCGGGTCGGCAGCTCTAGAAGTTCAACACCGATGTTGACTTTAATTGTGAGAATTGGATAGGCTCGGCTTCTGATGCCGAAGCCGACGCAACTGCCCGACCGGATCCGACGCCGTGACTACCGGTCCAGTCGCGAGCGCCTACTGCGCACCGCACGCGAGCTCATGGCGGAGCGAGGCCCCGCAGCCGTCACCGTCTCAGAGGTGGCGCACCGGGCGACGCTCAACCGGACGACGGCCTATCAGCACTTCCGAACGCGCGACGAGCTCGTCGCCGCCGTGTTTGCGGACCTGGCTCAGGACGTGGCTCGCATGCTCGTCGCACCGATGCCGATCGGCGAACGGATCGACCACATGGCGCGGTTCTTCGTCGAGCACCCCGAAGTCACGCAACTCACTCTCCATCAGCTCATCTCGGCAAATCCGCTTCCCCGCGATGCCTGGGAGCAATACCTCGGCGAGCTGCGGCGGATCACCAGCAACGCGAAAGCGCAGCCCGGTGTCGATGTGGAAATGCTTGGCTACGTGTTGATGAGCGTCGGCATTCTCTGGCCACTGCTCGCGCGTGCCGCACACGAGACTCCTGAGGCCATGGAACGCGCCACCGAGCGCCTAGCCCGCGAGGTGAAGCGCGTGCTGCTCTTCGGCGTGCTGCGACCGGAAGCGTGGCCCGATCTCGCCGCTGAGGTCGCCTTGCCGGATGAATCCACATGATCCAATCGCGCGAGGCAGCACGCAGCAGGGACGGTCTTCGCATTTATCGCATCGAGGCCGAGTCGGGTGCCTTCTCGGGCCCTGGTGGCCGCATGCCGAGCCCCCTCGCGGTGGTCCTCGACCGTTTCGACACGCCGACCTCGCGCTACCTGCAGGAGCGTTTTGGTGAGGGCGGAACTCCCATCGGCGCAAGCTCGTTCTCGGTCGCCTGCCACATCGTCTCGCTTCCCGACTTCCTGTTCGTCGTCGATTCGACCTATAGGACGACGGCGCCCGAGATCTTTCCGGAAACGCTCGAAGAGATCGTGCGCGCGGAAGGCCGAAGTCTCGGCGAGCGACCGATCATCGCGATCTACACGCACGCGCACTTCGATCACGCGGGAGGTCACGCCGCCATCGAAGCGCTCGGGAGCGGCGCGACCACGGTTGCCCACCGCTACACGAGCGAACTTTTCCCCTTGGTCGCGCGCCGTGAGTCCTTCCTGCGGACTCGGATCCCCTTCTTCCGAGACTGCGGGATCGACGTCGATGTAGAACGTCTCACGGGCGAGATCCGCGATCACTACCTCGCGCTCATGCGCAACTCGGGCCTCGACTTCGATCGTGCGCCCTGGGGCAGCATGGACGAGGGGCCGCTCCGGGTGGACCAGGAGATCGATCCTGGTCTCGAGGTCGTTTCGCTCGCCGACGGCCGCATCGAGCTCCTGCGCTTCGACGGCCACATTCCCGGTCATCTCTGCGTGCGCGTCGATCGCGGTCATCTCATCACGGGCGACATGTGGCTTCCGGCGACGACTTCACTCGTCACACCGGGGACGCTCGCTTCCCTCGCCGGTGTGCCGCCCGAGCACTGCGGCGTGCTCCGCTACCTCGAATCGAGTCGGCGCCTGCTCGCGCTCGACGTGGACGAGGACATCTCGTACCCGAGCCACGAGATCGTCTTCACAAATCCCAAGCGGATGGCGATGCGCGATCTCGAGATCTTCTCGGAGCGCATTCCCGCGATCTACTCCGTCCTCGAAGAGCACACGAGCGAAGCCATGCGCGTTCTCGACCTAGCGTGGGGCGGTCGCTCGCACTACCCGATCTGGAAGGTCGGAGGCAGCACGTTCCGTCTCGTGATCGCGCACGACGAGGCAGCTGCATGGGTGCAGGACCTCGCGGCGCTCGGAGATCTCGAAGAGGTCGCGCCGGAGCGGTGGATCTGGACGGGTGTGCGATCCCTTGCAGACCGCGTCGAGGGAGCGCTTGCCGAGGCGCGCGCAGAGTACGCCCATCTCGAATTCCGAAGCCGTGGAAGGGCGTAGGCCCAGGAGGAAGCCTGGATGTCGATTCCCGCTCTGTCGTCCAAGAACCTCGTGTCGGCGAGTGACTACAACCCGTTGCTACCAACGGTCCGGCACGACCCGTATCCGTACTACGCCGCGATGCGACGCGAGTCGCCGATCCACCAGATTCTGCCTGGCGCTCCGTTCTACGCCGTCGCGCGCTATGACGACGTCTGCTCAGTGCTTCATCGACCCGAGGTCTTCTCCTCGACAGCGCTTCAGATCCTCGCCCAAGGTGGCGGCATCAGCTTCGGCCCGAACTCGGGCGCGCTCGCGGGCCACCGGCTTCTCCAGTCGTCGATGATGATCGCGACAGACCCCCCGGATCACACGCGGCTGCGTAACCTCGTGAACCGCGGCTTCACCCCGAGGCGCATGTCTGCGCTGGCGCCCCGCCTCCGCGCGATCGCCGAGACATGCTTGGATTCAGTCGTCGCCACCGGGCAGATGGACCTGGTGAAGGACTTCGCGATTCCGTTTCCGGTGACCGTGATCGCGGAGCTCCTGGGTGTCGAGCCCGAGCGCCGCGAGCGATTCAAGCACTGGTCCGATGCAATCGTGATCGGGCTCTCCGGAACGTCACAGGCCTTCGGTCGCGCAGAGGTGGCCGCTGCGGCGGACGAAATGGCCGACTACATCGAGTCGGTTGTCGCGGCGCGGAGGAGCAGCCCACGTGACGATCTGATCAGCATCCTCACGCAAGCCGAGGAAGGCGACGCACTCACGGGCGGCGAGGTTCTATCGTTCATCGTCCTCCTGCTGATTGCAGGCAACGAGACGACGACGAATCTGATCGGCAACGCGATGCGAGCGATGCTCGCGCACCCGGATGTGATGGAACGTGTCGCCGCCGACCGCTCGCGAATCCCGGCGATGCTCGAAGAGGCGCTCCGTTACGACTCGCCAATCCAGGGCATCCCGCGCAAGGTGGTCGAGGAGGTGGAGCTGGGCGGCACGAAGCTGCCGAAGGACGCCTTCCTCATGGTGCTCTTCGCGTCTGCGAACCGCGACGAGCGGCAGTTCCCGGAGCCGGATCGCTTCGACATCGATCGCAAGTCCCGAGAGCACGTGGCGTTCGGCCACGGCATCCACTTCTGCCTCGGTGCAGCGCTCGCTCGGTTGGAAGCACGAGTTGCGTTCGAGACCCTCTTCGATCGCTGCCGCGACTTCCGCCTCGACGCCGAGGAGGTCAACGTGATCGAGTCGAATCTCCTCCGCGGACCGCGGTCACTTCCGATCCGCTTCGCCCCGCATCGGAGTGTCGCATGAGCATCGCCATCGATCCGTTTGACCCGCAGATCTCGAAGGATCCCTATCCGCACTACGAGAGACTGCGCCGCGAGGCTCCGGTGTATCGGTCCGAGCCGAGCGGATTCTTCATGGTGACTCGCTACGACGACGTGATGCGCGTGTTCAAGCAGCCCGACTTGTTCTCGTCGACCGCGATGATGACGATCATGATGAGCGGTCTCGGAGTCGGCACGCAGGCGTCGGGGCTCGGCTTTCAAGGCGCCGATGCGGCGCGCATGCTCGAACTCTTCCAGCAGATGCCAATCCCGCTCGGCGAATTTCTGAAGTCCCGCATGCTGATCGCGTCCGACCCGCCGATCCACGGTCCGCTTCGCAGTCTCGTGAACCGCGGCTTCACACCGAAGCGGATCGCAGCGCTTGAGCCGCGTATTCGCGAGATCGCGCGCGCGTGTCTCGAGCCGGTCCGCGAGAAGGGTGAGATGGACCTCGTCCATGATTTCTCGATTCCGCTCCCCGTCACCGTGATTGCAGAGCTCCTCGGGATCGAGACCGAGCGCCGCGCAGACTTCAAGCGCTGGTCGGACGTCTTGATCCAGAGCGGCTCGGGATCGACCGAAGGGCTCCGCCCAGAGACCGTGTTCGAGGCCTTTCGCGAGCTCGACGCCTACCTGCGCACGGCCATCGAACGCAGGCGCAGCGAGCCGCGCTCCGATCTGATCGGGACCCTCGTTGCGGCCGAGGCGAGCGAGGCCGCGCTCTCTACCACGGAGGTCCTGATGTTCGTCGTCCTGTTGCTGATCGCCGGGAACGAGACCACGACGAACCTGATCGGCAACGGAATGATCGCCTTGTCGCGGAATGCAGCCCAGCTGTCTGCGGTGCAGCAAGAGCCGGAGCGAATCCCCGCACTCGTCGAAGAGATCCTCCGCTACGACGCCCCGATCCAGATTCTCTTCCGACGCGCGACGCGCGATACCGAACTCGCCGGCGTGCGAATCCCAAAGGACTCGACGGTTTTGCCGTGCATCGGCGCCGCGCACCGCGACGAGCGCCAGTTCCCCGATCCCGACCGATTCGACATCGAGCGCAGCAACACCGTGCATCTCGGATTCGGCTTTGGGATCCACTTCTGCCTCGGTGCCTCGCTCGCCCGGCTCGAGGCGCGCGTCGCCTTCGAGGAGCTGCTCGGCGCGATGGCCGGTTTCGAGCTGGCGGAGCCGAACGTGCCCTACATCGACTCGTTCCTGCTGCGCGGCCCGAAGCGCCTCCCGATCCACTTCACGCCCGCTCGAAATGGGAGGTCCCATGGCAGCACCGAACGCGCTCGCGCCTGACCCGTTCCTCACCGACGAGTACTTCGAGAATCCGGCAGCCGTACTCGCGCGAGTGCGCGACGAGGACCCCGTTCACCTGCTGCCCGGATTCAATGCTTGGATCATCACGCGCTGGGACGACGTACGACGGCTCTTCACGGATCCGAACGTGACCAACGACCGGCGTGCGTACGAGCACTACAGCGCACCTCCCGAGGGCTCCGTGGCACGCTGGATCGCCGAGAACAGCCCGTTCGCGGCGCCTCCGGATCAACACGCACGCATGCGCCGCCTCGTCTCGGCCGCGCTCACGCCGCGGGCCGTGAAGCGCATGGAGAGCCAGGTCCGGGCCGTCGTCGAAGAATTCGCGCGACCACTCCGAGACCGCGACGGCGTCGTCGACCTGTATGACGAGTTCACGGAGCCGATTCCCAACACGGTCATCGGTCGCATCACGGGCGTTCCGCCCAAGGGCGACGACGAGCTTCACTGGCGACAGCTCGGCCGCGACGCCGTGCGCGGAATCAGCCCGTTCCTCAGTGCGGAGGAGCGGAAGCGATCCGAAGACTCGATGGCGGAACTCTGCGAATACGTGCGGGCGCTGGCCGGCGAGCGACGCAAGCAGCCGCAGGAAGATCTCGTGTCGGATCTCGTGCTCACGCACGACGAGAACGACCAGATGAGCACCGACGAGATCGTGCTCATGGTGGCGGGTCTGGTCGCAGCCGGCACCGAGACCACGACGATCGGCGGCACGCACGGCCTCCGCACGCTCCTCGCGCACCCTGATCAGATGGAGCTGCTGCGCGGGGACGGTCGCTTGATGCCGAACGCGGTGGACGAGATTCTGCGCTTCGACTTCGGATCGCTGGGGCTACCGCGCTACGCGATTCGCGATTTCGAACTATGCGGCAAGACCATTCGGAAGGGACAGATCCTTCTCCTGAGCTTCCTCGGAGCCCATCGCGACCCGGCCGTCTTCCCCGACCCGGATCGCTTCGACATCCGCCGCGATACGCGCGACCTCGCGATTTTCGGTCATGGGCCGCACTACTGCCTCGGCGTAAACCTCGCTCGCACGGAGCTCGCGTGCATGTTCGACGCCGCCTTGAGCTTCCTTCCGCCGGGTGCACACGTAGTGGAGGAGCAGGTCCGCTGGGAGCGCTTCGCGATCTTCAGCCGCCTGGCGTCGCTTCCGACTGCGCTCGCTCGCTAGACGCCGCTGGGCCTTCGCGAATCAACACCGTCCCCTGGGCGACGGCCGCGAGTCGATCCTCATTGTGCACATCGATGCGGACCACCGCCGTCGTGCGCGTCATGGAGACGATCTGCGCTTCGACCTGTACCGTTCCGGACCGCACCGGAGCGAGATAGTTGAGCTTGAACTCCGTCGTCGCTGCCCAGTGTCCCCGGCGCATGTGCGGATAACAGACGCAGCCCAGTGCGTGATCGCAGAGTGCGGCCAGAACACCACCGTGCAAGCTCCCGAACGGCGTCAATAACTCCGACCGAACCGGCATTTCGATGCGCAGCCTGCCAGGACCGAACTCGGCGAATTGCGCGCCCAGGAAACCAGGGAGTCCGTCGAGGCTTGCGTTCGCCGCGAACAGTCCCTGCGCGATCGACACGTCATAGGATTCGATCCATTTCCGCTTCATGCACCTTCCTCGACTACGCTTTCCGACGAGAGCGAATCTCACCGAGTAGACGCTGAGCGGCGGGAGCCAGCCGCCCGCCGAGCGTCTTCGCGCGGGCCAGCGCGTTGCGAATGTCGTCCACGTACGTGTACGCCACAGGCACCACGACCAGGGTCAGCACCGTCGATGACGTGAGCCCGCCGATCACGAGGATCCCCATCGGATTCCGCCACTCGGATCCATCACTCGTCGCCAGCGCGACCGGGAACATGCCCGCAATCGTCGCCACGGTCGTCATCAAGACGGGTCGCAGGCGAACGGGACCCGCGTTGCGGATGGCGTCGCGCGTACTCGCGCCCTGCTTCTGCAGCTGATTCGCGTAGTCCACGAGCAGAATGCCGTTCTTCATCACGAGGCCCATCAACGCGACGAGCCCGATCTGCGCGAAGATGCTCATCTGTGTGCCCGTGACCCAGAGCGCTGCAAAAGCGCCTGAGAACGAGAGTGGTGCGGTCAACATGATCACGGCCGGCTGCAGGAAGCTGTTGAACTGGCTGGCCAGGATCATATAGAGCGCAACGAGCGCCATCGCGAACGCAAAGAGCACCGCTCGTGCGGAGTCCTTCATCCGCTTGGCGGTGCCTTCGTGCGCGCCGGTGTAGCCGGGCGGGAGCCCGACCTCGGCCGCGATCTCGTCGAGTCGATTCACGGCGATTCCGAGTGCCACGTGCTCCGGGTTGTTGGCGACGATCGAGATCTTGCGGGAACGATTCAGGCGGTCGATTCGCGCGGGACCGCTGGCGATGTGAAGGGTTGCGACGTTCGCGAGTTCCACGAGCCCGCCGCTCGCGGAGCGCACCTGGATCTGGCTCAGTGCAGCCAGGTTGTCCCGCTGCGACTCCTCGCCGCGCAATCGCACGTCGTAGCGCGTGCCATCTTCCTCGTAGGTCGCGACGTCCATTCCGCCCACCACGGCTCGGACCGTGTTGGCGAGCGTCCTCGTCGAGACGTCCAGGTCGGCAGCCCGGGCGCGATCGATGTGGAGCTGGACCTCTGGCTTCCCGAGGTCGAAGCTGGACTTCGTATCGATGAAGCTGGGGTCGGCGCGCATGCGGGTGACGATTGCGTCAGTGAACTTCTGCAGTGTTGCAAGATCTGCTCCCTGGACTCCGTACTCCATGTTGTACGAGGTGAAGCCGCCTCCGGAGATCCACGAGACCTCGTTCACATTGACGCTCTTCGCGTTCGGAACAGCGCGGCGGACTGACTCGCGCGCGAGTTCCATGATGGCCAGCTGGCTCTCGTCCCGTGCGTTCTTCGGGGTCAGGCCGGCGTAGAGGCTGATCTCGTTGATGGCGCCGCGGCTTCCACCGCCGACCGACACGAAGGTGGTCGACACCCCGGGAACTTCGCGAAGCGCCTGCCCGATTCGAGCAGCCACCTGTTTGGCTTCGCCGACGCCGGCGCCCTGCGGAAGCTCGACGATGCCCTCGAACTCGCTTCGGTCGACTCTCCCTGAGAACTCGAGTGGAACCCCTGTCGCAAAGAGAACACCAACGGGGATCGACAGGAGGGCGACCAACAGCGCGAGAGGCCGATGCTGGAGGGCCCGGTCCAGGACCTTTCCATACCCAACATCCCAGCCCCGGTAGGTGTCGTCGAACCACTGGAAGACCCGCCCGTGGTGCTCCTCGCGTCGAAGCACGCGCGCGCAGAGCGTGGGCGTGAGCGTCACCGCGACCAGAAGCGAGACGGCGACGGCGAAGGAGATCGCGAGGCCGTATTCGAAGAAGAAGCGCCCGATCACGCCCTCCATGAAGGCGATCGGGACGAACACCGCGAGCACCGCTGCGGTCGCCGCGATCACGGCCCCCGCGACTTCGGCCGTCCCCGCAGAAGCAGCTTCGAGCGGAGACATCCCCGCATCGATGTGCCGATGGATGTTCTCGAGGACGACGATTGCGTCGTCCACCAGGAGCCCGGTCGATAGGGACAGCGCGAGCAGCGTCAGGATGTTGATCGTGAAACCCATCAGATAGAAGAGGAAGAAGGTGGCGACGATCGATGCGGGGATCGCGACGGAGACGATCAGCGTCGCGCGCGTGCTCCGGAGAAACACGAGCGTTACGAGCACCGCCAGAAGCCCGCCCAGGAAGACATCCACGGCCACGTCGTGAGCCGACGCCTCGATGAAGCGTGAAATGTCGCGCGCGACGGTGATGCCCACGCCAGCTGGCGCTGCGCCCTGGAGTTCGGCTACGACCGCTTTCACCTGCCGCGCAACCTCGACGGTATTCCGTCCGGATTGCCGGCGAACCTCGAGGGCGACGCCGGGGGTTCCATCCAGTTCCGCGTAGGACCGCTCGTCCTCCATGCCATCTTCGACGCGCGCAACGTCGCGCAAACGTGTCGCCTGGCCCTCGCGGAACGCAACCGTGATCCCTTCGAATCCACGGACTGACTCGACCTCCCCCTTCGTCTTCACCGCGAACTCGGAGAGGCCGCCGCCTGTTTCGAGCGAGCCTCCTGGCACCTCGGCGTGCTCGGCGCGTAGCGCAGCAATCACCTCGTCGACAGCGAGTCCGTGGCTACGCATGCGTGGACCGTCGGCCCAGACGCGGATCTCGCGCTCCCGCCCACCGACGATCGTGATCGACCCCACTCCGGGTACACGCTGGAGTCGCTCTTTGACCACGCGCTTCGCGAAATCGGTGAGCTCACGAACCGGAAGCTGGCCCGCCACCATGACGGAGAGGATCGGCGCGGCGTCGGGGTCGATCTTCTCGACGATCGGCGACTCGGCATCGACGGGCAACTTGCCGCGGGCGCGCGCGACCTTGTCGCGCACGTCCTGCGCCTTCACGTCCGGGTCCTCATCGAGCTCGAATTGAAGGAAGACCTGCGAGAGACCTTCGGAGCTCACCGAGCGGAGCTCCTCGATCCCTGAGATCGTGTTCAGTGCCTCCTCGATGACGTCGGTCACCTCGGTCTCGATGGTGTCGGGCGAGGCGCCCTCGAGAGTCGTCGTGACGGCTACGTAGGGGAACTCGATGTGCGGAAAGAGGTCGACCCCGAGACGACCGTACGAGACGGCCCCGAGCACAACGAGGCTGCCAACCAGCATCGTCGCGAAGACGGGCCGGTGAATCGAGACATCAGCGATCCGCAACGGAACCCTCGATGCGGATCGGGACGCCCGGCTCGAGTCGCGAAAGATCCGAACCAACCAGCACCTGATCCCCGGGTATGAGTCCTTCCACGATTTCGAGGCGCCTCGCGTCGAGTTCGCGAACGCGGACCTCGCGGCGTGCCGCGTGATCTCCCTCCGGCACGAACACCCAGCGGGACTCACCGCTCCCGAGCACGGCCGCGCGGTCGAGGGTGGAGATCTTGCGTGCCTCCGGTCGGAGCTCCGCTTCGACCGACAGGCCGGGCTTGAGGGTGTGGTCCTTGTTTTCGATGGGGAGCCGCACCTCGAACGCCCGAGAGACTGGATCTGCCCGATCGTTCAACACGGCAACATAGGTCTCGTAGTCGGTGGCTGTTCCAGCGACACGCACTCGTGACGGCGTTCCCACATGGATACGGGGCAGGTGGATCTCAGGGAGCTGCACGATCGCGATGACGAGGTCGACCTTCATGATCTGGACGACACGAGCCGAGCTCGAGAGCATCGTCGTCAGCATCGTACCCTCGTCCACGTAGCGCTGCGTGATGACGGCATCGTACGGCGCTCGGACGAGGGTGTCGGCGAGATCCTGGCGTGCCTCCGCGAGCATCGCTTCCGCGAGGTCACGCCGCGCGGTCGCAATCTCCCACGCGGTGCCGACCTCGTCCCGGCGCTGATCCGATGCGACGTGCTTCTCGTGTAGCTCTCCGATGCGCCCGCGCTCGCGCGATGCGTTCACGACTTCCGCGCGAGCGAGCCGCAGCTGCGACTCCGCTTGGGCAACGCGGTTCTCGTAGTGGTTGGCGCGCGTATGAAAGAGCGGGGCTCCGGCAGGCACGCGATTCCCGACTGCGACGAAGATCTCGTCGATCACGCCACTGACGAGCGGACCGATGTCGGTGGTCTTGCTGGCCGCGACCGTTCCGGTCCCGATGATCGGTTCTGCCCACTCTTCGGCCATGACAATCGCGGTCGCGACTGCGATCGGCTCCGCTTGTTTCTGGCCGGCGGACGGGGTGGCCTCCTGCGAGCTGCATGCAAACGCGGCGATCGCGAGCGCGGGGATGAGCTGCGCGAGCTTCATCTGTCAGCTCCTCCGTCGAGCAGCCGCGAAAAGAGCGAACGAACTCCTGCGGCGATCTCTGCGAGGGAATGGCTCGTGGTCTCCTCCGCAACCGCCGCCGCTGCCGTTGTGACGGAGCCGATCAATGCGAGGCAGAGTGCCTCGCTGCTGACATCGCCAAAGCGACCATGTCGTAGTGCGTCGCTAACGAGATCCCGAACCCAATTCGTAAACTCGGAGAAGATCTCTTGGGCCGAGTCGCCCATGCTCTGCCGAATCCGCCACGGCAGACCGTGCGTCGCGCGCGCATAGATCCGAAGCAGATCGCCGTTCGCCTCGAAGCAGGCGAACAGCGAGTCGATGAGCGCCAGCAATCGCTCGCTCGGATCCGCAACGTCCTCGACCCGCGCGCGAACCGCATCGCGCATCGACCGGGCCGTCGTCTCGATCACCGCGTGAAACAGCTGCTCCTTACTGGGGAACAGCGCGTACACGCTCGCCAAGGAGACCTCGGCCTGGGACGCAATCGCACCAACCTGCGCGCTGTCGAAGCCCTTGCTCGCGAACTCGGAAGCCGCCGCCTGGAGGATGTGCTCGCGCCGAAGCGCGATTTGCCGTTCCTTGCGCTGGAGAAGATGCGGGCGCGACTTTGTAGTAACCACAGTTACCGCCAAGATACCGGACACTACTCACAATGCGAGAGCACGTTCAGCCCGGACCTTGCCCGTGCTCGCGCCCTCCGGCAGTTCTGGAGGACGCCAAGCGCCCACGAGCGCGCACAACGCCTCGTGCCCGATGCGGGGGATGGTCCGGGAGCGCGCGCCGGATTTCTTAGGGTCCTCCTAGGCGAGTCTGAGCCCGCGGAAACACTTGGCTCGCCCGCAGTTGTCCGCTCACCTTCCGCGTGCACACGCCCGATCACAGGTCTCCTCAGCGGATCAGGTCTGCTCAGCAGATGGCGATCCTGTCGAGAGCGCTCGACCACCTCGAGCACGAGCAGGACCGCGGCCGACGGACGCTGACCGCCCCTACCGCGATATACTCTCACCACCCCTCGGGTGACCGGCGTTCCCGCCACGGGGAAGCGCGCCGTGTCTGCTACTCGCCTCTACCGCCTCCCCTCCTCCGGCCGGCGGAACACCGCCACCGGCATCTTCGTCGGTTCCCTCGTCGGCGTGCTCGGCGCCCTCGTCCTGGTTCTCTGGGCCGGGACCCAGTGGGCGGCGTGGAAGCTCGCGTATCAGCCGGCGCTCGGGCCGCCGCTCTTCGCGCCGTCCATGGCGCTGCAGCCTTGGCTGCTCTTCGCCGCGATCGGCGCGGGAGGAGCGGCGCTTGCTTCGCTGACACACGCCCGCACTCGACGCTTCGCCCCGTCCCTGCTTGCCCTGACTCTCCTCTGCGTCGCCTGCGCCGTCGCACCCATCTACGCACCCTGGGACTTCTTCGTCTGGGAGCTCCGCTTCGGCCACGTCGCCGCGACGGAGCCAATCTGGCGCACCGGCCACTGGCTGATCGGCGTCCCCGCCCACGGGATCTTCCTCGTCGGCCTTGCGCTCGCGGCGCGCCGAGCGCGCAAGGTCGGCGGTCGTACCGACAGCCACGGCTCCGCGGAGAGGTTCTTCGTTCACGTCAGCGCCGTTCCTCACGATCCTGCGGAGATCGCAGTGAGGCGTCGCTGGAGGGGCCCTGATCGTCCCCGACGACGGGGAGACGGTGACCTGGAGGACCCGGTCGCGCCAGATCGCCACGGCGTCGCGCCCGCGGGCCGCGGAGCCCTCGATCCACTCGCGGTACGGCTCGCACGCGCGTCCGCGCGCGCAGCGACGGCAGCTGAATCGTTGCGCCGCGGAGGCGGTAGAAGAGATCCTCGCGGAAGGCGCCTCGGCGCGACATCTCGGCGAGGTCCCGATTGGTTGCGGCGACGATGCGTACGTCCACGCGGCGGGAAGTCGTTCCTCCGACGGGGCGGACCTCGCGCGTCTCGAGCGCGCGGAGGAGCTTCACCTGGACGGGCAGCGGTGTGTCGCCAATCTCGTCGAGGAAGAGCGTGCCGCCGCTCGCGGCCTCGAAGAGTCCCTGGCGCGACGCGACCGCTCCCGTGAACGAGCCACGCGTGTGGCCGAAGAGCTCGCTCTCCATGACACCGTCGGATAGCTCCGGCACCGACACCGAGACGAAGGCACCGCGACCGCTCTCCTCGTGGATCGCGCGCGCGACGAGCTCCTTCCCGGTACTGGTCTCGCCGTGGATCAGGACGGTCGTCGCGGTGGGCGCGATGCGACGGATGGTCGCCTTCACGCGACGCATCGCGGCCGAGGATCCGATCAAGCGCTCGGCGCCGACGCGGCGTTCGGAGCGCTCGCGTGCGCCCCGAGACGCGAGCGTGTCGGCGATCGTCGGGAGTAGCTGGTCCGCGACGCGGAACGGGAACTCGAGGAAGCGCACCGCGCCGGCGCGGCCTGCCGCGAAGACCGCCTGGGCGTCGGCGCCAGCGCTGTACAGCACGAAAGGGACCTCGAGCGTCTTGCGCACGGCGCGGAGCAGCGAGAGCCCGTCCATCGGCTGCATGCGGTAATCGCTGAGGATCAGGTCGACGGGTGCGCTGCGGAGTGCCTCCAACGCTTCGCGCCCGTCGCGCGCGGCGACGACGCGGTAGCCCGACGACTCGAGCTCGCCCGTGAGCTGCGAGCGCGTCGCCTCGTGGTCCTCAACCAGCAGAATCGCGGCCATTGCCGTCATCGCCTTCCCCCGAACGGAACTGCGGAAGCCGAATGCGAAACACCGTACATCCGCGCTGCGACTCCACCGCGATCGAGCCGCCGTGCATGCGCACGATCTCGCGACACAGGGAGAGGCCGAGCCCGAACCCGCTCGCCTCGAAGGCGACGCCCGGCTCGAAGATCTGATCGAGCTGCTCGGGCGAGATCCCGCGCCCTTCGTCGAGCACGTCGAGTCGGACCCAGTTGCCGCGGTGGCTGCGATTGCGCTCGAGCGAGGTGCGAACCGAGATCCGCTGGCCCGGCTCTGTCGCCTTGACCGCGTTGTCGAGCAGGTTCTCGACGACGGAGAGAAGTCGGCTCGGGTCCGCGAGCATCCGCAGGCGCGGCAGCTCGTGGTGGACGCGAACGTCGCGGACCGCGCCACTCGCGCGCGTCGCCGCGACGGCGTCGTCGACGATACGGATCAGGTCGATGCGCTGGAGGTCGAGCCGGAGCCCGGAGTGGAAGAGCAGGAGATCCAGCCGCCGCGACATCTCCCGGCTCGCGGCGCGGATGCGCTCGACTGTCGGAGAGAGTTCCGGCGGAAGCGAGGCGGCGAGCTGCTCGACGCGGCTGCGCACCGTCTCGGTGGGCTTTCGAAGCTCGTGCGCGGCGCCGCGGACGAACTCCGCATGGAGCCGGCGCGGGCTGATCTCGGCGATCTCCTGTGCTTGTTGCTCGACTTCGCGCTTCAGCTCGGCGAGGAGTTCGAGGCGGCCAATCGCAAGGTCGGCGAAGGCCGACAGTGTCGCGAGCTGAGGCAGCAGCTCTTCGTGCCGCGAAGGCGCGAGCGCGTCGTTGCCATCCGAGAGGCCACGCAGGACCGCGAACTCACGAATCGTCTCGCGGACCGCGCCGACGTCGCCAGCCTCGCAGATGGCGCGCGCGGAGTGGAGCACCGCCTGCCGGTCGGCGAGCGCGCGCTCGAGCGAACTCGTCTTCTCCTCGACCCGGGCTTCGAGGTGTGCGGTCGTCGCCGAGGCCTGCAGCGCGTTGGTCGCGATGTGGCGGAGGCTCGCGAGCATGCGCTCGTGCTCGTCGTCGTAGGGGAGTCCGTCGCTGCGCGAGCTGAGGACGACCAGCGCGTTGGGCATATCTGGCGGCGTCAACGGCAGGACGATCTCGGGCAGCTCGGGGCCGGGATCCTCGGCGCGGGTGCTCGACCGCACCATGCGATCGACGGGTGCACCTTCGCCCAGCCAGAGGTCGAGCCCGCGACGGACGAGTGGCGTGCCATCGAGCGCGCCAGCGAGATCGGTCACGCATTGGACCGAACTCGCGCCGAGATGGGCGCGAACCAACGAGTCGATGCGGTCGAGCACCTCGTTCGGATCGCGCGCTGCCGCCATCTCTCGACTCGCCGCTTCGAGGAAGTGCTCGAACGCCCGCTCGCGAAGCACGCGGCTCCCGGCGCTGCGCCGAAGCCCGAGGTGCAGCAGCTGATAGAGGATCGCGGTGGTCAACGCGACCGGAACCACCTCTGCCGAGAGCGCTGCCGCAGGCTCGCCGATCAGCGACGACGCGAGCGCGACCAGCCCACTCGCACCGAGGAGCGCGACGAGTGCCGTGAGCCCCGTCAGGAACGCGCTCCGCGCCCAGGCGGGCGGATCGAGGAGGCGGTAGCGCACCACCGCCCACGAGATCGCAGCCGGGAACGCGAGCAGCGAGAGCACGAGTGGCGTCCGCAGTTCGGCCGGCGGCTTGTCGCCCGACACGAAGCACACGAGGCACGGCGCTACCGAGCCCGAGACCGAAGAGCAGCGCCCGCGTTCGCGCGCGCTCGATGGGCGTCATGTTCCGGATCGAGGTGAGGCTTCCGATCGCCAGGATGCCGGCCGCGACGAAGGTCGCGCCGACGGTGACCTTTTCGAGTGTGTTCAGGAACGTCGCGTCGCCGAGATGCCGCTGCGCGAAGCCGGCCGGAAAGAGCCAGAAGACGTACGGCATAGCCGCGACCGCCGAGGACCGCAGGCGCGGCGCTACGACCGGGAAGCGCATGGCGAGGTGGATCACCGCGGCCGGAAGGAGCGTCAGCGACACCACGCCGAGCCGCGCGCGCAGCGAAGCAACGCCGTGGACGCCCGGATCCTCGGGAAGGACGAGATCGAGCTGAGCGAGCAGGTTCGCGCCGATGCACCACGTCACGCCGAACAGAGATGAGGCGACGGGGTGCCGACTTCCGAGCGCGATGGTCAAGCCGAAGAGCAGGAACGAGCCGCCGAGGAAGGTGAGAGGCCAGTTCCGGCTGATGATCTGCCATCCGGAGAGAGGAGCGCGGCTCGCGTGAGCGGTTGCCGTCGTTCGACCTCGCGCCACGTGGAAGTGCATGGACTCCGCAGGGGACTCGTCCAGTGCGTCCCAGAGTGCCTTCCGGCTGCTCGGCACGAGGACCTGATCGCCATCAACCAGTGTTGCGTCGAGAACGCGATCGTGTGTCTAAAAGTCTGCGTTCGCGGTCGCGAGGAAGGCGGCGCCGAATGGGACGCGGAGCGAGCTGTCGATGGGAGCGTCGACGCCGCGAACGGGATCGAGCAATGCGTCGGCGGAAGGCCAGACGACGATCCAGGGCAAGGCCACCACGGCCGCGACGAGCCAGGGTCTCGCCTTTGCCCAACTCATCACGGCTACACCCTCGTTCCTTCGCGCTGGAGCAGCGCGGCCGGCAGGAGGAGCAGAACGGCGAGAAGCGCCATGACGATGCCTAGGCTCGCGAGGAGCCCGAACGCCACGAGCCCGCCCCAGTTCGAGAACATCAAGACCGCAAAGCCGAGGGCGAGGCAGATGCTCGTGACGACGACCGCGTCGCCCACGGTCTTGATCGCAGTCGTTATCGCGTCGAGGCGGCTCTTGCCGGAGCGGCGCTCCCGCTGATACCGGAGCGACATGTGGATGGTGTCGTCGTCATTGATGGCGATCAGCACGGCCGCGACCATCGTGTTCGCCGGGTCGACGGCGATGCCGAGCCAGCCCATCACTCCAAGTAGCGCAAGCACGGGAAGCAGATTGCAAAGAGTTGCCAAAGCAGCGAGCCCTGGCGACGACCAGAGCAGTGCCCAGAGCGTCACCGCTACGACGCCGAACGCCCCCCGAAGCTCCCCCACTGCGTGTCGCGGATGCGCTGCTCGGCGAGGGCGGCGAGCTCGAGGCCGCCAGCAAACTCGACCTTGTAGCCCTGCCCTGCCACGTCGCGGTTGACCTCGGCGACGAAGTCGCGAAGCCGCTCGACGTACGGGATCTGCTCCTGGCCATTGAGCCAGCTGCGATGGATCGAAACGCGCGCGCGGTCGCGATAGGTGCGGGTTCCATCCGGGGCGTCCGAAGCCGACTCGCTCCAGAAACTCGTGCGAGGCGACGATCGGCATCTGGGCGGACGCTGCCGCCACGAGTTCCTCGAAGGACTCGGGGCTCTGGCCATGGTCGGTCCGGTATGCCTCGGCGAGGAAGTCGAGGAAGCTCCACGCGAGCCGGTGCTCGGTTCGTGATCGAAGTAGCTCTCGAGGCGCCGCAGCAGTCGCAGCGTGTCTTCGTCGTAGATCCGCTTGCCTTCCGGAACGGTTACGACGAGCTCGGTCGTCATCGGGCGTCGGAAGTTCTCCTCCATGAAGCGGACGGAGCGCAGAACGAGCGACTGGTCGCCGAAGTCGACTTCGTAGTAGAGGCGCGGGATCCCACACGCGAGCCCGACCAGTACGACGCCGCCCGTCGCGAGCACGAATGCCGGACGCGTCTTCACTGCCGTGAGCGCCGCGTTGAGCAGGTCTCGCACCGCGCCGAGTCGGATGTCGTCGCCGCCGTGAATGCGCGGCGGCCGGAGACACAGCAGTGCGGGCAGCAGCGTGAAGGTGCCCAGAAACGCGAGCCCAAGTCCCATGCCAGCGGTAAGGCCGAACTGCCGGAAGCTCGCGAGATCGCTCACCAGGAACGACGCGAATCCCGCCGCGGTCGTGAACGAAGCCCAGAGACACCCGGGGCCGACCTCGTCGGCGGCGCGAACCAGCGCATCGGCGGGCGAAAGATCGCGGTGCCTGAGGAACGCCGTGATGAGATGGATCGAAGCCGTGATCGCAATGACGACGAGCAACGGCGGCAGCGCCGCGAGGATCGACGTCATGGGAAACGCGAGGAGCGCCAACACGCCGTGAATCGCGATCGTGAGGCCACCCACGGCGACGACGGGAAGGATCGTGAGCCAGACGTCGCGGAAGAAGCCCCACAGGATCGCTGCTATGAGCACGAACATCAGGACCGTCAGGTTCAGCGAGTCCGAGTCGAGGTCGTCGTCCGAGACAACGGTCCAGACGGGATCACCCGCGACGTAGATCTCGCTGCCGAGTTCCTCCTCGTATCGAGGTACGAGTTCGAGGATGGCGTGCACGACTTCGCGAACGGGCTGGCTCGCGAGCGACTGCAGCTCGACGATGACACCGCCGGTCTTCCCGTCCTTCGACACCACGACGTTCGCGAGGAACGGCTCGGAGAGCGATCGCTCGACGAGCGCCTCCCAGTCCGACGTCAGTGCATACGCGCCTTCGTCGTCGCGCTCGGCGATCGTCCGCGTCTCGAGCGGTGCAACAAGGATCGGCGCATTCAGGACGCTCCGCGTCTTGCGAACGTTCGGCAGCCGATCGAGATCTCGCTGCAGTCGCCCGATGAACTCGAGCGCACCACGCTCGCGGACCGACGCGCACGTATTGCTCCCTGGACACCCGAACACGACGAGCACGTGCAGCCCGCTGTCGAACTCTTCGAAGAGATCCGAAAGCCGCTCGACGGCGGGATCGTCGGGGCCGAAGTACGCGGCGTACCCGACCTAGCTGGTGAGCCGCGCCGCCTGCGTGAGCAACACCGCAGTGAGCCCGAGCCCCACCACGACCGTGAGCCACGGACGCCGGACGCTCATCTCGGTGAGGCGACGAGCCAGGCTCGAAACGCGATCCAACCGGCATTCCCCTGGCGAGGGCTGAAGGCCCACGGCGTGGCCACTACACCGGCACGACCCGCGCTAAGCACTCGGATTAAAATGATTTTTTGAAAGCCAAGAGCAGCCAAGAGAAGCAGATTCGCCGATAAGGGCGCAGGAATTGAGCGGCTTTCCTGCGGCCTCGGTGAGCGCGGTCGTCTCGAGGGCGCTGCAGACCTGCACGACGTCCGAGGTCAGCACAGTCGCGACACGAGAAGAGGAAAACGAGCGGTCGGCAGCCATCGGAGCTTCGCGGTGAGTCGTCGTCCATCGCGACGGGGCTGAAGCGCGAACTTTGGTCACTGCTGGCTAGAGACCGGGGACCAAAGAACGCTGACATTGGTGGCGAGCGGCACGTTCCGCTCGGGAGATTGGAGAAGCGTGCGGCATGGACTTTGCTCTGACGCCGGCTGACCACGCCACTGCGTATTGTCGCCGGAGTCATGCGTGAATTTGAAACCCGAGCCCGAGGTGCGACGAGCGGTTCGAACCGTGCTGAACATCCATCGCCAACGGGACGAGGAGCTTCGCCGGGCGCTCGAGTCCGGTGACCCCGAGGCAGTGGTACGATGCGTTCGTCATCAGCGCGGGATCACGGATGACCAGAAGGGCAATCGCGCTCCTGAGAGTGAGTAGCGAGGCTCAGGCGGGCCCGGAGCGACAAGGTCTTCCGGCGCAGCGCGAAGTGTGCGCACAGATCGCCCGAGCCCACGCACTCGAGGTGATCGAGTGGGTCGAGCTCGAAGGCGTCTCGGGCGCTGCGGTGCTCGCCGACCAGCGCTTCGCCCGCGTCCTGAACGATCTCCGAGCCGGTCGTGCTCGCGCGGTGATAGTCGCGGACTTCGATCGGCTCTTTCGGCGCGGTCGCTTCTCCGACTACGCGATCCTCGATGCGTTCGCCGAAACCGGTTCCCAGCTCTTCACGGCCGGAGGTGTGTACGACCCGGCCGAGGACGCCGGCGCTCTGATGTCGGTGCTTCAGGGCGAGCTGAGCGGGCAAGAGCGCCGGCGCATCATCGAGCGCACGCGGCGAGGACGCGAGCGCAAGCGACGCGAGCGCGGCGTGCGTGCCGAGGGAACCGTCGGGATGCCCCGCGGCGTGCGCTTCGATCGGAAGGCGGGCTGGTCCTATGTCTTCCCGGAAGCCGAGCGCGTTCGTGAAGTGTTTCGCATCTGGCTCGAATGCGAGGGGACCCTGCCCTTCGCGGAGATCGCGCGCAGAACGGGAATCGGTTCTGGGTCGTCGGCGAATCGGTCCTGGGCGGTCCGGAGCATTCTCGGCCAGCCGCTCTACAAGGGGATCTATCGAGTCGATCGGTGCTGGCAAAAGGGACGACCGTCGCCGCGCCGGCCGGAGGACACCTACGAGCACGTCGTGCTCGATCCGCCCCTCATCGCGGCCGCGGATTGGGTGCGCGCCCAAGAGCTAGTCGGCGCCCGTGGTCCGAAGCGCCCTCCGCGACGCGACCCCGACACGATGGACGGGACGTACGCCGGTGTCCTCGAGTGCGCCGCTTGTGGTTGCCACCTCTGGCACCGCGGAGGCGTCTGGCGAACGACCTCCGCGCAGCGGCAATCGTGGGAGCGGCCGCAGTACAACTGTCCCACCAAGGGCTGCACCACAGGAACGATCTCGATCCGCTTCGCCGACGCCCGAATCGACGAAGCCCTCGCGCATCGGCTGGGATCGGCGGAGGTCCTCGAGCGGCTCGTGGCAGAGAGCCTTCGCGAGACCGAGTCACGAGCCTCGGAAGCGCCGTCGGAGATCGCTCGGCGGATGGTCGAGCTCGAGAATCAGCGGCGGCGCTTGATCGATGCTCACGTGGCGGGTCTCGTAGACCTCCGCGAAACGCAGAAGCGCGCCGAGGCGATCGACGGCGAGCGCGCAGCCCTCGAGGCGCTCGCAGCGAGGCAAGGCGAGGACATCGAGATCGACGATCAAGTCCTGGCCGCACTCGTCGACGTCTTCGCGTCCTGGAGCGCCCTCGAGCGCGACCAGAAGCGCGCGATCCTGCGCGACTTCCGAATCCGCGTCCGCGTCCAAAAGGTGCCGCCGCCTAGCGGCAAGCGACCCGTTCTCGAAGTCGTCTCCGTCCGCATAGGCGTATTCCGCGACGACTTCAGTGTCTACAAGAAGATGCGGAGGTTCGGAATCCAATGACCGGAGCGCCGTGAAAGCCGAGGCCGTCCCTCGCCCGACGTGCTAGCCGTGGGAGATGGCGACCCGAAGCGCCGCGGCAGCCCGAAAGACCTCGTCACGCGCCCGCTCCAACCCGCGCGCGCCCGCGACCCGCCGCGCCGTCGTCACGGGCGCGTCTTCGGGCATCGGGCTCGCCTTCGCGGAGGCGCTCGCGCGCGACGGCTGGGACCTCGCGATCGTGGCGCGGCGCGTCGACCGCCTTCGCGCGCTCGCGCAGCGGCTGCGCCGCGCCCACCCGGGCGTCCGGGTCGACGTCGTCCAGGCCGACCTCACCGACGCGGCGTCGCTGGCGCGTCTCGAGCGGCGGCTCGCGGGCGACGCGCGGCTCGAGTTGCTCGTGAACGCGGCCGGCGCCGGGACGCTGGGCGCGTTCGCGGCGCGCGATCCCGAGCACGTGGACGCGGAGATCCGCCTCGACGTCGTCGCGGTCACGCGCCTCACGCTGGCGGTGCTGCCGCGCATGCTGCGCCGGCGGCGCGGCGCCGTGATCAACGTGTCGTCGATGGCCGCGTTCCAGCCGTATCCGTACTTCGCGGTGTACGCGAGCGCGAAGGCGTTCCTCAACAGCTTCACCGAGGCGCTCGCGGAGGAGCTGCGCGGCACGGGGGTGCGCGTGCAGGCGCTCTGCCCGGGCCTCACCCACACCGAGATCTTCGAGATCGCGGGCGCCGACGTCGGGTCCGTTCCCGGACTGCTCTGGATGGAGCCGGACGCCGTGGTGCAGGCGTCGCTCGCGGCGCTGCGGCGCGGCGCGATCGTCTGCGTACCCGGGCTGCCGAATCGCGCAGTCGCGGCGATGAGCCGGCTGGCTCCGCGCGAGCTGTCGCGGCGCATCGCGTCGCTGGTGGTGCAGCGCTACGAGCCGCACGCCGTGCGCGGCGCGCGCACGGCCGAAGCGGCGCGCCGACGGCGCGCAGCGCCCTTGGATTAGAATCCGCGCATGCACCTCCCCCGCTTCCTGCGCCGCGTGAACCGCGTCTTCACGAATCCGCTGATGCGGACCTTCGCGTGGCGGGTGCCGCCGCTCGCGGTGGTGCACCACGTCGGGCGCACGAGCGGCCGCTCGTATCACACGCCGGTGTTGGCGTTCGCGACGGCGAAGGGCTTCGTGATCCCGCTGACCTACGGCCGCGACGTGGACTGGGCGCGCAACCTGCTCGCCGCGCACGGCGGCGAGATCGAGCAGAGCGGCCGGCGCGTCGCGCTGCGCAGTCCGCGGATCGTCGCGTTCGGCGCCGCCGCGACCCGCCTGCCCGCCGCGCTGCGGCCCGTCTTCCGCGCGCTCGACCTGCCCGGCTACGTGCTGCTCGAGCGCCGCGGCGATGCGGGCGAGCGCGCGGCGCGCGCGAGCCGCTGAGGCATGCGATTGGGCGCGACGCCCGCGCAGCCCATCACCGCGCTCGTCCTCTCCGGCGGCGGGGCCCGCGGCGCGTATCAGGTGGGCGTCCTGCAAGCGCTGCACGAGCTCGGCCTCTTCGGGCCCGAGCACCCGGTCGAGATCGTCGTGGGCTCGAGCGCGGGCTCGCTGAACGCGGGCGCGCTCGCGGCGGCGATCGACGAGCCGGCGCAGGGGCTCGCGCTGCTCGCGTCGATCTGGTCGGAGATCGAGCCGAGCCAGGTGTTCCGCACCGACCTGCGCTCGCTCGGCGGGATCGGCGCGCGCTGGGTGCGCGACCTCTCGTTCGGCGGGCTGCTGCGGCGCGTCGCGCCCAAGGCGCTGCTCGACACCGCGCCGCTGCGAGCGCTGCTCGCGCGCCGGCTGCCGTTCGCGGACATCGAGAAGAACCTGGATGCCGGGCTGCTGCGCGCGCTCGCGATCCCGGCGACGAATCTCCACACCGGCGACGGCGTGATCTTCGTGGACTGCACGGATTCGACGCCGCTGTGGCGGCGCGGGCGCTGGAGCGTCGAGCGCACGCGCATCGGGGTGGAGCACCTGATGGCGTCGAGCGCGATCCCGATCTTCTTCCCGTCCGTCGAGATCGAGGGGCGCCACTTCGGCGACGGCTCGATCCGCAACACCGCGCCGCTGTCGCCCGCGATCCACCTGGGCGCCGAGCGCGTGGTCGCGATCGGCGTGCGGCGCGCGGGCCTGCCGCCCGAGAAGGCGCGCGCCGGCCGGCGCGCCGCGCCGACGATCGCCGAGGTCGCGGGCGCGCTGCTCGACGCCGTCATGCTCGACGCGATCGAGGTGGACTTCGAGCACAGCGGGCGCGTGAACCAGAGCGTGCTCGCCTCGCCCACGCCGGCGTCCGAGCACCCGTTCCGCTGGGTGGACGTGCTGTGGATCTCGCCGTCGCGCTCGTTCCGCGAGATCGCGGCCGCGCTCGAGCACCGCATCCCGCCGATCGTCCGTTACCTGATGCGCGGGCTCGGCCCGGACGACGCCACCACCGAGCTCGCGACCTACCTGCTCTTCGACGCCGCGTTCTGCCAGCGGCTCGTCGAGATCGGCCGCGCCGACGTGCACGCGCGGCGCGACGAGATCACGGCCTTCCTGCGCGCGCCGCGGCGGGCGCCGGCGGAGCCGCCGTCGCTGCCCGCGACGCCCGGCTGAGCGGACCGCGCGGCTTCAGAGCGCGCTCGTGACCTTCTCCAGCAGCGCGTCCAGGGTGTCGTCGCCGCGCGCGATCTGGTCGATCGCCGGGTAGAGGATTCGCTCCTCCTTGCCGTTGTGCGCGTAGATGCGCGCGGTCAGCGCCGCCAGCGGCGTCGTGAGGGGGCCATCCAACGCGCCTTCCAGCGCGGAGCCGATCTCCGCCATGAGCGCACGGAGCTCGCGGTGCTCGAGGCGCATCACGTGCGTGGGGCCGCCCTGCGCCATGCCCGTGGCCGCCTCGAACGCGGGGAAGAGGATCTCCTCCTCGACGGCGATGTGGCGCTCGAGTCCGGCGCGGAACGCGGCGAATCGCTCGGCACCGCGCGCGACGTCGCCGGCGTGCAACGCCTGCTTGGCGGCGGAGAGAACGGCGTCGAGACGCCGGTGATCGAGACCGAGGACGTCGGTCACGGACGCGGCGGCGGGGATCGCGTGCTCGGTCATCGGAGTCTCCTCACTGCGGGGTGGAATCGGCGGGCGCGGCGGCGCTCGGGCGGCTGCGGCCGCCGATGTTCACGAGATACACGGCGTCCTCGCGCGCCTCGACGGCGTGCGCCACGTCGGCGGAGAAGCAGGCCAGCGATCCCGGCTCGAGCGTGGCGCTGGCGCCGTCGCCTCCCGTGAAGTCCACGCGACCGGAGAGCACCACCACGCTCGCCGCCGAAGGCGCCCGGTGCTCGCGCATCACCGCGCCCTTGCGCAACGCGACGAGCACGAGCGTCACGTGCTCGTCGCGCGCGAGCGTGATCGCCGACACGCCGCTGCGCAGGTACTCGTCCTCGCGCTTCAGGCCTTCGGCGAGCGCCGGCAACGAGAAGAACGCGAGCGTCTCCGGGCTCAGCTCGATCGGGCGGAACGGACGCGAGAATTCGGTCAGCACGGCGGCTCCTCCGAATAAGATATACGCGGTATAGTCCTTTCTACCACGACTGCAACGAGAGCGGAGGCCCGTGCAGCTCACCTACTTCAGCGACTACACGCTTCGCGTGCTGACGTACCTCGCGCTCGAGCCCGAGCGCCTCGTGACGATCGAGGAGATCGCCCGGCGCTTCGACATCTCGAAGGCCCACCTCATGAAGGTGGTGCATCACCTCGGCCTGCGCGGCTACGTGGAGACGGTCCGAGGGCGCCGGGGGGGCTTGCGGCTGGCGCGCCGTCCGGAGGAGATCGGCGTCGGCGACGTGATCCGCTCGACGGAGGAGAGCATGGCGCTCGTCGAGTGCTTCGATCCGGGGCGCAGCCTGTGTGCGATCGAGCCGGCGTGCGGACTGCGCGGCGTGTTGCACGAGGCGCTCGCCGCCTTCCTCGCGGTGCTCGACCGCCATACGCTCGCAGATCTCGTCGCGAGGCGTCGCCGGCCGCTGCGCGAGCTGCTCGAGGCGTCGTAGCCGCGCTCGCGCAGGTTCGCCGCCGCCAGCGTGCGCCCACTCAGCGAGTCAGCCGCGCCTCCAGCGTGATCTCGATGCTGGCGAGCGCCTTCGAGACGGGACAGCCGAGCTTCGTCTCCTCCGCGTGTCGCGCGAAGGTCGCCTCGTCGATGCCGGGCACGCGCGCTTCGCAGGTGAGGCGACTCGAGCGGATCGCGAATCCGCCGTCCGCCGGCTCGATCGACACGTGCGCCTCGGCGTCGATCCGCTCGGGCGAGAATCCCGCCTTCCCGAGCGCCAGCGAGAGCGCCATGGCGAAGCAGCCGGCGTGCGCCGCCGCGAGCAGCTCCTCCGGGTTGGTGCCCTGCCCCGCCTCGAAGCGCGATCCGAACGAGTAGGGCGCTTCGCAAGCCCCGCTGTCGAGACGGATCTTGCCGGTCCCCTTCTGGAGGCTCCCCTCCCAGATCGCGCGCGCCTTGCGTGTGGGCATGATCGAACGCTCCTTCCGTCCTCGTGGCCGAGTCTAATCGCTCAGGTCGTCGCGTCTGCGTTCGATCGCGACCGGAGCCCCTCCGCGCTTCGCGGGCGCGCGCTCGGCGCAGCGAGCGATCTCGCGCTCGATCGCCTGGGGCTCCGGCGGCTTCGCGAGGTGCCCGTCGAAGCCCGCTTCGGCCGCCGCGCGCCGATCGCCCGGCTGCGCGTAGCCGCTGACCGCGACCAGGCGCAGGGCGCTCCCGTGCTCGGCGCGCAGCGCGCGCGCGACGTCGTAGCCGTTCATGCCGGGCATGCCGAGGTCGCAGAGCACGACGTGCGGCGCCGTCTTGCGCGCCACGTCGAGCGCCTGCGCGCCGTCGAACGCGAGCTGCACCTCGTGTCCGAGCAGCTGCACGACCGCGGCGAGCGACTCGGCGGCGTCGCGGTTGTCGTCGACCACGAGCACGCGCCGGCGCGCGACCGCGGCGACGTCGCGCGGAGACGCGCCGCGCGCGTCCTGCTGCCGCGCCACGGCGGGCAGCCGGATCGTGAACTCGGCGCCGCGGCCGGGCCCGGCGCTCGCGGCGGACACCTGCCCGCCGTGCAGCTCGACGAGACCCTTCACGATCGCGAGCCCGAGCCCGAGCCCGCCCGTCCAGCCCGGCGTCGCGACCCCGATCTGGGTGAACGGCTCGAACAGCCGCTCCACGAGCGCGGGCTCGAAGCCCGGGCCGGTGTCGCGCACGCGGACCTCCGCGCCGTCACCATTCTTTGTCAGGGAGAGCGTCACGCGTCCGCCCGGCGGCGTGAACGCGGCGGCGTTCTGCAGCAGGTTGCCGACGACCTGCGCGAGCCGCGTCTCGTCGCCGTCGACCCAGACCGGCTCCGGCGGCAACGCGACGGCGAGCTCGACGCCGCGCTCCTGCATCAGCCCGCGGCGATCGTCGACCGACTCGCGCACCAGCGCGCACAGGTCGAGGGCGCTCCGGCGCAGTGCGACCTTGCCGCGGCCGATGCGGGTCACGTCGAGCAGGTCGTCGAGCAGGCGCGTGAGATGGCCCACCTGCCGCGCGAGCAGCGCGTGCGCGCGCTGCGTCTGCGGCGCCGCCGGATCGCTGCGCTCGAGCACGAAGAGCGCGTTGACGATCGGCGCGAGCGGGTTGCGGAGCTCGTGCGAGAGCACCGCGATGAACTCGTTCTTCCGCTGGTCCATCTCCTCGAGCTGCGCGTGCGCCCGCCGCAGCTCGGCATTGTGCTCGCGAAGTCTCGTCTCGATCGCGGCCAGCTCGGCGGAGCGCGCGCTCAGCCGGCGCGACTTCGCGTGCTCGCGGCGGAGCAGCCCCACGTAGTCGGCCAGCAGGCCGACCAACACCACGAACGCGCCGGCGGTCAGCGCGCCGCGCGCGAGGTACCACCACGGTCCGTAGCGGACCGTCCCGATCGCCATCCACACGAACACGAACGCGAAGGCGAGCTGCATGAACGCCGTCAGCGCGGGCAGGCCGTCGCCCGTGCGCCGCGAGCGCGCCGCCGCGATCGCGGTGCCGGCGGCGAACAGCGCGGCCAGCAGCGCGTTGCTCGCCCCGAGCAGGGGCGTGAAGCGGCCGTCCGCGAGGACGAGCGGCGGCAGCGCCGCCTCGAAGGCGATCGCGACGGAGCAGACGGCGATCGTGCCGCCGAGCCACGCCGCGATCGACGCGATCCAGCGCCCTCCGCGCAAGGAATCCTCGCCGGGCCATCGCGCGACGGCGGCGGCGAGCAGCCCGGCCCACAACAGGAACGGGGCGAGCAGCGAGAACCACGCCGCGGTGCCGGGCAGCTCCGCGACGAGCGACGCGTCGTCCGGCAGCGTGCCGGGCCACGCGAGCACGTAGAAGCCGAGCGCGATTCCGTAGCCCGCGAAGGCGACGCCGGTCCAGTACGACGCCGGGTCGCGCAGCACGCCGTGGCGACCGAGCACGAGCACGCTCGTGGCCGCGCAGGTCACCGCCTGCAGCGTGAAGACGAACGCGTTGAACCACGCGAGCTCGACGACCACGCGGCCCCGGCCCCAGACGAGCAGCAGGACGAGCGTCGCCGCCGCGAGCACGCCGGCGACCGCGGCGAGCGCGCGCAGCGCCCAGGCGGGTCCGCGCGCCGGAACCGGGCCGGCGCGCGCAGCGCCGCCGTCTTCCAGCAGGTCGTCCTGGCGTTCGGTCACCCGCGAGCCTGCTCTCTGGTACGGCCGGGCGAGTGGCATCCGCACGCGCCGCCCTGCGCCGAGGTGCGCACGCGAGACTACTCCATCGCGGAGGGCCGGCGCAGATCGTTTCGGGCTCGTCGCGCGCGCTGCCGCGCAGCCGTGCGCGAATCGCGACATGTCGCGATCGCCGCGCGCGCGGCGTTTCGCCTTGACCCGAGCGCTCCGGCGATGGAAGCATGAGCCCATTCCGACGAGGAGTCCGCATGCCGAGCGACCCTTCCGCCGTCGCCGCGATCGCAGCCGTCCGCAAGCAGTGGGACGTGCTCTTCAACGCGGGCCGGCTCGCCGAGCTCGCCGAGCTCTTCTACACCGAGGACGCCCACGCGCTGCCGCCCGACACGCCGCACATCGAGGGCCGCGACGAGATCCGCAAGTTCTTCCAGGCCTTCTACGACTCGGGCAAGGTCGAGTTCCAGCTCGACGTGATCCGCATCGAAGCGTCCGGCGACTACGGCTACGTGACGGGCAACTACACGCTGTCGGTGACACCGCATGGCGGCGCGACGCAGCGCTGGCGCGGCGAGACGAACGAGGCGTTCCGCAAGGGCCCGGACGGCGCGTGGAGGTGCTGCGCCGACATGTGGCACCACGTCGCCGAGATCTGAGACGCCGATGCCGGTGCTCTCGCGCGCCGCGCTCCCGACCGGGGTCGAGCTCGAGTACCTCGACGCGGGCGACGGCGATCCCGTCCTCTTCCTGCACGGCTACGTCGATTCCTGGTACTCGTTCGCCGGCGTCGTCGCGGCGCTGCCGGCGGGCCTGCGCGCGATCGCGCCGTCGCAGCGCGGCCACGGGGACTCGGGCAAGCCCGAGGGCTCCTACACCGTCGCGGGCTTCGCGGACGACGCCGTCGCGCTGCTCGACATGCTCGGCCTCGAGCGCGCCGTCGCGTGCGGCCACTCGATGGGGAGCTTCGTCGCGCTCGAGCTCGCGCTCTCGCACCCGCACCGCGTGTCGCGCCTCGCGCTCGTCGGCGGCGCGACCACCGCGGACAACGACGCGCTGCGCGGCCTGCAACGCGACGTCGACGGCCTCGTCGATCCGGTCGACCGCCTCTTCGCCGAGACCTTTCAGGCCGGCACGCTGTCGCGCCCGCTCGCAGCCGACGTGATGCGCACCATCCTGGGCGAGACCGCGAAGGCGCCCGCGCACGTGTGGCGCGCCGCGCTGGCCGGCCTCGTCGCCTGGCGGCCCTCGCACCCGCTCGGCTCGATCTCGTGCCCGACGTGGATCGCGTGGGGCAACAAGGACGAGATCTTCCCGCAGGAGGAGCAGCGCGCGCTGGCCGCACAGATCCCCGGCGCCGTGTCGAAGTTCTACGACGCGGGACACGCGCCGCACTGGGAGCTGCCCGCGCTCTTCGCCGCGGACCTTGCGGCGTTCGCGACGGGACAGGAGGTGCCGGGCGCGGAGCGCGCGTGAGTCGTGCCCGGTCAGCCGCGCGCCAGCGCGACGATGTCCTCCGGCGCGAGGAACGACGCGGGCACCGGCGGGCCCCACGCGGCGAGCCCGTTCACGGGCGACGAGGCCGCCACCTTCCACGCCTCGGCGTCGGCGATCACGTCGAGGTCGCTCGAGTACTCGGCGAAGGTGCCCGCCGGGTCGCGCAGGTACCAGAAGTAGTTCGAGCCGATCGCGTGGCGGCCGAGGCCCCAGACGTGGCGCGACGCGTCGGCCGCGACCATCGCGGCCGCGGCGCGCCCGACCGCGTCGACGTCGTCCATCTCCCACGCCGTGTGGTGCACGAACGAGAACGGGCCCGGCTGCACCAGCACGTTGTGGTGGTCGGTCGAGCAGCGCATGAAGCTCGCGCCGATGCCCGCGATCTCGTCGCTCACCCGGAAGCCGAGGCCGTCGGTGAAGAAGCGCCGCGACGCCGCGCAGTCGGTCGACGTGACGACCACGTGCGAGAGCCGGCGCGGCCGCGCGGCGGCCGCCGTGACGGCCGGCGCGCGCGCGTCGACGCGCACCGGCTCGCCCGGCCGGTTCGGCGCGACGGGCGGCGGCGGCTTCTGCGCCACGCGCGGCTCCACCACGAGTGCGACACCGATCGCGGTCACCGGCTCGACCGCGCGCAGCGACGCGCCGTCCCGCTCGCACGCGACGCCGAGCTTCGCGAGCGACGCCGCCACGCGGCCGAGGTCGTCGGCGTCGTCCACGCCCACCTCGAGCGCGAGCAGCGCGCGGCGCGGCGCCTCGGCGAGCCGGAGCTGTTCGCCGCCGTCCTGCGTGTCGAAGCGGCCGGGGCGCGTCTCGGCGAGGCCGAAGTCGCGGTAGAAGCCGCGCACGGCGTCGAGCGCCGCGGCGGGCACGCCGAGCGTGAGCGAGCGGAGGCGGTGGAGGGACATGGATTCTCCTGGAGTTCACGAAGGGGCCGGGCCCCCGAGAATCTGCGCGAGCGCGCGGGCGAGCGCGCCGACCGGATCCGCGGCCGCGTCCAGGCTGCGCCATCCGACGAAGCGGTCGGGCCGCACCAGCACTGCACCGCGGCTCGTGATCTCGCGGCGGCGCAGCCACGCGCAGCGCGGATCGCGGAAGTCGCCGTCGAGATGGCCGATGCGGATCGCGTCGATCGGCACGCCGGCCTTCGCGGCGACGATCGCCGCGGCGTCGCACCACGCCTTGCCGTCCTCGCCCGCGATCAGCAGGAAGCGGCCGGGCCGCACGAGCCGTGAGATCGGCACGCGGCGGCCGTCGAGGTCGTCGAGCTCGGCGTGCGGGAGCGGCGCGCCGGGCCGCGTGCTCGGGACGTAGACGCGGACCGGGTCGAGCGGCGCGGGCTGCGGCGTGCCGTCCGGAACCACCGCCGGCGACGCGTACTCGTAGCCGTACTCGACCGCGTGCTCGCGGAACTCCATCGACTGCGTCGCGATCGCCGCGAGCACCGCGCGCCGGTGCGCGCCTTCTTCGAGCGCGCTGCGGAGCGCTTCCAGGTTCTGCGCGAGCCCGTTCTCGGGCGCGATCCCGATTGCGCGCGCAACTTCCAGGTGGTTCATCCCGTTCTCGAGCGAGCGCTGCACGTTGCGACCGTCCGCGACGCGGCGCTCGGGCTCGTAGCTGTCGAGCAGGGCTTCGCCCGCGTGGCCCGCGAGCACGGCCGCGATCTTCCAGCACAGGTTCTGGGCGTCGTGCACCGCGCTGGTCAAGCCGAGCCCGCCCGTCGGGGGATGCCGGTGTGCCGCGTCGCCGACGAGGAACACGCGTCCCACGCGGAATCGGTCGGCGAGGATGCCCTCCATCGACCAGCGCGAGATCACGTGCACCTTCGGATCGACGCCGGAGAGGCCGAGCGCCGCCTTCATGTCGGCGACGACGCGCGTGTCGTCGAGCGCGCGCGTGTCCTGGTTCTCGTAGTCGAGATGGAAGACCCACTCCTCCGAGGCGGGGCCCCAGGCATCGGGCCCCATCGGAACCAGCGTGCCGAAGACGCCGCGGTCCGGCAGCCAGATCCAGCGGATCAGCACGTCGGGATCGCATGCGACGGAGGAGAGGTCCGCGCTCATGTAGACGGAGACGATCCGCATGAGGTCGCGCGGGCCTTCGAGTCGGACGCCGAGCCTCGGTCCGACGCTGCGCCCGCCGTCGCACGCGAGCAGGTAGCGGGCGCGCACCGCGTACTCGGCACCGGCGTCCTTGTCGAGCACCGTCGCCGTGACGCGGTCCGCGTCCTGGACGAGGTCCACCAGCTCGTGATGGAACCGCACGCGCCCCGGCGCGAGCGCTTCGGCTCGCGCCTTCAGGATCGGCTCGAGCCGGATCTGCGGGAGGTTCGCCTGCAGGCACGGGCTCGCGGAGGCCCAGTCCGGGTCGAGCCCGCCGGCGCCCCAGCACTCGAGCCGCCCGATCTGCCGGCCGTACACCGAATCGGGTCCGGCGAGGCCCGCATAGTACGCGCTGTAGCGCATGTTCGCGGCGGGTGTGCCGCGCGCGTAGATCTCGTCCGCGACGCCGAGATCGGTGAAGACCTCCATGCAGCGCTGGTTCAGCACGTGCGCCTTCGGAAGGATGGAGGTCGTCGGCAGCGCGCTGACGAGCAGCGATTCGACTCCGAGCTTCGAGAGCAGCATCGACGCCGTGAGGCCGGCGCCGCCGCCGCCCACGATCACGACGGGAGTGTCGATCGTTTCCATTCGAAGCGCTCCTCAGGAAGCGCGCGCGAGCGGCTCGACGGCGGGCCACGCCGCTTCGCCCTGCGCGCGGAAGAGCGCGAGGATCGGCGCCGGCGCCCACGCCGTGATCGCGGCGTCGAAGCTCGGCCGCGCCTTCACGCGCGCCAGCCAGTCGGCGACGCGCGGGCGCACGCCGTCCGAGAAGAGCGGCGCCATCGCGAGGTGCTCGAGCCGCAGCACGTAGGGCAGCACGGCGGCGGGATCGGGGATCGCGGCGAGGTTCGCGGCGCGCACCTCGGCGGGCTGCGCGAGCGCCGCCGGGCGCGCGCCGATCGCGTAGGTGACGACGCCCGCCGCCGGCTGGAGCTGCTCGTCGATCCGCTTCACCCACACGCGCATCGCGTGCCGGCCGGCGGCGTCGGCGGGCGCGAGCGGCGGATCGGGGAACACCTCGTCCAGGTACTCGTCGATCAGCGACGACTCGACGAACGCGCGGCCGTCGTGCACGAGCGTCGGCACGACGTGGTTCGGGTTCAGCTTCACGTACTCGGGCGCGTGCTGCTCGCCGGCGACGAGGTTCACCTCGCGCGATTCGTACGCGAGGCCCTTCTCCGCGAGCACGAGCCGCACCTTCTGCGAGCAGCTCGAGAGGCCGTTGTGGTGGAGCGTGAGCGCGCTCATGCGAGCGCCTCCGGCTCGGCGACGACCTCGTTGTCGAGCGCGCCGAGCCCCTCGATCTCGACGCGCACGCGGTCGCCGACCTGGAGCAGCCGCGGCGGCTTCATCGCGATGCCGACGCCGCCCGGCGTTCCCGTCGCGACGACGTCGCCGGCCTCGAGCGTGCACGCCGCGGACAGGTGCTCGACGATCGCGGAGCAGTCGAAGATCAGCTGCTTCGTGTTCGAGTCCTGGCGCAGCTCGCCGTTCACCCAGGTGCGCAGGCGCAGGCCGCGCGGATCGCCGACCTCGTCCGCGGTCGTGATCCACGGCCCGATCGGGCCGTGCGTGTCGTACGACTTGCCCATCGTCCAGGTCGGCATGCGGAGCTGCCAGTCGCGGATCGTGACGTCGTTCACGACGAGGTAGCCGGCGATCACCTCGTGGGCGCGCTCGCGCGGCACGTGGCGGCAGCGCCGGCCGATCACGAAGCCGAGCTCGCCCTCGTAGTCCAGCACGTGCGAGATGCGCGGCATCCAGACCGGATCGCGCGGGCCGGTGACGCAGGTGGACTGCTTGTTGAAGACGGTCGGCAGCTTCGGCGGCTCGATGCCGGCCTCGGCGACGTGGTCGGCGTAGTTGAGGCCGATCGCGAGCAGCTTGGGCGGGCGCAGGATCGGCGGCGCGAGCCGCACCGAATCGAGCGCGAGCCGGCGCGTCGCGTTCGACGCCGCCGCCGCTGCGCGCCGCAGCGCCTCGGGGCCCGCGGCGAGGAGCGCCGCCATCTCGCGCGGCAGCGCCGGCGCCGCCTCGGAGAGATCGACGACGGCGCCGTCCACGACGACACCGACGCGCGTCGCATCGCCGGAATGGAAGGTGCAGAGCTTCATCGGGGGATCTCCTGTGCGGGCGCGGGCGCGACGAGTCCGTCCAGCGCGCCGACGCGCGCGCCGCAGCGGATCGGGACGCACGCGGGCGGCAGCTCGTCGGTGATCTCGATGCCGCGCGCGAGCGCGTCGTCGAGAAAGCGCGGCAGCGCGCGCATCGCGCCGGTCGGGACGTCGTGCAGCACGACGAGCGTCCAGTCGCGCGCCTCGACGTCGGCGAGCGCGCGCGCGGGCCACCCGTCCGGGTCCTCCCAGTCGCGCGGCACGCTGTTCCAAACGACGAGCGAGTAGCCGCCCGCGCACAGGTGCGCGACCGCGGCCTCCGAGAGCAGGCGCGGCCCGAGCACGCCGCCCGCGCCGTACGGCCGGAACCAGCGCTCGGGCGCCGCCAGCTCGCCGAGCAGCGCCTGCGCCTCGTCGATCTCGCGCGCCGGCGCCGCCGGATCGCCGCTCGCGCCGAGCTCGACCGCGTGCGTGAGCGTGTGGTTGCCGATGCGGTGGCCGGCGTTCCGTGCGCGGCGCACGAGGTCGCGGCGCGCGGGATCGCGCAGGTCCTTGCCGCACACGAAGAAGCTCGCGCGCAGGTCGCGTGCGGCGAGCGCGTCCAGCACGCCGGGCGTCACGTCGGCGAACGGGCCGTTGTCGAAGGAGAGCGTGAGCCGCTTGCGCGGCGCGCTCACGGCGCGGCCTCGTCGCCGCGCAGCGCGTTGATCGGCGTGCGGTCGCCGGCGAGCCAGCGCGCGAGATCGGCGCGGGCGCTCGCGCGGCGCGCCGGCGCCTCGGCGAGCGCGCGCGGGTCGTCGACCGTGAGCTCGACGACGAGCCCGTCGGGATCGCGCAGGTAGAGCGACCGGCAGTAGCCGTGGTCGATCGCGAACGTCGCGACGCCGGCGCCCTCGGCGCGCCGGGTGACGTCTGCGAGGATCGCGTCGGTCGCCGCGAGCGCGACGTGGTCGAACGGCGACGGCGACGCCAGCTTCGCGTGCGACTCGTTGAGAGCCGCATCCGCGAACTGGAAGAACGCGAGGCAGGAGCCGTCTGCCAGCTCGTAGAAGGTGTGGCAATACGCGCCGGCCTCGTTCTCCTCGCACCACGTCGCGACGAGCGGCAAGCCCACGATCTCTTCGTAGAAACGGCGCGTCGCCTCCTGATCGCGCGACACGAACGCGTGATGGTGCAGCCGGCCGGGCCGGGAGATGGGGGCGATCATGCAGGGCGGACCTTTCGGGTGGCGCGCTCGAGACTCGGCTCCTCTGCGCGCGGCGCGGCCGCGAGCGCGGCGCGCACCGACGCGAGCGTGCCGCGCAGGTGCTCCTCGAGCGTCGCGACGGCGCCGTCGACGTCGCCCGCGAGCGCCGCGTCGCGCAGCGCCGCGTGCTCCGCGGCGGGCCCGCGCCCGCTGCGGAAGCGCTGCGCGCCGAGCAGCACGTAGCGCTGCGCGTGCTCCGCGAGCAGCGCGATCACGCGCTGCGTCCACGCCGACGGGCAGCGCGCGAGCAGCGCCGCGTGGAACGCGAGGTGCGCCTCGGCGCCGTCTTCGAGCGAGTGCGCGGCTTCGAGCCGCGCGTGCGCTGCGGCGATCTCCGCGCGGTGCGCGTCGTCGCTGCGACGCAGCGACTGCCGCAGCGCGGGCGGCTCGAGCCGCAGCCGCAGCGCGTAGAGATCCGCGGCGTCGTCGAGCGTGAACTCCGCGACGCGCACGCCGCGCTGCGGGCTCACCTCGACGAGGCGGGCGCCGCCGAGCCGCTGGAACGCCTCGCGCAGCGGCGTCGGGCTCACCTGCCAGCGCTCCGCGAGCTCCTCCGCCCGCAGGCGCGTCCCGGGCGCGAACTCGCCGGTCAGGATCGCGGTGCGGAGCCGGCGCAGGGCCCAGTCGCTGCGGGTCTCGGGAACGCGGTCGGCCATGCCGCCAGATAGCCCGGCTGTGCTTCGATTGTCAATAGTCTATAGATTAATAGCCTGCGGCGGCCGGCCGCCCCGAGCGCGGCGCGGCACTCTCGCGAGGGCGATCGCCGCGGGGCCGGGCCGGAGCGCGCCTTCATCGGGATCGACGGCAGCGAGCAGTCCGGATCAGGCACCCTGCTCCTGTCCTCGGTCGCGTTGGCGGCGCTGACCGGGACGCTGCTCCGCGTGGTCCGCGCGCGCGCGCGGCGCGCCAAGCCGGGCGTGCGCGCGCAGCACGTGCGCCCGCACGCCGCCGCGCACATTGCGACGCGCCACTAAAGTGAGTGGCTGTCGGCAGCGCCGAGCTGCGGTTCCACCCGCGCGCGAAGGTCCACGGTGGGCGCCTGGGGAAGTCGAGCCTGGACTTGGAATCGTCTTCGAACGGAGCTGTACAGGAAGGCGCGCGTGAAGTTCACGTGTTAGAGAGTTCCGCGCCCATCAATCCCCAGGAAACTCGTGCATGGCTCGGCTTACGCAAGTGAGACTTCAGAACTACCGCTCTGCTCAGGATGCCCGAATCCGATTTCCAGTCGGGATACCTGTAGTGCTCCTCGGCGAGAACAACGCCGGCAAGTCAAATCTTTGTCGCGGCATTGAACTCGTCCTCGGTCCGATATGGCCCGGCAACCACGAGCCAGACGACAATGAGTTCTTTGGCCGCGAGCGAAGCGTCACCATCCGGCTTGATGCGGCCTTCGACCCTGAGGACAAGCTCGGCGGCAGATGGGTCCAGGTAAAGTGGCAGTACGAGGAGGGTTCAAACGAGCCGCGATTCCTAGGCTACGACCGCGAATGGTTGAGATACATCAGCAATGAGGACCGCAGTCAATGCATTTGCGTCGCGCTTCATGCCGAGCGAGAGCTTGACTACCACCTTTCTTATCGATCGAAGTGGACATTTCTCAGTCGGCTCATGCATCGCTTCCACAAATCGCTATTGGAGAACGCAGCCGTCCAGAGGAAGCTCCTAGACCTCTTTGCGAGCGTTACGGCAGAGTTTCACAACATCCCCGAGTTCAAGGCGTTTGTTGATACGCTCCAATCTCAAGTATTTGAGCTGGCGGGCTCGATGACTCATAGGCTTGAGGTCGATTTCCAAGCCTACAACCCAATCAACTTCTTCCATGCGCTGCGATTAGTCGCGAAGGAAGGCGAGATAGCTCGCGCGCTTGAAGAGCTTGGAACTGGCGAGCAGCAGATTCTTGCTATGGCGTTTGCTTACGCCTTCGCGCAAGCGTTTCATGGCGGCGTCGTCCTTATCGTTGAGGAGCCCGAAGCCCATCTCCATCCGCTTGCCCAACAGTGGTTGGGAGGCAAGCTTCGCCGAATGGCTGCTGGCGGCTTGCAGATACTCCTTACGACTCACAGCCCGGCCTTTGTTGACCTCCTCGGACTGGAGGGAATCGTCCTTGTCCGGAAGGATGCCGAAGGCGCAACTACGACCACGCAGCTAGACCGAATGGAGCTGGTTGGCAAGCTAGAGGCCATGCGGCTTCGCGCAGGACTCTGCACTCCAGAGAATGTGCTGCCCTTCTATGCCAAGGATGCTGGTCGTGAGGTCCTTGAAGGTTTCTTTGCGAAGGTCGTTGTACTTGTCGAGGGACCGACCGAAGCAGCTGCGCTTCCCGTTCTCCTCAGCCGAGTGGGTCTCGAAACAGCCAAGGAGGGAATCGCGGTCATTCCTGTCCACGGCAAGGGCAACCTCGCGAAGTGGTACCGCCTATTCTCCGTTTACGACATTCCTTGCTTCATCGTCTTCGACAACGACACCTCCCAGGAAGACAGCGATGGCGTCCGACGCGAGGAAGCTTTACGTGCTCTTGGCGTAGAGGATGGCGAAGCTCCTAATCTGCTTGGTACCCGCGAATGGGTGGTCCGAGACAACTTCACTGTCTTTGGAGGCGACTACGAGCAGGTCTTCCGGCGCTACTTCTCCGACTATGCTGGTTTGGAGGAGCAGGCACGGGCCGAAGGCGTCGAAGCAAAGCAGTTCATTGCTCGCTTCTCAGCGGAGCGCCTCACGTTGTCTGAAGAAGCGCCCGGAACCACCATCCTGAAGGACTTGGCCGAGCGCCTACGGCGCCTGCTGCCCGCCTCCGCCGTAGCGCCAGAAATCGAGCTCGAGGCGACTCCAGCGGCGGAGAATAACCCGTTTGATTAGTTGTTATTCCTCACGACGTTGTTCAACCAAAGGCTCTGAAAAGTAGGCAACCGCCCATTTGTTCTGTGTTGGGGGCACCGGCATCAGCAGGCGTGGTGTCGCGCTGGATCCGAGGCGATAGGCACGACTGAACGGGCCGCACGCCCTCCCCCTCTGGCACGATCCGATTGCGCTCGCTCGCGCACTAACCGTGAGCGCCGTGTTAGGACGAAATGAAACGCGCCGCGTCGCCGAGCGCATGGCGGCGACGTGCGACGCGCGCCTCGCGCAGCGCGGCGTCGCGGCCGCAATCGCGCGCGAGGACGACGACACCGCGGCGCACCCCGGCGCCGGGCTCGCGGTCTGGGTGGAGGGCAGCGGGCGCGCGCGGGCGCGGCGCCGCGTCGATCAGGCGCTTCGTCGCCGACGAGCTCCTCGCGGACCTCGCCACGCCCGCGACCACCGACCGCCATCTCGCCGACCAGCTCGTCCGTTCGCGGCGGTCGCCACGGGCACCTCGCGGTGGCGCGCGCCCGCCGCGACCGGTCACCTGCGCGCGAACCTCTGGCTCGCCGAGCGCTCCGGCGCAGCCACCCGCCTGGACGCGGGGGCGGTCGAGCGACCGGGTTCGGTGTCACGCGCCCGGCATGACGCCGGGCGGCGCGCTCAGTCCACCGCGCCCGGCCCCGGCGGCAGGAAGAGCGCGAGCGTCGCGATCGTCACGTCGTCGCCGTCCACGTCGCCGTCGCCGTCGAGGTCGAGCAGCGGATCGTTGCGGCGCAGCGCCACCGCCTGCTGCAGCCGCTCGAGATCGCCCGGCCCGTTCGGGCCGACGCCGCCCCAGGTGGTCGTCACGCGGCCGTCATCGTCGAAGTCCGCGTCGCAGGCGTTGCCGAAGCCGTCGCCGTCGGCGTCGCGCTGCGTCGGGTTCGGCTGCTCGCGGCAGTTGTCGCGCGCGTCGGCGACGCCGTCGCCATCCAGGTCCTTGCTCGGCAGCATGCGCACGCCGCTCTCGAGCAGCGGATCGCCGACGTAGAAGTTGGTCCACGACAGGTAGGGGACGCTGCGGAAGTAGGCCTCGATGGCGGGCGCGCCGTCGAAATAGTGGCGGAAGAAGAGCGGCGCGCGCGCGAGCCCGAGCAGCATCGGCTCGAAGGCGTTGGCGGCGACGCCCGACGCGCCGAGCCGCACCAGGTCGGCCGCGAGCGACTGGTCGTACGTCGCCGGCGGCGTCACGAAGGTGCGTCCGTTCGTGCTGACGAGGTCGAGCGCGATCGAGCCCGGCGCGAAGCGGCCCGGCACGTCCTGCCCGCCGATCGAGCCGTAGAACGGCGCGGGCCGGGCGTGCCCGTCGTTGCTGCCCCACGAGACGTAGCCGAGCAGGTCGCGCACGCCGCCGACGAAGCTGCGCGTCGCGTCGTAGCGGACCCGTACACCGCGCGGCGACAGCAGCGCGGCGACCGGCGCGACCAGCGCGACGTCCGCCCCGCGCCGCCCCGGCGCCGCCGTCGCGTCGCCGTCCACCAGCACCTTGCCGCTGCGCGCGGGCGCGAGCGCGCCGTCGACGAGGCGCTTCACGTCCGCGGGCTGGCCCGTGGCGGCGTCGAGCGGCGTCTGGAACGCCGCGAGCCGCGCGACCAGGTAGCGCAGCGGCGCGTCCGGGTTGGCGGCGCGCCACTCCGCGAACGGCTGGCTCGAACGGAAGTACGGGTTCACCGCCTCGCCGTTCGCGCCGATGCCGCGCGCGCCGACGAGCGGCGAGAACAGCACCGCGATCTCGGCGTCGACCGAGGCGCGCGGGCAGTCGCGCACGTAGGTCGCGTCGAAGACGCACGCCCCCGGCTGGTAGCGGTGCGGGATGCCGGACGCGAGCACGACGATGCGGATGCGCTCCACGAGGTCGCGCTCGCGCAGGAAGCGCTCGAGCGGCTGGCGGATCTGGCGGTCGAACGCCTCGCGGCTCGCGATCGCCTCCTGCACCGAGTTGCCGAGCTGCGGATCCGCGAGCGGGATCGGGAGCGCGAGCACCTGCTCGGGCGGGACGCCGCGCTTCTCGGCGTAGTAGCGGCCGATCGCCGTGGACACCGGGCTCGTCGCGTTCACGACGACGAGCACCTCGGGGTGCGCGGGCGGCGCGTCCTGCGCGCGCGCCGGCGCGGCGGCGGCGAGCTGCGAGAAGGCGACGGCGCACGCGAGCCAGCTCCAACAGCGCATCCCGCGATGGTAGGCGCGGCCGCGTGACCGGCGCCTCGCAGCCGGCGTGCGGCTCAGGCCGCGCGCGACGCGGGCTCGCGCGCCGCGACCGGCGCCGTGAGGAAGCGCGGGCGCGCCAGCAGCGCGAGCGCCGGCACGACGGCGAGCGTCGCGAGGCAGCTCGACGTCATCATCAGCGCGACGTAGCCGCCGAGCTGGCGCCAGAGCGCGAAGTCGGAGGCGAGCAGCGTCGCGTTGCCGGCGGCGATCGCCGACGCGACGAAGAAGATCGCGCGCCCGGACGTGCGCATCGCGGCCGGGATCGCCGCCTCGAG
Organism: Pseudomonadota bacterium; assembly: GCA_003576805.1. Classification (GTDB taxonomy): domain Bacteria; phylum Myxococcota_A; class UBA9160; order UBA9160; family PR03; genus PR03. Next base: position 6,044 of record QEVM01000001.1, on the reverse strand, counting down.
CGAGCGTCCCGCGCGCGCCTCCTCGCGCAGCCGGAAGAGCAGGTAGATCGCGAAGTCCGCGCCGAGCGAGACGCCCATCGCGGTGTAGCTGGCCGTCGCGAACGAGAGCCAGCTCCCGATCCAGCCCATCGTGCCGAGGTTGACGAGCGCCGCGCACACGAGCGGCGCCAGCACCAGCAGCCCGGCGGCGAGCGAGCGGAACACGAGCGACGCCAGCACGAAGATCACGGCCGCGATCTGGCCCATGTTCTCGAGCTTGTGCAGCACGACGGTCGAGTTGTTGGCGGCCGCCTGGCCGAGCTCGCCGCCGCCGACCTCGACGCGCACGCCGGGCGGGAACTCGCGCGCCGCCACGCCGCGCAGCTTCGCGAAGAGCGCCTCGACCCACGCGACGCGGTCCTTGCGCGAGAGCGCGTGGATCGCCGCGGTCTGGTTGTCGCTCGACACCACGCGCGAGAGGTCGCCCGGCTCGAAGAGCAGCAGATACTGCTCGATCGCCTCGCGGCTGTCGGGGACGGCGTACGCCTCGGCCGCGCCGTCGTGCATCGCGCGGTTCATGACCTGCACGTAGTCGGCGAGCGAGAGCGTGCCGGTGATCGCGTCCTCCTCGCGGAGCGCGCGCTGGAGCGCGGCCATGCCGCGCACCACCTGCGGCTCGAGCAGCGCGTCGGGCGAGTCTCCCTCGATCAGCACGCGGATCGTCGACGTCCCGGTGAAGCGCGCGCGGATCGCGTTGTCGGCGGCGATCACCGGCGCGTCCTCGTCGAACCAGGAGCGGAACGCGCTGTTGACCTCGATGCGCAGCATGCCCGCGAGCGCGATCGCGATCGCGGCGCACGCGACCGCGACGACGCGCGCGGGGCTGCGCAGGACGGCGCGCGTCAGCGCTTCGATCGCCGGGTCGAGCAGGCGGTGGCTGCGTTCGGCGAGCGCCTCGGCGGAGCGCGGCGCGCGCAGGAGCGCGCGCGTCGCGGGGATGAAGGTCAGCTCGAGCACCAGCGTCGAGAGGACCCCGAACGCGGCCATCAGGCCGAAGTCGCGCACCGCCGGGATGCCGAAGGTGGCGAGCGAGCCGAAGCCGGCCGCCGCGATCCCGCACGCGATCGCCATCACCGGCCCGATGCGCACCAGCGACGCCGCGACCGCGGCGCGGTTGTCGCCGAGCTCGTGGTAGCTCTCGTAGTAGCGCTTCAGGATCTGCACCGCGTGACCGGCCGCGACCGAGAGCACGAGCACGGCGGTGATCGCGGTCCACGGCGTCAGGTTGAAGCCGAGCGCGGCGGTGATCCCCATCGCCCACACCACGGAGAGCGCCGCGGTGACGAGCGGCAGGAAGACGGCTTGCAGCGTGCGGAACGCCTCGTAGTGCACGAGCGCGATCACGGCGAGCGCGAGCGCGACGAGCGGGATGATCCCGCGCGTCGCGCCGTTGAGCGCGGCGAGCGCGGGCGGCTGGCCGCCGACCCAGATTTCGGTGCGCGCGTCGCGCTCGGCGGCGGCGAGCCGCTCGATCGCCTCGGTGATCGCCTCGGTCGGCGCGTCGTTCTCGAAGTCGCCGAGGATCATCGCGCCGCGCGCGTCGGGCGTGACGATGGTGCCGACGTACATCGGATACGAGAGCACGTCGGCGCGCAGCTTCGCGAGCGCCGCGGGGTCGCCCGGCACGTCCGCGGGCACGAGCGCCTCGACGCGCACCGCGTCGCCGTCGGCCGCGACGGCCTTCACGTTGTGCGCCGTCAGCGAGAGCACGCTCGACGGCACCAGCCCCGGCAGCCTCGCCATGCCGTCGGTGATGCGGCGGATCTTGCCGAGCGTCACGGGATTCACGACGTCGCCGTCGCGCACGCCGATCGCGACGATCGCGGTCTGGTGCACGCCGAGCCGCTCGCCGAGCCGATCGTCGATGTGCGTGTACGGATGGTCCGCCGGGACCTCGTCCGACAGCTTCACCTCGAGCCGCAGGTGACGCAGCTCGCGCGCGAGCACGAGCGTGAGCAGGAGGACCGCCGCCACCACCCAGCGCGGATGCCTCGTCACGAGTCGCGCGATTCGGTCCAAGCGGACGCAAGGGATACCGCCAGCAGCGCCGCGTCGCCAGCACGGCTTGTGGCGCCGCGCGTGCGAGCGGGCGACCTTCGGACGGAATCGGCATCGAAGCCGCAACCAGGAGGAACGCATGGCGGACAAAGTGTCGAAGTCGGACGCGGAATGGCGCGCGAAGCTCACGCCCGAGCAGTTCGCGGTCACGCGAGAGAAAGGCACCGAGCGCGCGTTCACCGGCATCTACTGGGACTGTCACGACGAGGGCGTCTATCGCTGCGTGTGCTGCAACGCCGCGCTGTTCGCGTCGGACGACAAGTTCGAGTCGGGCAGCGGCTGGCCGAGCTTCACGCAGGCGATCGAGGAGGGGCGCGTGCGCACCGAGACCGATCGCAGCCACGGCATGCAGCGCACCGAGGTGCTGTGCGCGGCGTGCGACGCGCACCTCGGCCACGTCTTCCCCGACGGCCCGCAGCCGACGGGGTTGCGCTACTGCATCAACTCCGCCGCGCTCGCGCTCGAGAAGAAGGAAGATCGATGAGCGCGCCGGCGGCGCCCCGCTTCGACGGCCGCGCCGCGCTCGTGACCGGCGGCGGCACCGGGATCGGGCTCGCCTGCGCGAAGGCGCTCGCCGCCGGCGGCGCGCGCGTCGTGATCGCGGGCCGCCGCGAGGACGTGCTCGCGAAGGCCGCCGGCGAGATCGGCGCGGGCGCCGCGTACGTGCGCTGCGACGTGACGGACGAAGCCGACGTCGAGCGCGCGGTCGCGGAGACCGAGGCGCGCTGCGGCCCGCTGCGGCTCGCGGTGAACTCCGCCGGCACGGGCAACATCGGCAGCGTGCTGAACGGCGGCGTCGACGCCTTCCAGGCGCTGGTCGACGTCAACCTGACCGGCGTCTACCGCTCGCTGCGCCACGAGGCGCTCGCGATGCAGCGCGCGGGCGGCGGCGCGATCGTGAACATCTCGTCGATCGCGGGCGCGCTGACGCACCGCTGGATGAGCGCGTACTGCGCGACGAAGGCGGGCGTGAACATGCTGACGCGCTGCGCCGCCGACGACCTCGGCGAGCACGGCATCCGCGTGAACGCCGTGATGCCGAGCCTCGTGCCGACCGAGCTGACGGGCATGATGGTCGGCAACCAGGCGGTGGTGGACGAGTACCTGCGCCGCATGCCGGTCGCGCGGCTCGGCACGCCCGAGGACGTCGCCCACCTGGTCGCGTTCCTGCTCGCGGACGAGGCGGGCTGGATCACCGGCCAGGTGATCGCGGTCGACGGCGGCCACACGCTGCGGCAGGGCCCGGACATGGTGCCGATCTTCGCGCCGGTGCTGCCGGCGATCCGCTGACGCGGCGGCCGCGCGGGCCTTGCCACGCGCGGCCGCGCGAAGGCACCTTGTCGAGGTGGGACGGTATCGGTCGGAGACGGAGCGCGCGGTCGCCGTCGCGGATGCGCGGCATGGCGGCATGCCGCGGCGCGACTTCCTGCGCGGCCTCGCGGCCGCCGGCGCGGGCGGCCTGTTCGCCGCGGCGCTCGGTCCCGCGCAGCGCGCGATCGCGGGCCGGCCGCGCGCACTCTCCGCGGCCGAGACCTTTCCCGACGGACTCGTCGCCGGCGATCCGCAGCCCGACGGCGCGGTGATCTGGGCGCGCGTCGCGCGGCCCGACGACGCCGCGCCGGTCGCGGTCGCGTGGATGGCGTCGGAGTCGGACGACTTCGCGACGGTCGCCGCCGGCGGCCTCGTCTCCGTCGGCGCCGACAGCGACTGGACCGCGAAGCTGCGCGTGCGCGGTTTGCTGCCCGACCGCTGGTACTTCTACCGCTTCACGGCGTACGGCATCGAGTCGCGCGCGGGCCGGCTGCGCACCGCGCCGCGACCGAGCGCGGCGCCCGACCGGCTCCGCTACGCGTTCGCGAGCTGCCAGCAGCGCGGCATCCGCGGCGTGGACGGGCTCGAGAGCCTCTACGTCACGCACCGCGCGATCGCCGCCGACGCGCCCGACTTCCTGATGCACCTCGGCGACTACGTGTACGTGAGCGACGGCGGCACGATCACGCTCGACCAGTACCGCGAGGTGTACCGCCGCTTCCGCAGCAATCCATTGCTGCAAGATCTCCAGGCCGCCGTGCCGCTCGTCGCCGCGTGGGACGACGGGGAGTTCTACAACGGCGTGGATCGCACCGGTCCGCCCGCGCGGCTCGCGACCGCGCGCCGCGCGTGGTTCGAGGCGATGCCGGTCGAGAACGACGGCAGCGACCGCACCTACCGGCGCCTCGCGTGGGGCCGCCTCGCCGACGTGCTGATGCTCGACACGCGCCAGTATCGCGATCCCGAGGTGCCGGCGAACGCGCGCTTCAACTTCCTCGACGCGCAGGACTCGCGCGTCACGCCCGGCGAGCAGATGTTCGATCCCGCGCGCACGACGCTCGGCGCCGCGCAGCGCGGCTGGCTCGAGACGGAGCTCTCCGCGTCGCGCGCCGCGTGGCGCCTCGTCGGCAGCTCGTACAACGTGACGCCGTGGCGCATCCGCGACGAGGACGACCACACGGGCCTGCTCACCGGCGATCCGCGGCTCGCGCGCAACGAGGGCGTGTACGTCTCGAACGAGGCGTGGGACGACTACCAGGCCGAGCGCCGCGCGCTGCTGCGCTACCTCGAGCAGCGCGACGTGCGCAACAACGTCTTCACCTGCGGCCACACGCACTTCTACCTGGCGTCGGAGCTGCAGCCGGACTTCGACGACGCCCACTCGCCGACCGTCGCGTTCGACTTCACCACCGGCTCGCAGACGGCCGACCCGGATCCCCGCGAGCTCGCGCCCGAGACGATCCTGCGCGCGGCGGAGATCGCGTTCCTGCGCGCCAACCGGCCCTTCATGAAGTGGGTCGATCTCGTGTACCAGGGCTTCGCGCTCGTGGACGTGACGCCCGAGGAGTGCGTCGTGCGCTTCCGCGGCGTCGACACCTTCGACCCGAACGCGGAGGCGTTCACCTTCGCGAAGTTCCGCGTCGCGAGCGGCAGCCGCGTGCTCGAGGTGCTCGAGCCGGACTGAAGCGCCGGCGCGCGTTGGCGGCGATCCGGCCGTCGCGTAGTCTGCGCGCATGCAGCGACTCGCCGCGCCGTGGCTCGCGCTCGCGCTTTTCGCCTGCGCACCCGGCGCGCCCGCCGAGGCGACGGGTGCGGCGACGCTCGCGGCGCTCGAGGGCGGCGAGTGGATCGCCGTCGCGATCGACGGCGCGCCGCTGCCGGCGGACGCGAGGCCGCCGACCGCGGCGTTCGCGGACGAACGCATCGCGGGCTTCGGCGGCTGCAATCGCTACACCGGATCGGCTCGCGTCCGTGCGGGCGGCGAGATCGCGCTCGGCCCGCTCGCCGCGACGAAGATGGCCTGCCCCGAGCCGGCGAGCGCGCTCGAGGCGCGCTTCTTCGCGACGCTCGCGCAGGTCGCGCGCTGGTCGCTCGACGGCGAGCGGCTGACGCTGTCGGGAGCGGACGCCGCGCGCAGCGTCGCGTTCGCGCGCCGCTAGCGCCGGCGCAGCGCGGCGAGGCCGAGCGCGACGAGCAGCGCGCTGCCGGGCTCGGGCACCTCGGCGAGCTCGAAGCCGAACTCGGCGCGCAGCGCGGCCGGCCCGTCGCCGCCGAGCGAGTCGCCGAACGCGCGCGCCAGCACGAGCAGCCGGTACTCGACGCCGCCGCGCAGCGTCACGATCGCGTCGATCGCGAGCGGATCGGCGGCGTCCTCGGCGCTGCGCTCGAAGCGCAGCAGCAGCGGCTCCTCGAGCGGATCCACGGTCGAGAGCTCGAGCAGCGCGAGCGCGCCGCCCGGGCCGTCGCCCGTCGCGCCGAGCGCGCCGGTGAGCCGCAGCGTGAGATCGGCGTCGAGCTGGAACACGATGCGGTAGATCGAGTCGCCGCTCGCGGCGGCGAAGCCGCCCGGCGCGCTCGCGGCGCCGGCGCGCGCGTCGCCGCTGCCGCCGATGCGCGCCGCGCTCGCCTCGCTCGCC
>QEVM01000368.1 GCA_003576805.1 Pseudomonadota bacterium | reverse complement strand
CCGGTCGGCGCGCCGCGCGGGCACGCTGCGCCCGGTCGGGTCGAAGCCGCGCGCCACCTGCGCGACGTAGCCGCCGACGCGCGCGGCGCTCAGCGGATCGGCGCCGTCGAGCAGCACCTGCACCTCGGGCGCGCCGCGCAGCGCGTCGCGGTGGAAGTCGCGCGGGATCACGACCAGCGCGACCGCGCTCCCGCGCCGCAGCAGCTCGAGGCCCGCGTCGTAGCTCGCGACCGCGACCGGCGGCACGAAGTAGCCGGTGCGCTCGATCTCTTCGGCGAGCCGGCGCGACGCCGCGCTCTGGCTCTGGTCGAGCACCGCCCACGGCACGTTGGCCGGCTCGTTCGAGAGCGCGAGCCCGAACAGCAGGATCATCATCACGGGCTGCACCGCGACGACGCCGATGAACGTCGCGTCGTGGCGGATCACGGTGGCCTCGCGGTACGCGACCGCCAGGACGTTGCTCGCGAAACGCGCGATGCGGCCGCTCATGCGCGCCGCCCGAGCGTGCGCGCGGCGATCGCGACGAGCCCGACGCCGAACGCCGCGAGCGCGAGCAGGTCGCTCCACAGCTCGAGCGGCCCGGCGCCGCGCAGGTAGACGGCGCGCGTCACGCGGATGAAGTGGGTCGCCGGGATCAGCTCGGTCAGCCACTGCACGCCCGCCGGCATGTTGCGGATCGGGAACGCGAAGCCCGAGAGCTGCACCAGCGGGACGCTGAACAGCACGGTCTTCTGCACCGCCTCCGCCGCCGTCGCCGACGTGGCGGAGAAGATCAGCCCGAGCGAGAGCGACGTGACGACGTAGCCCACCGAGACGACGAAGAAGAACACGACGCTGCCCGCCGGCCACACGCCGAGCACCACGCCCGCGACGAGCACCATCAGCAGCACGTCGAGCGAGAACACGGCGCCGAGCGGCAGCAGCTTGCCGAGCAGGATCTCGCCGGTCGTCGCGGGCGTGAGCTGGAGCTGGTCGAAGGTGCCCTGGAGGCGCTCGTTCACGATCGACACCGCGGTGATCAGCACGGTCAGGAACGAGAGCACGAAGCCGAAGGTGCCCGCGACCATGAACGGCCGGCCTTCGAGGGTGGGATTGAAGAGCGCGTGCGTGACGACGCGCACGCCGGCGGGCGCCGCCGTCGGCGCCGCCCCGGCTCGCTCGGCGCGCAGGTCGCGCGTCGCGAGGCGCGCGCCGGTCGCCGCGAGGATCGAGCGCAGGAACGCGTCGGCGTTGCCGGCGAGCACCGTCTCGGCGCCGTCGTAGAGGATCTGGATCGCCGGCGGCGACGCCGCGCCGCCCCGCGCGAGCGCCTCGTCGAGATCCGGCGGCAGCACGACCGCGGCGCTGACGTCGCCGCGCACGAGCGCGGCTTCGAGCGCGCCCATCGTCTCGTACGGCTCGGGCTCGAACGCGCCGCCGGCGGCGAGGTCCGCGACGACGCGCCGCCCGACCGCGCTCTCGCTGGCGTCGAGCACGCCGAGCCGCATGCCGGTCACGTCGGTGGCGAGCACCGAGCTGAACGCGAGCAGCGCGACGATCGGCACGGCGACGAGCGTCACCATCGTGAACGGGTCGCGCAGCGTCGCGCGCACCTCGCGCACCACCAGCGTGCGGACGCGGCGCGCGTTCACGCGGCGCTCCGCGCGATGACGGCGCGGAAGACGTCGTTCATGGCGGGCTGCTCGATCGCGAGGCCGCCCGCCGCGGCGGCGCCGAGCGCCTCGCGCAGCGCGGCGAGCGCGCTCGCGTCGAACGCGTCGCGCCGCAGCACGGCGCCGCCGGCCGCGGGCTCGATCGCGAAGCCCGCCGCGACGAGGCGCGCGCAGGCGGCGGCGTCCGGCATGGCCGCGAGCGCGATGCGGTGGCCGCCGCCGTATGCGCCGCGCAGCGCTTCGGGCGTGGCGTCGGCGACGAGCCGGCCGTCCGCGATGAACGAGACGTGATCGCAGTAGTCGACCTCTTCGAGGAAGTGCGTGGTGACGAACACCGTGACGCCCGCCTCGGCCTCGTCCTGGATGATCTGCCAGAAGAGATCGCGGCTCGCGACGTCGACGCCGGCGGTCGGCTCGTCGAGGAAGAGCAGGCGCGGCTCGTGCAGCGTGGCGAGCGCGAGGCCGGCGCGCTGGCGCAGCCCGGCCGGCATGCTCTCGGGCCGCTCGTCCTCGGCGTCGCGCAGCGCGAAGCGCTCGCGCACGGCGTCCCAGCGGCGTTCGAGCCCGGCGCCCGCGAGCCCGAACAGGCCGGCGTAGAACTCGACGTTCTCGCGCAGCGTGAGGCCCTGGTAGAGGCTCACCTTCTGGCCCATGTAGCCGATGCGGTCGCGCACGCGGCGCGGCGCCGCGATCACGTCGATGCCGTCGACGCGGATCTCGCCCGCGCTCGGCGCGAGCAGGCCGATCAGCATGCGGATCGTCGTGCTCTTGCCCGAGCCGTTGGCGCCGAGGAACGCGAAGATCGCGCCGCGCTCGACGGTGATCGAGAGCGCGTCCACCGCGACGAACTCGCCGAAGCGCTTGGTGAGGCCGCGCGTCTCGATGACCGGCTCGCTCATGCGGCGCCGCGGCGCGCGAGCGTGAGCAGCGTCGCCTCCATGTCGACCGGGATGCGCTCGACGGCGTCCACGCCGGGCAGCGCGGCCAGCGCGCGCAGCGCGGCCGCCTCGCCGGGCGAGCCCGCGATGGGCACCTCGACGCGCGCGAACAGCCCGGCCGCGCGCACCGCCGCGACCCACGG
>QEVM01000367.1 GCA_003576805.1 Pseudomonadota bacterium | reverse complement strand
CGGCGCGGCGGCGGGCGCCGCGGGCGCGGGCGCGACCGGCGCACTCTCCTGCTGCGGCTGCGCTGCGGCCGGCTTCGAAGCTTCGTCGCCGCCGCACGCGAACAGCGCTGCGGCGATCGCCGCGAGCGCGAGCGCGCCGCATCGCGTGCGGCGCGCGGAATCCGTCGGAGTCCAAACGATCAAGCAGCCCCCCAAGCCCGAAGAAACGGCCGACGCAGTATAGGCGCCCGTCGCACGCGCGGCGGACTTGCCGGTTGAGTCGCCGGAGGCCGTGTGCTTCTCTGGCGACGTGCTGGATCCCCGCCTGCTCGCCGAGCGACGCGACGAAGTGGCCGAGAGCTGTCGGCGTCGCCGCGTGCGAGCGGACCTCGACGGCGCGATCGCCGCGTACGAGGCGGTCGCGCGCCTGCGCGGCGCGGTGGACGAGGCGAACCGCCTCCGCAACGAGCACCAGAAGAGCGGCAACCGCAAGCTCGAAGCGGCGGAGCGCGAGGCGCACGTCGCCGCGGGGCGCCGGCTCAAGGAAGCCGTCGCCGCGCGCGAAGCCGAGCTCGCCGAGGCGGAGACGCGGCTCGCGGCCGCCGCCGCCGAGCTTCCCAACTTCATCCATCCCGACGTGCCCGACGGCGGCGAGGACGACGCGCGCGAGCTGCGCCGCCACGGCGAGCCGCCGCGCTTCGACTTCGCGCCGCTCGACCACCTCGCGCTCGGCGAGAAGCTCGACCTCATCGACTTCGAGTCGGGCACGCGCGTCGCGGGGCCCAAGTTCTACTACCTGAAGAACGAGGCGGTGCTGCTCGAGCTCGCGCTCGTGCGGCTCGCGGTCGAGATGATCCGGCGCGAGGGCTTCACGCTCTACGCGACGCCCGACCTCGCCAAGCCCGACGTCGTCGCGGGCCTCGGCTTCAACCCGCGCGGCGAGGAGACGCAGATCTACTCGATCGCCAACGCCGACCTGTGTCTGGTCGGCACCGCGGAGATCACGCTCGGCGGGCTCTTCGCCGACCGCGTGCTCGACGAGGCCGAGCTGCCGATCCGGCTCGGCGGCCTCTCGCACTGCTTCCGCACCGAGGCCGGCTCCTACGGCCGCGAGAGCCGCGGCCTCTACCGCGTGCACCAGTTCACCAAGGTCGAGATGTTCGCGGTGACGCGCCCCGAGGACTCGGAGGCGATGCACGCCGAGCTGCTCGCGCTCGAGGAGCGCTACTTCCAGGCGCTCGAGCTGCCCTACCGCGTGCTCGACATCGCCGCCGCCGACCTCGGCGCGCCGGCGTTCCGCAAGTTCGACATCGAGGCGTGGATGCTCTCGCGCGGCGAGGCGGGCGGCTACGGCGAGGTGACCAGCACCTCCAACTGCACCGACTACCAGGCGCGCCGCCTCGGCGCGCGCTTCCGGCGGAGCGGCGCGAAGCGGACCGAACACGTGCACATGCTCAATGGCACGGCGGTCGCGGTGTCGCGCGCGCTCGTCGCGCTGCTCGAGAACCACCAGCGCGCCGACGGCAGCGTCGCGATCCCGAAGGCGCTCCAGGCGTGGTGCGGCTTCGACCGCATCGCGCCGAAGTAGGCGCCGCCCTACTCCACGCCGCGCAGCGCTTCGAGCTTCCAGTTGTAACGGATCGCGAGCAGCCGGAAGCCGATCGTGACGCCGGCGATGACGCCGCTCGCGGCGACCGGGTCGGCGCCCAGCGCGAGCGCCGCGAGCCCGGCGAGGCCGCCCGCGATGCAGGTCGTCACGTACAGCTCGCCCGGGCGCAGCAGCGCGGGCATCTCGTTGCACAGCACGTCGCGGATGATGCCGCCGCCCGTTCCGGTGATCGTCCCGAGCACGACCGCGAACACGGGGCTCACCTCGCCCGACTCGTACGCCTTCATCATGCCCGACGCGTTGAAGAGGCCGAGTCCGATCGCGTCGGCGACGCGCAGCGTCGAGCCGAGCCGCAGGATCATGCGCGGCGCGCGCAGCGCGACGCCGGCGCCGAACAGGATCGCGGCGAAGTAGAAGCCGTCGCGGAAGGTCTGCGCGGGCACGCCGAGGATCGCGTCGCGGATGATGCCGCCGCCGAGCGCGGTCGCGAACGCGAGGATCATCGCGCCGATCAGGTCGGGCCGCTTCGCGCGGCTCGCCGCGACGCCGCTCGCCGCGAACGCCGCGACGCCCATCAGCTCCAGCGCGTAGATCACGCGGCGGACGCTAGCGCCGCGCACCGGCGCGGCGCTTGACCGGCGCGCGCCCGCCGCCTCACACTGCGCGCGTGCCGCAAGCGTCCGAAGCGTCGCCGCCGCGTCTCGTGCTCGGCACGGCGGGCCACATCGACCACGGCAAGACCGCGCTCGTGCGCGCGCTGACGGGCGTCGACTGCGACCGGCTGCCGGAGGAGAAGGCGCGCGGCATCACGATCGAGCTCGGCTTCGCGCCGCTCGTGCTGGACGACGGCACGCGGCTCTCGGTCGTCGACGTGCCCGGACACGAGCGGCTGGTGCGCACCATGGTGGCGGGCGCGAGCGGCATCGACGTCGTGCTGCTCGTGGTCGCGGCCGACGAGGGCCCGATGCCGCAGACGCGCGAGCACCTCGCCATCTGCGAGCTGCTCGGGCTCGGCCGCGGCGTGGTCGCGCTGACGAAGAGCGATCTCGCCGGCGCGGACGCCGCCGCCGCCGCGGAGGCGGCGGCGCGCGCGCTGCTCGCGGGCGGATCGCTCGCCGGCGCGCCGATCGTGCGCGTCTCGTCGGCGACGGGCGCCGGCGTCGACGCGCTGCGCGCCGCGTTGCTC
>QEVM01000366.1 GCA_003576805.1 Pseudomonadota bacterium | reverse complement strand
CCTCGCGATCGCGCGGCTCGCGGCGTCGGGGCGCGTCGCGTCCACGGCGAACGGCGTCCGCTCGACCGCGCACGCCGGCGCGCTCGCAGCGGGCGACGCCGCGCTCGCGGCGCGCATCCGCCGCGACGCCGCGCTCGCCGGGCTCGAGCCGCCCAATCTGAAGGAGTGGGCGGAACGGCTCGGCCGGCGGCCCGAGACGCTGCGCCCGCTGCTCGCCCACCTCGTGCGCGAGGGCGCGCTCGTCGCCGCGCCGGACGACTTCTGGTTCGACCGCGACGCGGTCGACGCGCTGCGCGCGCGCGTGGTCGCGCAGCTCGAGCGGCGCGGCTCGCTCGCGACGCCCGACTACAAGGCCGTCATCGGCACCACGCGCAAGCACGCCGTGCCGCTGATGGAGCTGTTCGACCGGGAGAAGCTGACGCTGCGCGTGGGCAACGCGCGCGTGCTGCGCAGCGCGGGCGCGCGCCGATCGTCCTGACCGGGCTCGGTCTGCTGATCGGGCTCAGTCGCCGAAGACGCGGCGCGTCCACTTCTTGGCGTAGCCGTCGTTGTTGTAGCAGCGCTGCTGGTCGGGGTAGCACCACACGCCGGACGACGGCGAGAACGGCCGGTAGCCGCGGCCCTTGTAGCCGCGCCGATGGCGATGGTCGTCATCGTCGTCGTCGTCGTCGGCCGCGGTGTAGATCAGCGCGCCGACGGCGGCGGCGCCGGCCACGGCGGCGGCCGTCGGCAACGGGTCGATCTTCTCTTCGCCCGTCACGGGATCGACGGTGGTGCACCCGAACGCGATCGCGGCGATCCCCGCAACGGCCCAACGAAGCATCGGAAACGAGTGGCGACGCGACATCTGGATGACCTCCGGGACGCTGCCTGCTCTGCTCGGCGGTCCCCGCTCCGCGCTGGAGGATAGAGCGCGGCCGGCGCGCCTGCGTGGCGCGCGCAGCCGCGGACGCAAGCGCGCGCCCGGCGAAGTGAATCACGTCCGCCCCACGGGTCAGCGGACGCGTACGTCGCGCCAGTCCGCCTGTCCGTGACAGCGCCCGCAGTCGCGTCCGAGATCGCCCTGGTGGCGGTCGTCGGCCTCGTGGCAGCTTCCGCAGTCGGTCGCGATCGCGCGGAGCGCGCCGCCCTCGGACGCGGGCTGGTGACACGAGGCGCACGCGAGCTCTGCGTGCGCCCCCTCGAGCGCGAAGTGCGCCTGCACCGCGTGGTCGAAGCGCCAGGCGGCCCACGCGTTGGGGTTGTGACAGCTCTCGCAGCGCGCGCCGAACGCGCCGCCATGCGCGTCGTCGTCGCGGTGGCAGTCGCTGCACGCCGTCGCCGTGCCGCGGTGCGCGGCCGTCGTGTGGCAGCTCTCGCAGGCGGTCACGGCGTGCATGCCGAGCAGCGGGAAGCGCGCGAGATCGTGATCGAAGCGAACCTGCTCGCGCCAGCCGGCCGCGACGTGGCAGCGCTCGCACGACTCGCCCTGCTGGCCTTCGTGCGCGTCGTCGTCGCGGTGGCACGAGATGCACGTGGTCGCGAGCGCCTGCTCGTGCGCGGGGCGCGTGTGGCACGACTCGCAGGCGAGGCCGCGGTGCGCGCCGGCCAGCGCGAACTTCGTGCGGACGTCGTGATCGAAGCGCGCGGGCGTCCAGGCCGCGGCGCCGTGACAGTCGCCGCAGCGAGAGCCGTGGCGGCCCTCGTGGACGTCGTCGGCGCGGTGGCAGCTCGCGCAGTCGGTCGCGAGCGCCTTCTCGAAGCCGCTCGCGTGACAGCCCTCGCACGCGATCTCCGCGTGCCGCCCTGCGAGCGCGAAGCGCGTGTCGCGCGCGTGGTCGAAGGCGGCTTCCTTCCAGCCGGCCGCGGCGTGGCAGTCGCCGCAGCGCGTCCCGTAGCGGCCGCGGTGCGCGTCGTCGACGAGGTGGCAGGAGCCGCAGTCGGCCGGCGTGCTCGCGTAGCCGCCGGCGTGGCACGCGCCGCAGCGCACCTCCGCGTGGCGTCCCGCGAGCGCGAAGTCGGTCGTCGCGTGATCGAAGCGCGCGCCCGCCCAGCCGCCGGCGTCGTGACACTTCGCGCAGTCGCGGCCGAGCTCGCCGCGGTGCGGGTCGGCGTCACCGTGGCAGTCGCCGCAAGCGCGGCCGGCGTCGCGGAAGGGCTTGCCGGCGGCGTGGCACGCCGCGCAGCGCACCGTCGCATGTAGGCCCTCGAGCGCGAAGTCGCTCATCGCGTGATCGAACGCGGCGCGATCCAGCCCCGCGACGTCGGCGTCGCGCCCGCGGTGCTCGCCGTGGCAGCTCCGGCACTCCGCCTTCGCCGCGACCGGGTGCTTGCCGTGGTAGCCCGCGCGCTCGCGCTGGTCGGCGGCGACCGCGTCGTGGCAGTCGAGACAGAGCCCGCGCTGCGCCTCGGCGCGAAACGGCTCGTGGCACTTCGCGCACTCGCCCTCGATGTCGGCGTGCGCCTTCGCGACGGGGCCGGGCATCACCAGCGTCTCGAACACGCCTGCCTGCGCCGGGCCGGCGGCGGCGAGCCAGCACGCGACGATCGCCCAGCGCCGGCGCACGATCAGTACAGGTGCACGGCGATCACGTGGATCGCCGCCGCGCTGAAGAGGAGGACGCAGAGCGGGAGGTGCACTGCGTGCCAGAGCGAGAGCACGCGCTCGTAGAACGCGAACGCGGCGAGCCGGCGCACCGCGCCGAGGTGCGCGCGCAGCGCCGACTCGACGGCGCGCGCGTCCGCGCGGCCCCGCTCCGCGCGCAGCTCGCGGTGCACCGCACGCAGCGCTGCGC